>CAZSUN010000131.1:2853-9236 GCA_964610045.1 uncultured Sphaerobacteraceae bacterium
GTCGATTCCCGGGGCCGGGAACTGGCCATTGCGAAGGGATGGACGGGACCACTGCCCGCCTGCCGCAGCAGCATGGCCAGGACGGTGAATGTCCAGCCAGAGTCCACCAGGTCGTCCACCAGCAGGACGGGCCCGGCGTCCGGCGGCGAGACGATCTCAAGTGCGCCATCGAGATTCGCGCACTGGTGGGCGCTGTTCTCCTGGAGCTTCTGCTCCTCGGTGTCGCGGACCTTGGCGATCACCTCACGGCAGGGGAGTCCCAGATTCGCCGCCAGATCCCGCGCCAGCATGGGCACCAGACTTGGGTGCCGGCGCGACGGGACGAAGGTCACCCAGGCGGGCTCCGGGTTCGGTCGCCAAGTCTCCCGGATGAACGTCGCCGCCGCCTCGATCAGGTCCGGCTCGAACGAGCCGATCGCCTTCGAGAGCAGCACCCGGTCGCCGATCGCGTCGTCGCCACCGTGGCCGAGGGCGCGGCCGGGTTCCGCCTGCAGGGGTTTCGGGATCCGGGTGGAGAACCCGTACACCGGCATCGAATCCTTTGGGATCATCTGCCGGGGCGCGATCACGTTCGGCGCCATGCGCGATGTGAACCGGTAGGCCTCGTGCATCAGGTCGGGATCGGGTTCGTGCGGGACCGGCAGCGATCCCCGGCAGTGCTGGCAGATGCCGCACCGATCCGGTGGGGCAGGGTCGTCGAGCGCCAGCAGCAGGGTGCGCATCAGGCAGCCGGATTTCTGGCGGCGGTAGGCCTGGATCTCGTTCCACTCGCCTTCGCGGACGCGGATCAATTCGTCGCGCAGGTCGACATAGGACGGGTCCCACTTCACCGGGGTCCGCCGCCACAGGGAACCGTCGCGGATGACCGGGGTGGGGCGCCGGACCGAGAGGTAGCGCAGCGCCTGGTCGAGGCGGCCCTTCGGGATGTTCACCCGGCTCATGGCCTGGGTCGAGGTCAACCCATCGGATTCGGCCAGCACGCCGAGGATACGGACGACATCGTTGGCGGTCGGCAGCGAGCGGGTCCGGAAGGTTTCGTGGATTTGCGCGTCTTCCGGGCCCGACATCAGTACGCCCACCGCGCCGTCGCGGCCACGTCCGGCCCGGCCCACCTGCTGGTAGTAGGCGATGATCGAGCCCGGGCACTGGTAGTGAACGACGAAGCGGATATCCGGGTTGTCGTAGCCCATGCCGAGCGCGGTGGTGGCGACCAGCACCTTCAGGTCGCCGCTGGTGAACTCCTGCTCCAGCCACTGCTTGGCCTCGGCAGCGTCGGGGTGGGCCTGCGTGACGACATCAGCGTGGTAGGCGTGGGCGCTGATGCCGCGACCGATCAGCCAGGTGGCTACCCGTTCGGCATCGGCCTGGGTGAGGGTGTAGACGATGCCCTTGCCGGGGAGCCCGGGGATCGTCCCGGCCAGCCAGGCTAGGCGTTCGACCGCGCTCATGGTGGGCATCACCTGCAGCGCGAGATTTTCCCGGGTCAGCCGCCCCCGCGAAACCCGGACATCGCCGAGTTGGGCCGCGACATCGGCGACGACGCGGTCGTTGGCGGTGGCCGTGGTGGCCAGCAGCGGGCTGTTCGGGGGTAGCTGGGCAACGATGTTCGCCAGCCGTTGGTAATCGGGCCGGAAATCATGCCCCCAGTCGGAGATGCAGTGGGCCTCGTCGATCACCAGGAGCCCGATGCGCTCCATCAGAAGCGGCAGCAGGTTTTCGACGAACCGGGGGTTCGCGAATCGCTCCGGCGAGATCAGGAGGATATCCACGCGGTCGCTTTCGACCAGGTCGACGAAGGTGTCGAAGCGGTCGTTCGTCCCGGCGTGGAGGGCGCCGATCCGGAGCCCCATCCGTTTGCCGGCCTGTACCTGGTTGCGCATGAGCGCGACCAGTGGTGAGACGATGATCGTGGGGCCGCGACCCTGTTCGCGCAGCAGTTTGGCGCCGATGAAGTAGACGGCCGATTTGCCCCAGCCGGTGCGCTGCACCAGCAGCACCTTCTCGCGCCGGTTGACGAGGGCATCGATCACGTCCCACTGGTCGTCGCGAAAGGTGGCATCGGGGTTGGCGGTGCAGGCGCGCAACAACTCCAGCGCGTGCGCGTGCTGGACAGGGTCGTCGGGCGTCCCGGAAGGCGGCGGCGTCGCTGGTGAGGTGGATCGCGAGAGAATCTTCATGCACGCATGATAGGGGGAACGGCAGACCAGCGGCGAGTGTCGACCGCTGAACCCGTTACGAGCAATGCATGTTTGGGATGAGGTTGCATGAATAGCGATTCGATCAATACGCGAGAGGTCCGCGACATTCTGCACACATACGGTCTTGGTACGGATGACATCAGCCTGGCGGGTGGGTTCGCCAACCTGGTGATGATGACGCCGGCGGTGGTCGTCCGGCTCAACGAGGGGCGGTTCCCACTGGCGTTCGCGCACGAGGCGCGGGTGCTTGCCCACCTGCCCAGCGAGATCCCGCATCCAAAGGTCGTGGCGCAGGGGCCGCGGGCTGGCGGCGGCGAGTACCTCATCCTGGAACGGTTGCCGGGCGAGCGGCTTGACCTGGCCTGGGCATCGCTGTCGGAACCGGCACGGGAGCGGGTCGCAGGCAGCCTGGCCCGGATCGTCAAACGGCTGCATATCCTCCCGCCATCACCGTGGATGGCGAATCCGTGGGTCGAGGATGCGATGCGGATGCAGCGGTGGCGCGATGCCTATCACGCATCACCGGATGCCGCGCCCCTCCTGATCGAAAGCGCGGCGGCGATCCGCCCCGATGCGGCGGAGGTGCTGGAGCGACTTGCGACGTTCGTCGCAGGGCGGATGTCCGCCGTCGGCGGCGAGCCGGACGTGTTCCTCCATACCGATCTCCACCTCAGGAACGTGCTGGTCGATGGCGAGGGCATCACCGGCCTCATCGATTACGAGGGCAGCCGTCCCGGTCCGGCCGATGTCGAGTTGGACATGCTGGTTCGTTCGCTCCATGCCGATTTCGGGACCGGATCAGACGCCCGTGCCTTCATTGATGCCTTCCGGCAGGGATATCCCGCGTTGTTCTCCCATCCCAGGCTGGTCGAGCGGTTGGAGGTGTACGAAGCACTTTGGCACCTCGTGCAGCTTCACCACTGGAAGCCGGGTGACCGATGGACGAGTGACCCGGCGGATGCACTGGTCGATCTCCTCGACGGCGCGTTCGCCGCGCAGGTGTCTCGCGTGCTTGCCATTTCGTGATGGTGAACCCAGCCCTCGCCACCCCCTGCGGGCGGACACACGGTCCGCACCCCTCCCGAGACTTGCGCAATCCGGCTGGGTCCGGTCAGGCATCGTTGGGGGTGCCGGTAAGCATCTGCCGCTGCGAGTAGAGCCCGGCGGCGGCCAGGCCGTAGACGATGCCGCCGATCAGCCAGCGGGCGACCGTGGCAATGGAGACCGGTTCGCCGAGCGCGATCCCGGCGATGGCCAGCAGCGCGGTCGCGAACCCGATTGCGGCGATCCCCGTCGATTGCACCGGCAATCCGTGCTGCTTCGCCAGCTCGACCAGCAGTGGCACGATCGCGATCAGTGGCACCCCGGCGATCAGCAGGAACGTATCGGGAAACGTCATCGGGCATCCTCCAGAAGGCAGGAACGGAGCGGACAGCCGCCAGGTTATTCCGGATCGGGGTGACCGGCCGGTCGTTCGTAGGGACCGACCGCGTGTCGGTCCTTGTCGCGTCATCGAGCGTGTGGCGACCAGGTCGCCGCTGACGACGCATGACCATCCACACGCGTTCACCCGGGGCCGGCAGTGGAGGCGACATATCCCTCCAAGGTGCATTGACCAATACGGGACTCAGCAAACCCGGATCAGGGCGTTGCGGGCTAGGTCCGGACGATCGAAAAGGCGTTTCCGAGGTTGAGGAATCGGGGTTGCCGTGCTACAAAGAGAACATATGTTCGAATGGCGAGCCCGCAAGGAGGCAGGCATGGCACGGTTCGATCGCACCGACGAGCGCGACATCGAGTACGAGGATTTCCTGGATCACGAGCGGCTGACGCTGGATCGGTTTCGCTGCCCGCGGTGCGGGTTGCCGCTGGAACTGATCGAGCTTCGTCTGCCGACCGAGGAGCGCCTGCGCGATCCGGACCGGATCGAGTTGATCGCGGCCTGCCGCCGCTGCGAGATCGGCCTGTCGAAGGACGAGTGGGCCCGACACCGCGTGGCGTGACGAGAAGTGAGAACGGAGGAGTGAGAAGAGAGGAAAATTGACATCCAGGATCCCGTTTTACTCCGCTCTCACTTCTGTCTCCTTACTCCTCACCTCACACTTCCACCAGCGTCAGCGAGACGAGCGCGTCGCCCCACGCCGCCGACCGGTGCGGCAGCGTCACCTGCTCGCTGATTCCCACGATCCGGACCCGGCGCTCGACCGGGTCGTCGTCGTAATCGATGTCGCGGAACGGCAGGGTCGTGCCGGTCTCCCAGTGCTGCCAAAGTTCGGCGATCGTTTCGCGGCCGGTTCGGGACAGCGGTGCGTCGTCGCGGTCGATCACCTGATCCTGGGCGACGACGCTGAATGACCAGCGCCGCCGTCTTGCCGGGGAGTCGAGCACCTCGTACTCGGTCCAGAGGCCAACCAGCACCGGCGCCCATTCCGTGACCGAGGTCCAGTCCAGCCGCAACTGGATAAACCGGGAGACGGCGCCATCGGAGGCGATGTCCGCTTCCAGCGCGAGGTTGTGGTTCGCCAGCGATGGCAGCGGCAGCGTCGTTGGCGCAGGTCCCGACCAGGTCGCGCCGGCATCGGTGGAATGCCGCAGCTGGACCGACACGGCGTCGGTCGATCCTGTCCATCCCAACCGCTCCGGGGCCGCGAAGACCGCCCCGATCTTGCGCCAGGCTTTCTGCTTGTCGCGCTCCCCGGCATCGATCATCGAACTGGCGTACCAGGCGGATGCATCGGCGGCCGGCCAGGTGTGGATCGTGCTCGACCGCGGTACGAGGCGGTAGAGGCTGATCTCGCGCGAACCGGCCCGTGGCACCATCAGGTCGTAAGCGCCGGTTCCAGCCAGCGGCACCGGCTGCAGGAAGCGGGTCGACGGGCTCGTCGCCAGTTGCCACCAGCCGGACCCATCGAATGCCCAGAGTTCCTCGATTCCGGTCAGCGAGGTGATTGCCACGATCAGGTAGCCGGCGGCGACACAGGCGCCATGACACGCCTGGCCGGTCAGCCCGGCGTCCTTCCAGCCCGCCCGGTCTCCGTTCGGGTCGTGTTCCATCACCGTTTTCGCAACCCAGGCGTAGGTCCTGCCGCCGAACCCGAGAATGAAGCGGTAGTCGTCGGAGGCGGTTGCGGTGCCGTGCTGGAAGAATGGGTTGAGATCGCCCGACCAGCGGTCGAATTCGGTGTAGTCGGGCGGGGGTGAGGGGTTTGCCGCCGTCACCTTGCCGACCCGGCCCCGGAAGGCGTAGACCGCCGCGCTGGTGGCGACGATGACATCGGCCTGGGCGGTCGCGATCCGCCGGATCGGGGAATCGGCGAAGCGCTGTTCGATGCTCGAGCCGTTGACCATCCGCATCGTGTTCGGGATCCAGGCCGGCCGGGCGTCATCCCACACCGCGAACCCCTGGTAGGAGACGAGGTGGGTGCCGCGCTCGCCGCTGAACAGGACCGCCGGTGAGGTGGCGTTCGGGTAGACGACGTGGGTGATGTCCTTCGTGCCCCCGAACGCCAGCAGCAGGTTGCCGCCGTAGTAGCAGATGCCGGTGATGATGTTGCCGCTGCCGCCGTCGTAGACCTGGGTGGGTGCCGACCACACGCCACCGGAGATCGAGGCGGTGCGGTAGAGATACTGCCCCACCCCGACGTAGACGTAATCGCGGATGACTGCCGAGGGGTAGGGCCAGCCCGGGTCGAACACCGGGGCGGCTCCGGGCATGGCGTCGTCGTGACGGAACGGCCACGGTTGCACACCCTGGCCGTTGAAGGCGGGGCCGGTGTTGAGCGACGCCCATCCCCGGTCGTTTTCGAGTTGGAAAGGGCGGCGGGTGCCGCCGAAGAAATCGGTTTGGGCGATGCGTCCGGTACGGCCCTCGCCGGCGCCGTCCTGCGAGCGGGTGTAGGTGGGTCTGCCGGGGCCGGGCGCGAGCATGTAGGCGTCGCCGTTGAGGACGATATCGGTGGCTTGCGTCATTGGGTGGGGTCTCCTGAAGACTATGAGATGGGGAGGACCAAGGCGGCACATCCGACCGCGCAGCAAGCATCTGGCCTGCCGCCGCGTGTCCTCCCTCACGACGCCGGATGATGAGGAGGGCACGCGCGGCGCAGCGAGTACTCCGATGTGCCACTCACCTGTGCGCCGCCTGGACCTCGGCTACGGGGCTCATGAGATGGTCATGGCATGGTGCGG
>CAZSUN010000132.1:0-9143 GCA_964610045.1 uncultured Sphaerobacteraceae bacterium
CCCTTCGATTTCTAGCCAGACCTGGCAAATCTGGAATCGCGAACCATGGCCGTCCCCAAAAGGATGGCCATGGTTCGTGTTGGGTTTGCATGGCCTCCAGAATGGTCGCAGGGAAGAGAGGAGATGCACAACGCGCGGGGCAGGACGGCTCGCTCTCGTTTTGAGGTTTTTATGTTGACATCATTCCTCAGACAGTTCATGATGTTTTTTGGGATCAGTCTGATTTGAGCAGCGAGCGGTATGGCGCCTGATGAGCGAACCAATCAGCCAACCACCTGAAGCCTCGCCGATCCACTTCGTCCCGAGGGATATCGTCCTGGCTCCACCGCCGCGGCCGGCGACGACATTCGTGGGCAGGCATCACGAAGTCGAAACGGTCACCAGTCTCCTTGGTAACCCGAACATTCGACTCCTCACGCTCACGGGCCCAGGAGGGGCCGGGAAGACCCGCCTGGCCCTGCACGCCGCTGGCCACCTGAAGTCGGGATTCCCTGACGGTACGGCATTCGTTGGCCTCGACGCAACGACAGACCCGGCCACTATTCCCGCGCGCGTGGCTCAGGCGTCAGGCATCCCGGATGATCCGGGACTCTCTCTCCCGCAACGAATGCGGAACCACTTCCGTGAGCGCAGGATGCTTCTGATCATCGACAATCTGGAGCACCTGACGGAGGCGTCGTCATTCTTGTCCGATCTCCTGCTCGCCAGCCAGCACCTCACCATGCTCTGCACCAGCCGGGTGTCGCTGGGCATCGCAGCGGAGCAGGTCTATCCGGTACCGCCCCTCACTCCCGGAGACGCGACCGAGCTGTTCGCGCAACGTGCCCGCGCCGTAAGTCCGGACTTTCACGACCACGGTGAATGGGTGACCTCCATCTGCGATCGCCTGGAATACCTGCCGCTCGCAATCGAACTGGCGGCGTCACGAGTGGCCCTCCTTCCCCTACCGGATCTGCTCTCGCGCCTCGATCGGCAACTGTCACTTCTTACAGGGGGCCCGCGCGACGCGCCTGCAAGGCAGCAAACGATGCGGGATACGGTTGCCTGGAGCTATCAGCTGCTCGAACACACCGATCAGGTCCTCCTGCGCCGGCTCGCGGTGTTCTCGGGCGGATTTTCACTGGAAGCTGCCGGTCAGGTGTGCAATGACGGCCTCGATGCCCTGGACGGGGTGTCGCGGTTGGTTTCGTCCGGGCTCGCGCGCCGGATACCGGGACCGGCCGATGATGCCCGGTTCCGTCTCCCGGTCATCATCCGGGAGTTCGCGGAAGAACGGCTGGATTTTGCCAGTGAGCGTGATGCGTTGCGGAACCGGCACGCGGCTTTCTTCCTCGTCCTGGCGGAATCTGCCATTCCCGCGTACGACGGACCCTACGCAACCGTCACCAGGGATCGTGTGGTGGCCGAGCGCGACAACTGTCGCACCGCCATGGCCTGGGCAGGTGATTCAGGTGATTGGGAGACGGCGATCCGACTTGCCGGGGCGCTCTGGCGTACCTGGTGGCCCACTCATGCGATCAACGGCAAGTCATGGACCGAAGGTGTCGAAGAAGGCCTCGACTGGATCGATCGCACCTTGCCTCACCGGGAGGACCTTCCGGTCAGTGCCATTGGCGAGGCGTTCATTGGCGCCGGCGCGCTCAACAACATGCTTGGTCGTCCCGATGCGTCGCTCCGTGTCGCGGAGGAACTCCTGGCTCTCGCAGAGGAGCAGGAGTATCCGTACGGGATCTACTGGGCGTGTTTCCAGATCGGACGCCTCGCACAACGCAATGGTGATCTGGAATGCGCCAGACTGTGGCTGGAGCGCGCACTCGAAGCCGCCAGCAGTGTCCGCAATGCCGCGAATCACGCATCGATGGCATTGGGGTGCCTGTCGAACAACGCCCGGGACATGGGGGACATCCCGGAGGCATCACGCCTTGCGGAATCAGCTGTTGCATGTGCCCGTACAAGCGGGAACCCGCACAACTTATCGTGGCTCTCACTCGTCGCTGGGCGGCTTCGCCTGGACTCGCTTGACCCGGTCGGCGCGGTTGGATTCCTGATCGAAAGCACGGAAGCCTACGTTGCGGATGACGATCCTGGCGGGATCCGGGCGTCAATCACCGAGTTGGGCCGTGTCGCCCTGTCACTCGATCGAGCGACAACAGCGAGGACACTTCTCGTGGCGGTGCACGAGTTGCCCGCACATACGCACGACCAGCCAGTCCACGACGCTGCAATGGCCGACCTCGCGCGTCGACTCGGGGTCACTCCCTCGAACCTGGAGAAGGTAGCCGGACGAGTGCGGTCGATCGATGAACTCCTGGATCTCGCCAGGGATTTGGCGCAGGCGACACAGCCAGGAGTCCTGGCCGCACCGACGGGCCTCTCGCCGCGCGAACTGGAGGTCCTGAAGCTCGTTGCCACCGGACTGTCCAACCGGCTGATCGCCGGTGAACTCTCCATCAGTGAGCGTACGGTCGAAAACCACGTCCTCCACATCCTCGCCAAACTTGGGCTCGAAACGCGCACGGCTGCCGCCACCTGGGCGGTCCGGCACGGCCTTGATTGAAACATGCGGGACATTTGCACGACCCGAGGCTATCGCGAGCGGATTACGGGGAGATCGATTGCGGAAGGAAGGGTAGCCACACGTCGCTGACGTTATGCCCAACCCCTGACCCACACCCCTCCTGACCCGCTCAGAGTGGTAGGTACACCGTCGCAATCGTGGTAGCAGACTGGTTCCCGGGTCGCGACCGGCCTACGCGCCAACGTTTGCGGCATGCGATGTGGTTCGTCGTCGCAGGCCGATCAGGAGTGACAGCGCAACTGTCGACAGGACGATCGCCAGGATCAGGGCGAGGTCAGCACCCGCGCGCGTCAGGATCACGCCGAAGACCGGCGGCGCGGTGGCGAACGCCAGGTTCATGGGGAGCGCCAATCGGGCCGAAGCACGAGCGTACGCTGCCCGCGGGAAGACCGCGAGGGGGATCGTGCTTCGCGCGATGGCCATCGTCCCGCCGGCGAGGCCATAGAGGACGACAAAGGCGATGATGGCGGTGCGTCCGCTGCCGACGAGCAACAGGGCGTAGGTGGCTGGAAGCGTCGCGGATGCGATAAGTCCGGTGGTGAGACCACTCCAGCGATTGCCCCCGAGTGCGTCCACCAGCCGTGCGGCGATCTGCACGAGTCCAAGCGACGAGGCAATGGCCACTGCTTCGGTTCGCGTGAGCCCGCGATCCTCGAAGAGGGGAATCAGGGTGAGCGAGAATCCCCAGGTGATGAAGCCATTCGCGGCGATCGCCCCGGCCATCAACCAGAATGACCTTACATCAAGGGTCGAATCACTGCCGGAGGTTGAGGTGCCGGGCTCCCTCACGGAGGTGACACGCGGCGGAATCGCCCACCGGACCAGCGGCAGGCAAACCAGGACAAAACTCGCGGCAAAGACAACCAGTGTCTCGCGCCAGCCGATGGCGTCGTGGAGGGCGTTGGTGAGTGGCCAAAAGATAGTGGAGGCAAGACCACTGAAGAGCGCCAGGATGCCGATTCCCTGACGGGCATCGTCGCCCGCGATCTCGGCTACGGCGATCTGGGCGGCGGTGGTCAGGATACCTGCCCCGGCAACCCCGAGGATGACCCACGGGAACAGGTAACTGACCCGTTCCTGCGCCGCCGCGAGCAGCAACAGGCCGAGTGCGGCGAGGATCGTGCCGGCCGTCATGACCGATCGTGCGCCGAAACGTTCGAACGTTCCCGCCAGAAACCAGGAGACCCCGGCGAGGACGACGAGCATCACCGTCGGCCCCAGGAGGGCAATGGTGAGACTGAAGCCGAGATCGGTGGCGATGGGTTCGCCCAGTACACCGGGCAGGTTGAAGGTCGCCCCCCAGCCAATGACCTGCGTGAGTCCGATCGCCGCGATTCCGGGAAGCAGCCGCATGGTGTCTCGACGCATCGTCACCAAAGCCCTGGGGTATATAGCGTCGCCATGCTGATGTCGAACCTTCCGGTGCGGACGGGCAATCCGGACATCGCATGTTCCCATGGGCGCGTGCATTGCGCGATCCCAACCAACCGGTTTTTTTGCGATGGCCCGTCCCGTTCGCTTGACGGGATATTTTAGCCTATGCTAATTTAGCACTGGTGAACATCGTCGTTGACTGATTGTGAAATTCCTGATGCGTCTACCTAAACACGGTCACACCAATCCGACAAGGCTTTCCCGCCGGACCTTTGCCCTAATGGCAGTTGCATCCTTGGGATTGGCATCGCCGGTCTCCGCGAGACCTGTCGCCGCCGGGGACGACCGACTCACCATTGCCGCCACTACCGGCCAGGTTGGCGACCTGCTCCGCAACATCGGGGGTGACCGGGTTTCCGTCACCGCCCTGATGGGTCCAGGAGTCGATCCGCATCTCTACAAGGCCAGCGAACAGGATGTGATCACCCTGATCGACAGCGATGCGATCTTCTACCAAGGGTTGCACCTCGAAGGAAAGCTGGGTGAGGTGCTGGAACAGCTTGGCGAGCGACGACCGGTTGTCGCGGTCGGCGAGGGCATCCCGCACGACCTGTTGACGACTCCGGAGAACTTCGAGGGCAACCCCGATCCGCACGTCTGGTTCGACCCCACCCTGTGGTCGTACTGCGCCACCGCAGCGGCCACTGCGCTCGGTCAGATCGATCCTGACGGTAGCGCGACATACACGGAAAACGCGGAGGCGTACCAAACGCAACTCACCGAACTCCACGCCTGGGCCGAGGGGGAACTGGGTTCGATTCCGGACCAGCAACGGGTGCTCGTCACCGCTCACGATGCCTTTGGCTATTTCGGTCGTGCCTATGACATCGAGGTCGTGGGTCTCCAGGGCATCAGCACCTCGACCGAGGCGGGCATCCGCGATGTCCAGCGGATCGCCGACCTCCTCGTGGACCGGCAGGTGCCGACCATCTTCGTGGAGACCAGTGTCCCGCGACGCACCATCGAGGCGGTGCAGGTGGCGGCCCGGGATCGCGGCTGGGAAGTCTCGATCGGCGATCCGCTGTTCTCCGATGCGCTTGGAGACAGCGACAGCCCGGAAGGTACCTACCTCGGCATGTTCCACTACAACGTCGAAGCGATCGTCCGTGGATTGACGGGAGTAAACTCGTGACGAATCCAGACTCAAATTCAGTCAAGGTCGGCCACGGAGAGATACTCCCACGCGGTGTCCTGGAGACACCACCCGCCATCCAGGTTCAGGACCTGACAGTGGCATACAACGAATCGCCGGTGCTGTGGGATGTCGACCTCGACATCCGGACCGGATTTGCGACGGCGATCGTCGGCCCCAACGGCGCCGGCAAGAGCACCCTGCTGAAGGCGATCCTTGGACTCGTGCCGCTTTCCGCCGGCACGGTCCGCGTGCTCGGCCAGCCTTTCAACAAGGTCCGCAACCAGGTCGCCTATATCCCCCAGCGCGGCTCTGTCGACTGGGATTTCCCGACCAACGCACTCGACGTGGTGACGATGGGGCGGTACGGACGGCTTGGTCTCTTCCGGCGCCCCGGCAAGCTGGATCGAGAGATCGCCGAGGAGTGCCTGTCCAAACTCGGCATGGCCGACTTCGCGACACGACAGATCAGCCAGCTTTCCGGCGGGCAACAGCAGCGGGTGTTTCTCGCTCGCGCACTGGCGCAGGAAGCCGACCTCTACCTGATGGACGAGCCGTTCGTCGGCGTCGATGCGGTGACCGAACGCGCAATTGTCCGGCTCTTGCACGAAGTACGCGACGCCGGAAAGACGGTGATTGCCGTCCATCACGATCTCGATTCCGTTCGCGGCTACTTCGATGATGTCGCACTGCTCAACGTGGAGCGCATTGCGGCAGGTCCGGTTGACGAGGTCTTCACCGAGGAGAACCTTCGCCGCACCTACCAGCCGCGAGTGGCAGCCGGATCCGATCCCGCGACCGCATTGCGCCGGACCGGCTCCGAAATGCAGACCACCACGGCATTCCTCCAGTGACGACCTTCGACCTGTTCGGGCTGGAGATCACCTGGGATGCAACGCTTCGCAATGTCATCCTCTGCTCGATCATCCTTGGCGTGACCAGTGGCGTGCTGGGATGCTTCGCCGTCCTGCGCCGGCAGAGCCTGATCGGTGATGCGGTGGCGCACGCCGCCCTCCCCGGCATCTGCCTGATGTATATGCTGACCGCGACGAGATCGAGCGAGCTGCTGCTCATCGGCGGCGCGATTTCCGGGCTGGCCGGGGTCGGGGTCCTGATCGCGATCACGCACAATTCGATCATCAAGCCGGAAACAGGGCTCGGCATTGTGCTGAGCGTGTTCTTTGGTTTCGGTATCCTGCTACTTACCCATATCCAGCACACCGGGAATGCCAGCCAGAGCGGGCTCGATCGCTTCATCTTCGGCCAGGCAGCAACCATCCTTCCGACCGACGTGCGGACAATGGCGATCGTCGCGGCGATTGCACTCGGCATGGTTGCACTCCTGTTCAAGGAGATGAAACTGCTGGCGTTCGATCCCGCGTTCGCGGCCACCATCGGTGTGCGCACCGGGATACTGGGCGCGGTGCTGGCGGGGTTGCTGGTGATGACCGTTATGATCGGGTTGCAGACCGTGGGCGTGATCCTGATGGTCTCGCTGCTGATCGCGCCAGCAGTAGCAGCCCGCCAGTGGGTCGGTAGTCTCTCGGGCATGGTCGTCCTGTCCGGCATCTTCGGGATGCTGGCTGGCGTCACCGGAGCGGTCCTCAGCAGTCTCGTCGACCGGCTTCCAACCGGACCCATGATCGTGATCGCGGCATCGCTGATCGTGATCGTCTCGCTCCTGTTCGCGCCCGGCCGGGGAGTCGTCTCCACCGTCCGGATGCGCCGGCGACGAGCGCGGCAATTCCAGGCGGCACTCGCCCCCACCATTCACCATGGAACCCCTTCATGAACGCTGGTACGACCATCATGATCGTCGGCGCCCTCGTGGGGGCATCCTGCGGTCTCATCGGCGCTTTCCTCGTCCTCCGGCGGCTCGCCTTGCTGGGCGACGCGATCAGCCACAGCGTCCTGCTCGGCATCGTGATCGTGTTCTGGCTGACGCACTCGCGCGCCCCGCTCCTGATGACGATCGGGGCAGGCTCGGTCGGTCTCCTGACGGTAGCGTTGGTCGCCTGGATCCAACGCACCGGACTGGTGCGGGAGGATGCCGCGATCGGTCTGGTGTTCCCGTTCCTGTTCGCGCTCGGGGTGTTCATGATCTCCCGGTTTCCCAGCACGGTGCACATCGATGTCGATGCCGTGTTGTACGGGGAGATCGCCTATACACCCCTGTACCGGCTCGAACTCTTCGGCATTGATCTCGGCAACCGGGCTTTCTGGACGATGGGTGCGATGCTGGCAGTCAACCTGGCGCTCGTGTTCCTGCTGTACAAGGAGCTCAAACTGACGACCTTCGATGCCGGGTTCGCGGCGGCGATCGGCATCTCGCCGGTGGTGATTCACTACATCCTGATGGCCGCCGTCTCGGCCACCACCGTGGTCGCCTTCGATGCGGTCGGCGCCATCCTCGTCGTCGCGATGTTGATCGTTCCTGCCGCAACCGCCCAATTGTTGACCCGGCGGTTGCCGGTGCTGTTGGGACTCTCGATGGCGATCGGGATGGCTGCCGCTATCGCCGGGTACTGGCTCGCCTGGGCAATCAACGGATCAATCGCGGGCTCCATCGCCACCGTGCTGGGGATCGGTTTCGGGCTCACCTGGTTGTTCTCGCCGTCACAAGGACTGGTCGCCCGGCTCGCCATGCGGCAGCGGCAACGCCAGTCGTTCCTGCGCGAACTGCTCGTTGCCCACATCGCGGCCAAACCACACGGCGTCGACCCCGCGAGCCTCGACCAGGACTTCGGCTGGGCGCGCGGCACGACCCAACGGGCAGTCCGCGATGCCCTCGCCCGGCGACAACTGGAAACCACGCCAGATGGTACCCTCTTGGCAGTGCAACCTGTGAGGTGACCTTGCGGAGTTGGCCGGTTCGGCCCGGTCGACTCTGGCCTACCAGACCGCCGGGAGAACGGACCCCGCAATGACTGACGTGACGCTGCAACCCGGCGACTCCTCCGCTGATCCGCGTGTGACCAGCGCGATGGAGGATTATCTCAAGGCCGCGTACCACCTGGAAACCCAGGGTGGGCCGATCACGACGCAGCGGATGGCCGAGGAACTTGGCCTGAGCCAGCCGTCCGTCACGAACATGGTGAAGCGGCTGGACGACTTGAACCTCGTCGTCCACAGCCCGTACCGGGGGATTGCGCTGACCGATTCCGGCAGGCGAGTGGCGCTGGAGGTCATTCGTCACCACCGGCTGCTCGAGCTGTACCTGAGTGAGGCGCTGGGTTTCGATCTCGAACAGGTGCATGCCGAGGCGGAGCGGTTGGAGCATCATGTGTCGGAGGAGCTGGAAGCACGGATGGAGCGTGCCCTCGGCTATCCGGAATTCGATCCGCACGGTGACCCGATTCCCGGCCGGGATGGCCATCTTCCCACCGTCAACGACACGGCCCTGACGGAACTCCCGGCAGGTAATGTCGGCCAGATCAGCCGGGTGAGCGATCGCGACCCCGCTCGCCTGGCCTACCTCACCGAACGAGGCGTTCGCCCCGGCATCCGGCTATCGGTGCTGGAGCAAATGCCGTTCGAGGGACCGGTCCGGGTCGACATCGAGGGGGCGGAACACCTGCTCCCGCATTCGGTCGCCATGCTGGTTCGCGTCGAACCAGATTTGCTGGAAAGCTGACCACATGACGAAACGGACAGCCACACGGCGCGGAGCGCCTGGGCTGTCCCTACCCTATCTGCGCGGTCTACCTCAGTGCGGTGTAATTCATACCGACTCCGGGTAGGTCGTGGTGGAACATCGCCGCCGGGCGAACCGTGCGCGGTCCACCACAACAGGTGCCCCCTTCGTTGTCCCCTCAAAAAGGATGCGCGATTGTTCACCCGGGCTCGGCATCAGATGGTGTCTGAGACGGGGAATGGCCCGCCCATATCCACCGCGAAATCCGTCCCTGCCACGTCTCAGGGCGATTACGGAGGATCGCCTCTACGAAGGCGGCGCGGGAGATTTCCAGACACGCTCTCAAGCGGCAATCTGTCTCACAT
>CAZSUN010000133.1:0-9081 GCA_964610045.1 uncultured Sphaerobacteraceae bacterium
CTGACCGTGAACGCAACCGGGATCAACGCCCGATCAAACAGGAGGTGCCCCGGATCTCAATCCGGGGCACCTCCTGTTTGATCGGCTCGTACAGCCGCCCCCTGACCGCCGCGTCGCGAGGGGGATCACGACCTCGCGGCGAGGCGGCCAGGAAGCGCCTGTACGGGCGGACTCAGCATTCAGCCACGATATCGATCGTATCGGTCCAGGTTCCCGTCCGGTGGTCGTAGGCACGAACCATCAACTCCGCGTTGCACCGCAGGGCCGCAGTCCCCGCGTTCGAACCGCCGGAAACATAGCCGCTGGCGGGATCGAGGCTGCCATTCGGTCCATAGACCGTGTCCGATGCGAGATCGAGAAGATCGGCGATCGAACCTGGCGCAACATAGCCGTGTGCCGGGTCGGCGCTCCCGTTGGGGCCGAACTGTCCCAGGCTGGCCACCGTTCGCACCGGCACGTAGGCGTCATGTCCCCAGCTGTCGTACAGCACGATGGAAACGAGGCCTCCTGGGGTGAACCCAGTGCCGTGCACCACGACCAGACCGGCAGACGGTGGTGTCGTCAAGACCGAGTGCAGGACCGGCAGGATGCCGGACTGCTGGGCAGCGGCTGGACCGCTCCAGACCTGGGTGAAGGAGACGAGGAAGAGCAGGCAGATGAGGACCCGGGTTCGAGCGATGGCGGCTGGCATGGCGTCTGTCCTGTCCGGTTACGCTTGCCCTCCGGATGTGAAGGCGTGACCTCAGGATGCGCCACTGACTCCGACGCCGCATCGGGGGAATCGCTCAATACGTCCAGGGATCGCGCGTAGGTAGGAGTACCCATGTTGATGGCGTTACGGGTTGAGGGCTGCCTCGCCGGGTGCGATGCGCCAGGCGAGTTTCTCCACAGCGCGATTTGCGGGAAGGCCGGGAGGGTGGTTGGCGCGTCGCGTGCATCGGGTGGATGGAACGAGGAAGGCCATTATCCGGCGCAGAAGATTCCTCGCACGCGATCGGAATGACAATCACGGATGGATGCCTTCCCTATCCCTGTAGTCGTCGCCAGACAGGCTCCGCGGAGGGACTCGAGTGGCGCACCGGCGCCGCAGCCGAGAACGCAGCCACCCCGCACGCGATGATCGCGTGCGGGGTGGCGCTCATTCCCTGAAGCAACTTCCGGTCCGACTTCTCCGGCAGTCCCCAGGTTATGCGGCGAGGCGCTCCGTCCAGATCGAGCGGATGAACGCGACCGGGGCCGGGAACGACTGGCCGTCATCCTCTTCCTGGTCATCGTCGCCGGTGTCCGTCGTCGCCGGGTCGATCACGTCGACCTGGATGGCGCGAACCACGGTCCGCTCGTTGTACTCGCTGATCGAGGGGTCCCACTCACCGCCACAGGTGATGAGCGTCAGGGTCGCCTCGCCGGTCGGACCGACGACTTCGGGATTCGGAGCGTCCAGGTTGCTTTCCTGACGCACCCACTGCACTTCGAAGACGTAGATCTTTCCGTCGTCGCCGGTGATCTGGATCGTGTCGCCTTCCTGGAGGCCGATCAGGCCATAGAACGGCCCTTGCGGCACGCCCCACCAGTTGACGTGACCCGCGATCACGATGTTGTTCTGTTCGCCGAGGCGAGCGGTCTCCTTGTACCAGCTCACGTACTGCGGGCCGGACGGAGGCTGCATCACGCCGTCGACGATTTCGAGGAACTCGACCGGATGGTTGACATCGGCGGCGTCGATCACGACCTGATCCGGGAGGGCGCCACGAACGCACTCGTCGTCCGTGGTGGCCGCCTGGTCCTCGTCGCTCCCGTCGTCACTGGCCTCCTCGTCATCGGCCGGCTGGTCGGCTTCATCGCTGCTGGTGCCCTGGAGGAACGGCGGCAGATCGCTGCCGTTGTCGTCCTCGTTCTGGTTGCCGGAGCCATCACCGTTGCCAGAGCCCTGGCCGTCACCATTGCCATTCCCGTTGCCGTCGCCACCTTCGTCATCATCTGCCTGGATACAGGCGATGTTATAGAACTCGGCGGGCGTGATCTCGTCGTCCGGACTGGCCTCGGCGTCGTCCGGCTCGATGACCTGGGAGTCCTCGTCATCCGAGGCATCCTCATCATCGCCGTCGTCCTGGGCCAGGCTGACCGGCATCACGCTGGTGTCACCGACACCGGTATTCGGGTACTTGGTCGGGACCTTGCCGCCTGGGGTCGGTTTCTCGCCCGGTGGCGCGCAGTTGTAGACCTTGACGATCGTTTCCTTGCCGGCATCGACCCAGACGTCGCCATCTTCCGAGACCTTGGTCGAAGTGATCTTGCACGGCTGGTGGCTGATCTCTTCGAGGTCGTAGGCGCCTTCGTCGAGCCCACTCCAGGTGTAGGTTCCACCCGAGTTCGTGGTGCCCGTGCCCTGGCTGGCGCCACCTTCGGCCGCAGACAGCTCGAACGACGCGCCAAACTCGTAGATCTCGCAGTCAACGTCGCTGGTGTAGGTCTTCGTCCAGCACTGGTACTTGTAGAGCGTCACCCAACCGTCTTCCGGATAGGGGACGTTGTACCAGTGGCAGACGATGTGATCGCCACCGGCAACCTTGAGATTGAGCGTCTTGCCCCACTGTAGCGGGGTCGGATGCACCGCGGGGATGTCCCCACCGTAGCAATCCCAGATGAAGACGTACTCGGTATCGGACGGCACCTTCTCGGTGACGACGTAGTACCCGGGATCGAGATCTCCGAAGAAGACCGCGCCGTTGCCGTCATCACCAGTCGTCCGGATCACGTTCGGTCCGGTCGGCCGATCGAGCACGAAGTCGACGTCGTTCCGGGCTTGCGAGCAGTCCCTGGTCGGATCAGCGTTCCAGGCGTGCGGATCGTAGCCTGGCGGGCAGTTCCACTTGTAGACCGTGATGTCGCCCGGGCCTTTCTCGATGTTGAAGAAGTGGCACGTCCACTTGTACTCCTGGTAGTCGCCCAGGTCCTTCGACACCGACCGGTTCGAGACGTCGTACCAGGTGTAGTTCTCGGCGTACGCCGCACCATCTTCGTACGACGCATCGAGAGAGCAGAAGACGTACGGAGCTTCGTAGCCGGGCAGGTACTGCTCGGTCAACGTGTACTCATCGGGGTCGTAGCCATACCAGCTGGCGCGACCCGAGAGGTTCGTGTTCTTCCACGACGACCCACCGTCCCACGAGAGGTTGAAGCTCACGCCGGAGAGCGGTGCCGAGCAGGCTTTCTTCCAGTCCTGATACGAGTCGGAGTCCGGTGACCAGTCGGGCGGACACCACCACTTGTAGACCGTGATCTCGCGATCGTAGTCCGGGAAGTTGAAGACGTAGCAGAAGTAGTACGTCACGTCGAAGTCGATCGACCCCTCGTAGACGCCACCCGGTGCGTCGACCTTCTGCGGGAAGCCGTCGTAGACCGCACCGCCCTCGTAGCCGACGTACCCGCACCACCAGAGCGCATCGCCGTAGCCTTCCGGCACGGATTCGCTCAGGGTGAAGTCGCCCTGTGGCACGTCGTACCAGGAAGCGCTGCCGTTGCTCACTGTCCTGGTCGACGAACCCTGTGAGTTCTCGAGGGTGAAGTCGACCCCGTCGCCGTACTCCTTGCAGTCGTACTGGTAATCCTCGAGGTCACCGCTGATATGGGCGCCTTCGGGGCAGTTGAACTTGTAGACGACGACCTTCGAGTGATCCTCCGGGATATTGAACCACCAGCAGAACCAGGTGGTGCCCGGATAGGAGATCTCGCCCTCGACGATGCCTGGCGCGCCCTGGATTTGCTGCGGGAACGCGTCGTAGACGGCGCCGTTGTAGTAGGCGGTCCAGCCGCACCAGATCACCGGGGTGCCGTAGCCGGCCACGGGATCTTCGGTCACGGTGAACTCGCCGGTGGGCACATCACTCCAGGCCACCTTGCCGTCCGCGGTCACCTTTTCACTCGAGCCATTGCTGTTGTCGAGCGTGAAGGTGATCCCGTTGCCGTACTTGGTGCAGGCTTCCTGCCACTGCCAGAGCGAGCTGTAGCCAGCCGGCTTGTACTCGCAGTTGTACTTGTAGATCGTGATGGTGCTCTCGTCGTTCGGGATGTTGAACCAGTAGCAGACCACCCGCCACGGTCCGCCCTCGAACGAGGTGTCCCACGATCCTTCCGGAGCGCTGGCCGATTCGAACGATGACAGATCGAGCGATTGATCCGACGACTCGCCAGGGGTGTATTCCCAGCGGGTACACCACACCACCGGTTCGCCATAGCCGTCGGGCAGCGATTCGGAGAAGGTGTAGTCCCCGTCATCGACACCGGTCCACTCGGCCGTGCCGCCGGCAGTGGTCTTCGGCACATTGGTCGAATCACCGGTCATCGTGAACTGCACGCCGTCCTGCGTCTGGCAGTTGTCGACCCATTGCGAGATATCGTCGCCGTAGTCGGACGCCGGCGGGCAGTAGTACTTGTAGAACGTGACCCAATGGTCGCCGGTGGTGTACTCGAAGTTGAACCAGTAGCAGACCAGGCGCAGCCCCGGATACTGGTGCGTTCCGGTGATCGACGCGCCTTCCTGCGTCGGCTGGTACAGATCCTGCGAGTACTCGTTGTCGTAGTCGCTCGACCACTCGACCCACTGGCAGTAGATCACCGGAGTGCCGTAGCCATCCGAGACCGTTTCCGTGAGGGTCCAAGTGCCGACTGGCACGTTGTCCCACACCGCCATGCCCGTGGAATCGGTGGTGGCGGGAACCGACGCATCGCCGTATTCGAGGTTGAAGTCAACGCCGGTGGTGACGATGTCGCACTGGTCGCGCAGGTATTCCGGCGCGGAGTCGGTCGGCACGCCTTCGGCGCAGTACCACTTGTAGACCGTGATCCAGCCTGGATCGTAGGTCGGGATGTTGAAGATGTCGCAGTGGAGGCGCATCCCGCTCCAGTCGAAGCTGCCGGTGAACGATCCGTGCGGCGCAGTGAACGAGTATGGCTCGTCACTGACCGAGACGCCTGATGGCCACTCGACCCAGGAACACCACACGACAGGGTCGCTGTAGCCGTCTGGCACGTCCTCATGCAGCGACCAGTCGCCGCCCGGGAGGCCGCCCCATTCGGCGTTGCCGTCGCCGTCGGTGGTCGCGGTTTCCGACCCGCCGTTCCATTCGAGGGTGAAGTCCACGCCATCGGTGTAGGTTTCGCACTCGTCAGTCAGGTCGCTGTAGTCGCGCTCGTACGGTGTCGTCACATCCTCCGAGCACCACCACTTGGTGATGTCGACCCAGTTTTGCTGGTAGGGGATGTTGAAGATGACGCAGGCGATACGGACGCCGTCATCCTCGATGTTCCAGGAACCCTGCCAACCGCTCGTTTCGAGCTGCCACGGATCCTGGCTGTAACCGTCGGTTCCGTCCGGCCACTCGACGTATTGGCACCAGATGATCGGCTGGCCCCATCCGTCGTACTCGTCCTCTTCGACCGTCCATTCACCGGTCGGCACTGCCTGCCATTCCGCAGGAGACTGCCCGGTCGCCGTCTTGGTCGAGGTCGATCCCCCGTAGGTGAGGGAGATGTCGGCCGACAGGTCGTCGCGATACTCGCAGTAGGAGTTGACGAGGTCGTCGAACGATGCGTCGTAGGTTGCCTCGTCCGAGCACCACAGTTTGTAGAACTGGACCCAGCTCCCACCCTCGGGTGCGAAGTTGAACCAGTAGCACTCGATGCGGGTGTTGTCGTAGTCGAAGCTGCCATCGATGCGACCGTCGGTGACGGTGTAGCTCTCCCAGTCACCACTGTAGCTGGCATCGTCCGGCCACTCGGTGTAGCGACACCAGACGATCGGCTGCTCGTAGCCGCCCGGTACGTCTTCCTGGCCCCACCAACTGCCAGTCGGCACACCCGACCAGGAGGCAGAACCGTCGCTGCCGGTGGTCTTCGACTCGTTGGCGCCCTGGTCCCAACCAACCGTGAGTTCCCACGCTTCGGTCGGTTCGCACTCCTGGGAGTAGTAGTCCCAGGTGCCGCTCGTGTCGTAAATGTCGTACGGGCAGGTGTACTTGTAGAAGTCCACCCAGTTGTACTCATCCGGTTCGAAGTTGAACCAGTAGCACTCGATCCGCACGCCGGCCTCGTACTCGAACTCACCCGAAATCGCGCCGTCGCTGACGTCGTACTGGGTCCACTCGTCGCTGTAGTCAGCATCGTCCGGCCACTCGACGTATCGGCAATAGACGTACGGGACTTCCCAACCGTCCGGCACGTCCTCGTGACCGGTCCAAATGCCCTGGGGCACACCGGACCAACTGGCGGGACCGGAGTCGGTCGTCATCTGGGTCGAGCCGCCACCATCCCAGGTCAGGTCGAACGGCCAGTCCGGGAGCGCCTCGCACTCGTCAATGAAGTACTCGTAGCTGCCGCCGCTCTCGTAGAGGTCGTACGGGCAGGTGTACTTGTAGAAATCCACCCAGTTGTAGTCGTCGGGCGGGAAGTTGAACCAGTAGCACTCGATGCGAACGCCACTGTCGTACTCGAAGTCGAAGTCGAACGAGCCACTGGAGGACGTGACCTCGAACCAGTCCTGGTTGTAGTCGGCGTCATCCGGCCACTCGACGTAGCGACAGTAGATGTACGGTTCGTTCCAGCCGTCCTGGAAATCTTCCGAACCGGTCCAGGTGCCGCCAGGCACGCCAGACCAACTGGCTTTGCCATCGCTGCCGGTCGTCTGATCGTTGCCGCCGTTCTCCCAGATCAGGTCGAACGACCAGTCCTCGGTTGGCGAGCATTCGCTGGAGTAGTAGTCCCAGCTACCGCCGCTGTCGTAGAGGTCGTATGGACAGGTGTACTTGTAGAAGTCCACCCAGTTGTAGGTATCCGGGGCGAAGTTGAACCAGTAGCACTCGATGCGGACACCGGTGTACTCGAACTCACCCGAGATGGAACCGTCGGCAACGTCGTACTGGGTCCACTCGTCGCTGTAGCCGGCGTCATCCGGCCATTCGACATAGCGGCAGTACACGACTGGATCCGCCCAATCGCCCGGATACGATTCGGAGCCGCCCCACGAACCCTGTGGCACCTCGCTCCAGCTGGCGAGACCGTCGCCATCGGTGGTCTGCGTTGATCCGCCACCGTCCCAGGAAACGTCGAAGTCCCAGTCGGAGGTTGGCGAGCATTCCTGGCTGAAGTAGTCCCAACTGCCGCCCGACTCGTAGAGGTCGTAGGGGCAGGTGTACTTGTAGAAGTCGACCCAGTTGTAGTCGTCGCTGGACTCGAAGTTGAACCAGTAACACTCGATGCGGACACCGTCGTAGTCGAAGGTGTAGTCGATCGACGAGCCGCCGGAGAGGTCGTACTCGAACCAATCCTGGTTGTAACTGGCGTCATCCGGCCACTCGACGTAGCGGCACCAAAGCACCGGCTGGCCCCAGCCATCCGGCACCTCTTCGGAACCAGACCATTCGCCCTGTGGCACACCGGACCAGCTGGCCTTGCCGCTGGAGTCGGTCGTTTCGGTGGAACCGCCACCGTCCCAACTGACATCGAAGTCCCAGTCCTCCCGGGCTTCGCACTCGCTGAGCAGGTAGTCGGCGCCGTTGCTGGAATCGAGGTCGTACGGGCAAACGTACTTGTAAAAGTCGATCCAGCTGCCCGTGGACTCGTAGAAGTTGAACCAGTAACAATCGAGGACATAGTTCGGCTCGAGTGTCCACTCGTGGTACGAACCGTCCTGAACCGAGACCGGTTGGTAGTCCTGCTCGTTCTGCTGGTCGGAGGGGTAGTAGGTGCAGTACACGATGGAATAGGTGTACCCCTCGGGCAGCACTTCGGCAATGGTGATGTCGCCGGCAGGCGCCTGGTCGAAGGACGCCTCGCCGCCGGAACCGGTGGAGGCGCTGTCGGCCTGGGAGCCGTTGAGCCAGAGTTGATACTCGACCGGGTCGCCCGACCAGGTGTCGCACTCGCTCTGGAGGTACTGCCAGGTCGCCCGCGTCGGATCCTCGGTGAATTCGGCGCAGTCGTACTTGGTGATGTGGATCTGGCCGTAGCTTTCGAGGATGTTGAACCACCAGCAGTACACGTACTGGCCCGGGTCCAGATTCCAGCCAACGGCGTTGCCGTTCTGCAGGCTGGATTCGCTGTCCGGCGACGCATTGCCCTGGTATGGGTCGTAGTAGGAACACCACACCCGCGGCGTGCCGTAGCCATCGGGTACGTCTTCATAGACGTAGTGGTTGCCGGCCGGCTGGTCCGTCCACTCGGCGTAATTCGTTACCGAGGCGGATTCCTCGGATATCCCATCACCCCCGTGCGTGAAGGTAACCGGGTTGTTGTTCTGGGAGCAGTTTTGCGACAGCTCGTTGAATCCCCAACCGGGATCGGCTGACTCGCAATACCACTTCTCGATCTGAATGCCGACCGGGGTGTCGGTGTCGTCAGGCTGATAATTGGGGTCGTCCACACAGTATCCCTGACTGGGATCCCATGCCTGACCCTCGGGACACTCAGGTTCTTCAACGCAGGCGCCCGCGTTGTCGTCGTAATAGAAGCCGGGATCGCATTGCTGCTCCTGTTCCTCACCCCTGGCTGCCGCGGCATCGGCTGCCCAAAGCGTGAACATGGGGCCCATCATCGACATGAGGAGGGAGAGGACTCCCAACCACATGAACAATCGTCGTCTGCCCCGCTGCGTCCCGGATCCTGTTGAGGCGTTCCTCATCCCGAATCCTCCTCGAACCTCGTATACGAGCGCGTCGCGAACCGCCAACCGAGAACACGGCCGCGCCCGTCGTTCCGTTGCGACTCCACCATCCTGTCACCAGGCACGACCCCGAACATCGGTGAAATCACGTATTCCCCGACACCGTGCGTCAGGACAGTTACGTACGGTGGAATGCGTTCCCATCAACGCCACTGGCCGCACTGGTTCCACTCGCCTCCGAACCGGGGTTTCCCCGGCCGGGCGGTGGGCACCCCTGCGGCGACGTCGATCGGCTGCCCTGCTCCGAGTATCCGGACCCGTCGTGACGGTGAACATGGGGAATCCTCCCCATTCCGTCGGCCCGGAGGGGAGAGAACAGCCGCCGTCTCCCAGAAAAAGCCACCTCGCGCCGTGCTCCCGGTCGA
>CAZSUN010000134.1:0-9055 GCA_964610045.1 uncultured Sphaerobacteraceae bacterium
AATCTCTTTCGCCCACGTTCCAACCGGCATGGGTGTGCCGGGATACGGGCCGACAGACCCTCGCTGCGCTTGGGCCGTCGGCCCCTACATTCGACATCCGCCCTCCACCGCAAATCGTCGGCTACACTTTGCGCACAACCCAACTCGGAACGGGAGCTCGGATGGACCGGGCTGAGAGGGCGGCTCACTGGCCGCCGACCGTCGCACCTGATCGGGATAATGCCCGCGCAGGAATCATGAGGAGGCTCCTCGCCATGTCAACCGCTCGCATGCAGTCGCACCGTCCCGGTCTCACCCGGCGCGCGGTGGTCCAGGCTTCGGCCGCGGCCCTCGCCGGGCTGAGTATCTCCCGTTCCGGCCCCATCGCCGCGCAGGATCGCACGACGGTCTCGCTGGCGCTGGACTGGTACCCGAACGCCAACCACGCCGGCATCTACATGGCGCAGGATCGCGGCCACTTCGAGGCGGCCGGGCTCGACGTCGAGATCGTCGTGCCGTCCGATCCCACGACCGTCCTCCAGACCGTCGGCGCCGGGCGCGACACCTTCGGCATCTCCTACCACTCCGAAGTCCTCTTCGCGCGCGGGCAGGATGTCCCGGTCGTGTCGGTCGCGGCGCTCGTCCAGCACCCGCTGAATTGCCTGATGGTGCTTGCCGATTCCGGCATCGAAACCCCTGCCGATCTCGCCGGGAAGTCAATCGCCATCTCCGGTCTCCCGGCCGACGAGGCGTTCGTGCAGACTATCCTCGAGGATTCCGGCCTCTCGCTCGCCGATGTCGAGTTAATCAACGTCGGCTATGACCTCCTGCCAGCCGTTCTCTCCGGTCAGGCGGATGCCACGATCGGGGTCTACTGGACCCACGAGACCATCCTTGCCGAATCGCAGGGGTTTGCGGTCCGGTATTTCCGGATTGAGGATTGGGGCGTCCCCGACTATTACGAACTGGTCGTCGTGGCCGGAGAATCAACGGTTGCCGATCAGGAAGACGTGGTTCGCGCCATGCTCGGCGCCCTGCAATTGGGCTACACCGACGCCCTCGCCGATCCTGATGCCGCCCTCGACCTGCTGATCGCCGAGAGCCCGGAACTGGTCCGTGAGGTGGAGCGGGAAGGGCTCGACCTGCTGATGCCGATCTGGACCGACGATGGCGCGGTTGCCTTCGGCACGCAGACGGACGAGCGCTGGACCGCCTTCGGTGAATGGCTCAAGGAGCGCGGCCTGCTTGACGAAGGGGTCGAGATCGGGGCGGCCTGGCGTGGCGACCTGCTGCCGGAATCCACGCCAGCCGCGACCCCGGAGTCCTGAGGGCGATGACCATTCCTGCGTCCCTGCCCGGCATCGAAGCGATCGTGCAGGAACGGCTCGATGCGGCAGGGGCGCCGGGCGCGGCGATCGCCATCACCATTGATGGCGACCCGTGGTCGGCCGGGATCGGGCACGCCGATCTCGACCGCGCCGTACCGATGCCTGCCCAGGCTCTTGCCAGCGCCTACAGCATCACCAAGTCGATCATCGCCGCCATCACGATGCGCCTTGTCGATGAAAAGGCGATCGGGCTCGACGATCCGGTCCGGAAATACCTGCCCGATCTGCCGTTCACGACCCCGGTGTCCATCCGGCAGGTGCTCAACCACACCGGCGGCATTCCGGATTACGGCGGCATGCGGGAGTACCACGACGCGGTGCGCGCTCATCCCGGCCAGCCGTGGACACCCGCCGAATTCCTCCAACGCACCCTCGGCAACGAGTTGCTCTTCATGCCAGGGCACGGCTGGCGCTACTCGAACATCGGCTACCTGCTGTTGCGCCTGATCCTGGAGCAGGAAACGGGTGTCTCGTTCCCCGGGCTGGTCCGGCACATGGTGTCGGCGCCGCTGCGCCTCGGCACCATGCAGGGCCTGGGATCGCTCCGGGATGCGGCCATCCTGACCGCCGGGTTCAGCACCTATCTCACTCCAGACGATCCACTGCGGAACATCGTGCCCATCTACCATCCCGGCTGGGTCTCGCACGGCACGGTCGCGGCCACGGCGCTCGACCTCGTCCGCTTCTTCGATGGCCTGCTGTCTGGCGCATTGGTCACCGAGCCAGCCCTGGTGAACGAGATGCTGCTGGAAGCACCGGTCGAGGAGGACCACCGCTGGATGGTGAAACCTGCCTACGGTCTCGGCCTGATGATCGACCCTGCCAGCCCGTACGGGGCCGTGGCCGGGCACACCGGCGGCGGGCCCGGGTTTGCGACTGCAGCCTACCGGTTCTCGAACATCGCCGGGCACACCGTTACCATCGTCGCCCTCGTCAACCGCGACGGCGGCGATACCGGCACCGATATCGTCTTCACCCTCGCCGCGTACCTGGCGACAATCCTCTGAGGGGTTTTTTCGGCAACTCCCGGGTAGGACTGTATCTGCCATCGTCATTCGTAGGGGCCGATCGGCCTGAGCGAAGCGAAGGTCTGTCGGCCCGGGGCTTCATACCTGCACTGCGGGTGGACAGACCCTCCGCTGCGCTTTGGGCCGTCCACCCCTACGGAAGGAGATGGAATATCATCTGGCGCACGACCATCTATCGCAACTCCCCTCAATCCGGACACGTCCTGTCCAACTCGTCGCGGATCATTTCCCCATCGTTGCCGGTTTGCCCGAGGAGTTCCCATGGAGTTTTCCTGGAACCGCACGCTGCTCGACCAGATGGATTTCCATTGGCGGTACATCCTGCTGCCGCGCCTGGCAGCCCTGACCGATGAGCAGTACCTGTGGGAGCCGGTGGAGGGCTGCTGGTCGGTGCGTCCTGGCAAGGGCGATCGCTGGCTGATGGACGGCACGGGCCCCGCCCGCGATGAGGAACCGCCCCCATTCACAACCATCGCGTGGCGTATCGCCCATCTCACCGAGGTCTTCGGCCAGCGCGCCAGCAACCACTTCGGCGATGGCTCGTTCGATTGCGTTACCTATCCCTGGTCCGGCACTGCTGCCGGTGCGGTGGTTCTGATGACGGCCGAGCACGACCGCTGGCAATCCGGGGTCGAGGCGCTCGGTGAGGACGGCCTGTTCAGCCCGTGCGGAACCGCCGAAGGCCCGTACGCCGCCGAGCCGTTCCTCACCCTCGTGCTTCACATCAACCGGGAATTCCTTCACCACGCGGCTGAAGTGATGCTGCTGATGGACCTGTACCGGAACACCATCGAACGCAACAACCTGACGCTCAATAACGCCTGAGAGGGTTGCCAGATTCCGTCACGCCCGGCAGAATGGAACGCATGTTCGTATTTGCCGGGAGTGTGGGCATGTCCGTCGATGACCGTCTCATCCAACCGCTGCGGGAGATCTGTCTCTCCTATCCCGATGTCGAGGAGCAGTCGGAAGGAACCGTGGGCGACCCCGTGTTCAAGACTGGCGGGAAGATTTTCGCGATGCAGCACGGCGTCGATGGCAAGCCCTCGATCTGGCTGAAGGCGCCTCCCGGCGTGCAGGAAGCCCTGGTGGCGTCCAACCCTCTCCGGATGTTTCGCCCACCCTACGTCGGGCATCGCGGCTGGGTCGGTACCTGGCTGGACGACGCCACCGACTGGCACGAGCTGGCCGACCTGGTCGACGACTCGTGGCGCATGTCGGCGAAGAAACCCGCCATCCGCCAATACGACGCCGCGAAGGCAGGTGAGGCATGAGCCACGACACCCATCCTCTGGTCGAGATCGACCCGGTCATCCTCAACCCGTTGCGGGACATCTGTCTGTCCTACCCGGAGGCCGCCGAAGCGATCGCGTTCGGATCGCCGACCTTCAAGGTCCGGTCGAAGATCTTCGCCATGGTCAGCAAGCCGGACACCCGGGTCTCGGTCTGGTGCAAGGCGCCACCGGGTGGCCAGGAAGCATGGCTGGCCACCGATCCGGACCGCTACTATGCTCCGCCCTACCTTGGGCCGAAAGGCTGGATCGCCGCCTGGGTCTCGCCGGAGTGCAGCCCCGACTGGGGCGCGATCGAGGACATCATCGACGAGAGCTACCGGCTGATCGCGCCGAAACGCCTCGTCGCGCAACTGGGCTCTCCGTAGGTTAGCCAACTGCGTATCTCGATCCTGACGACGAGAAGGGTCGCCACGGGGGCGACCCCTACAAACGACCGGCCGGTCAACCACAGCATTTCGTCGGGGCCGTCCATCCTTACGGAAGAATGGCGAGGGCGATGGATCACCTATGCATGTTCCAGCGCCTGTTTGAGCATGCGCGAGCGGAACGGATCGCGTTCGGATCGTTCGATCTCGCGCAGCAGCCCGATCAGGTCGCCGTCGCGGGTGGCCACGATCTGCATCGCAATCAACCCGTACAGGTCGAGCAACCGGGTCTCACGCAGGAACTTCTCCAGTACGCCACGCCACCGTGTCCGCTCCGGATGCCCCAGCAGCAGGTCGTACAAGCCGAGCAGCACCTGCTCGTCCTCGCTCTTCACATACTGCTCCACCAGCAGGTCCACCATCGAGGCCGGTAGCTCCACCAGGTTGCGCAGAGCCTCTGCCAGGACGTCCGAACTCGACGTCAGCCAACCCGGAGCGTCGCTTGATGGGAGCCAGGCGGCATAGCCGACCAAGGGGGCCAGGTCCTGCTGAATCGCCAGCAGCCGGACCGCGCTGAGGGCCGGTTCGCCCGAGTTCGAGTTGCGCGGATCGCGCAGGAACCTGGCCGCATGGAGCGCTGCCAGGTCCGGGTCGAGATCGCTGAGGGCGTTCAGGGCCGCCGCCCGCAGCTCGGCCGCCACGTCGTACATCCCGACCGCCTGGTACGAGCGCAGCCCAAGCTCCAGGATCGGCAGGTCCTCCGGCAGGATGACTGGCTGCAAGGCGCGGATGATCGCCGCCCGCACGATCCCGCCGGAATCGTTCCGCTCTGGCGACCGTAGGCACCACTGGTACTTCTCGTGCAGCAGGGGGCGCAGGCCGGGGTCTTCCGCCTTGCGCAGCACCTCCAGCGCCGGGCGCAGCACCTCCATGTTGGTCGATTGCCGCACGTACGACACGGCCAGGTCGCGCTGCGCATCCGGATCGGCCGCAAGCGCCTTCAGGTCGTCGAGTTGGGCTTTCACCTCGGATCGGGAGGTGGATCGGGAGGTCTTCGGTGGCATCCGGGCTCCTGGGGAGAGACAGTTGGTGAATCCAACTATAGTGGACGCCGAACGGGATATCGCCAACGCCAGGCGACCCTGCACGATCCGCCCACGGTGCCCGGAGCCGTCCGATGTCTACCCCGAACGCGACGGAAACCCAACGCGTCGAAGCCATTTACGACGACATCGCCCCAACCTGGGACAAACGCCAGGGGTTCGGCGAACGCCTGCTGATCGGCGACGGGATGCGCCGATCCGTTGCCGGCGCCCTGCGCGGCGAGGTGCTGGAAGTCGGGACCGGCACCGGCGTCACGCTCCGCCACCTGTCCGGCAACGCGAGTGTGACCAGTTTCACCGGCATCGACCTCTCGGCCGGGATGCTGGCCGTCGCGCGCTCGGCGGCGACCGGCTTGCCCTTCCCCGTCGACCTCCGGCACATGGATGCCACTCACCTCGACTTCCCTGACGCCTCGTTCGATACCGTGACGGTCAGTCTGGCGCTGTGCACCGTACCCGATCCGGCCGAGACCCTGCGGGAGATGGCCCGGGTCTGCCGCCCGGATGGCCGGATCGTGCTGCTGGAGCATGTGCTCTCCCCCAACCGGTTCGTTGCGTGGTGGCTGCGGAAGCTCAGCCCGGCGCAGGAACGCATGCTCGGTTGCCACCTCGACCGGCAGACGGACCGCCTCGTGCGCGATCTCGGGTTCCGGGTTGAACGCGAGCAGGCACGATTGTTCGGCGTTTTTCGCCTGATCGTGGCGACGCCGCCTGTGGAGAAAAGAGAAAACAGGAAGTAGAAAATAGGAAATAGAAAGCAGGAAACAGGAGGCAGCCACGGCTGTTGCGTCGTGGCTGATTGCCGGATGCACCGCCGCGTCACACTCTCCGAGACCGCGCACCTGACCGTGTCATTCCGAGTGCCAGCCAGGAATCTGAAACCCGGATCCGTCGGCAATTACTCGCCCGGCATCAGCATCCTCGCAACCAGCTCCCGTCTATTTCCTATTTTCTCTTTGCTATTTTCTCCTTTCTCCGTCACTCGTCACGTCCAGTCGATGACGACGCCGAGGTAGTCGTTCGGACGGTCGCGGAGCCCGGCGTAGGCGTCTGGCGCCTGGTCCGGCGTGATCCGGTGCGTGATCAGGGGTTGCGGGTTGAGCAGGCCACGATCGAGCCAGTCGAGTGCCGTGACGGAGTTCTCGAAGTTCGATCCTGGTCCCAGCGGCATAGGCTGGCGGGGGATCTCCCACTCCGACCCGCTCCGCAATCGCAGGAAGCGGTAGAACAGCAGCCGGGTGATCTGCGACGATGGCACGCTGTTGGCATCCCCGCCCCAGGGCGCGCCGATCATCACGATCTCGCCGCCCGGAGCCGCCATGTCGATGCAGTTGGCCAGCGCCTTTGCCGAGCCGGTCGCTTCGATGATGAGACGGTGCCGCTGGCTGAACCTGGCCGTGTCGTTGCCATCCTGCACCGCGTGGATGCCGGCCCGGGTTGCGATCTCGCGCCGGGTTGGCGAGAGATCGAAGGCGTTGACCCGGTAGCCGCTCGCCTGGAACACCTGCGCCGCCATGTTCCCGACCAGCCCGAGTCCGATCACGGCCACCTCGTCGCCGGGGCGGGCGAAGGTGGTGACCAGGGTCGTCATCGACACCGTCGCCAGCCGGGCGAAGACGGCGTCCTCATCGGCGAGCCCCTCCGGCACCGGCACGCAGAGCATGTGGCGGGTATCGACCCGGGCCACGGTGGCGTGGTTGCCCATCGTGTAGACGCGGTCGCCGGGTTTTACCCCCGTCTCCGGACCGGTCGCCAGCACGGTCCCGATGTTCGCGTATCCCACGATCGGCATCGGGAATGACGGCGGCTCGTCGGTGTCGAAGATGAGGGCGCCGCGCAACCGTGCGAGTTCCGTCCCGGGGCTGATCAGGGTGCGATGCGTCCGTACGACGACATCGTGTGGGGCGAGGTTGGCGTCGTCGATCTCGACCTGCTCGAGGGCGACTTCGTTGACGGCCGGGAAAACGACACGGGTGCTCTTCACGGCGGGAGGCTCCTGGCAACAGGGACGCGGATTGACTGGCCGGGATCGTAACGCACGCGGTACGGCCTGTCTGCGCGTAACCGGATGCATGAGTTGCGTCGCCAGCGGTTCATGAAGCATGCGGGGCTGGAGAGTGCCGCGGATTCCGGCCAGGTTGGGTTCGCCCGGATTTCCGGCGTCGCGCGTTGACAGGCCGCACCCATCCGGGATACTGGCGACATCGCGATCCGGGCCGCCACAGGAGGAACCATGCTGCCGTACGAGCACAACGCGCCGGAGGTGAGCCGCGTCGGTCTCGGTTGCGCGTCCCTCGCCCGCGAGGGCGTCTCCGACCACCAGGCCATCGCCACCATCGAGACCGCCTGGGAGCACGGCATCCGGTACTTTGACACGGCGCCGATGTACGGCAGCGGCCGCTCGGAGTATCTGGTCGGGACCGCCCTCGCCGGCCAGCGTCGAGACGATTACGTGATCTCGTCGAAGGTGGGGCGCCTGGTCGATGATCCGGACGAGAACGGCGTCGGCCCAAACTGGACATCGTGGCACTTCGACTTCACTGCCGACGGCATCAAGCGTTCGATCGAGGCGAGCATGAAACGCCTGCGGACCGATCGCATCGACCTGCTCTTCATTCACGATCCCGACCGCGATTGGGAGACCGCCATTAACGAAGCCTGGCCGACGCTGGACGATTTTCGCCGCCAGGGCGTGGTGCGCGCGGTCGGCGCCGGCATGACGCAAGCGCCGATGCTGGCCCGGTTTGCCGACGAAACGACGATGGACATCTTTCTCGTCGCGGGCCGGTATTCGCTGCTCGACCGGACGGCCCTTGACGAACTCTTCCCGATCTGCGCCGAGAAGGGAATGCGGGTGGTGACGGCGCAGATGCTGCACGGCGGCCTGATCGAGGGGGTGCCCGATCCGCAGATCTACTACCGGCCGGTGGATGAGGACACGCGGGCGCGGGTCGACCGCATCGCTGCGGTGTGTCGCGAGCACGGTGTGCCGATGGCCGCCGCCGCGATCCAGTTCCCGCTGGGACATCCGGTCGTTGCCGGGGTCATTACCGGGCCGTTCTCGCCCGATCAGGTAAAGCAAAACCTGGACTGGCTCGATACTTCGATTCCCGACGAGGTGTGGAAGGATTTGGTGCGGGAAGGCCTGCTCGAAGAGGACGTGCCGGTGCCGGTGCCGGGTTGAGACGGTGGAACGGGGGGCCATGGTGGGTCGCCCCGACGAAGAGGAGCCAGCCATGACGCATGCAATCATCCTGACCGGGGCCGACCGGTACGACGGCAAGTGGCACGATCACGCGGCGACCTCGCACTGCGTGGCGATGGCCCTGGCGGAGGTTGGCATCACCTCGCAACTGCGCGGAATGCGGCCCCGTTACCTGAAGGATCTCGATGGGGCCGATCTGGTGGTGGTCAATGCCGCCAACGGCTCCCGCAGCGACGATGATGCCACTGACGATGAGTGGGCCGAGGCATTCGCGACGATCCGGGACTATGTCGAGTCGGGCGGTCCGTTGCTGGCGCTCCACCTCTCCAGCGCGGCGTTCCGCGAGTTCCCCGAATGGACCACATGGATCGGCGGCGCCTGGATCGCCGGGCAATCGATGCACCCGCCCATCTCCCAGGCGTTCGTGACCGTCCACACCGACGATCACCCGATCGTGGACGGATTCGGCGACTTCGAGGTGTTCGACGAGATGTACAGCTACCAGGATGTCGAGCCTGGCAATATCGTGCTGGCGTCCCACCGGTACGAGGATGTGGTCCACCCGCTCGCCTGGGCGCGGGAACTGCCAACAGGCCGGGTGGTGTACGACGCCCTCGGGCATGATGTGCGCTCGTATGAGTCGCCGGAGCGGGTGCGCTTGCTGCAGCGCGAGGCGCAGTGGCTGTTCGACG
>CAZSUN010000135.1:0-3282 GCA_964610045.1 uncultured Sphaerobacteraceae bacterium
ACGCCGACGCCCTCGATGCCGAGTGCTGGCGGGTCGAGGTGGACGGAGGTGACGTTGAGACCGGCGAATGGGGTGATGCCGAACCAGTGGTTCAGGTGCTCGTGCGGCCGGTTGTACCCCTTGATCAGCGGCGTGACCCAGGCCACCACCGAGACCTTGGAGGTCACCGGGCGGTTATCGCCAGTGCGGAAGCGGTGCCGGGCGACGAACCGGTCGAGGGACGCCTGGCCGACGATGAGAGCACTCTCGCTGACGGCCTGGCTCATGGTGGCCTTGTCGATGATGTCGTCCGCCCCGGCAACACGCACCCGGAGGGTGAGTTCGTCCGCGTCCGCCTGGCCGTCGAGTTGCGGTTGCAGGATCGTGTCGATGATGTCCTGCATCGCGGCGAGGTCGGCACTCATCACGACATCGCCGTCACCGGTGTACGACGGGATGACGAACGAGCCGGCGGGGTATGGGGCGGCATCGATTCCTGGCTGGTGCTTCTGCTTCTTCAGCAGCACGGAGGGAATGCCGGAGACCACGGAATACATGGCGCCGACCGGGTAACCGGACATACCGGGCACCACCAGCAGGTCGACCTCGCGCGCATGCAGGTGTGACGCCGCTTCCTCAATGTGAAGGCGCAGGTGATCGGGCCGGACGGCGGTCTTGAGCAGGCTGCCGTACTCGATTCCGGCCCCGCCACCGGGAAAGAGCGCGGATCTGCCGAGCCGCAGCAGGCCCACCAGCATCGCCTGCGCGCCGGGCGACAGCGGTGATGTCGCGAGGGCTACAGGAAGATCGCGGTAGGCGATGACGGATTCCTTCGGCGGGGCGGCGATAGCCGATGGGGCTTCGTGGGGCCGCTCGTAGCGCCGGAGAACCGTACCGTCTTCAGCGACCGGGTGATCGTGCTTCGTCATGGAACAGGGATGGTCCTTCGCTGGTGAACGCCTGCCAATGCCAGATGGTACGATACGGCGCCACCCGATCGTTGCGCTGTCGCGCGCCTCCAGCAGGAGCAGACCTGCCGGATTGCGGAGTTCACCTTAGCGCTCCTCGCGGATGTACGCCTTGCCGAGAGCCGCTGGTTGGCCGATGCGGAGGCGGCGGGTCTGGAGCGTGGAGAGGATCAGGACGGCGATCGTGAAGAGGTAGGGCAGCATGTTCAGGAAGAATGACGAAACCGGGACATTGATGCCCTGAAGCCGGAACTGGCCTGCCTCGACAGCGCCGAACAGGAAGGCGCCCAACGCCACCCGCGCCGGATTCCACGTCCCGAAAATCACCAGCGCGACGGCGATCCAGCCGCGTCCGGCGGTCATGCCTTCGGACCAGCCGGGGTTCGTGGCAAGCGAGATCACCGCGCCGCCAATCCCTGCGAACGCCCCACCGATGATGACGTAGGCGTAGCGCAGGCGACCGACATCGAGGCCCATCGCATCGGCGGTGGCCGGATTCTCGCCGACCGCGCGCAGGTTCAGGCCGGGCCGCGTTCGGTAGACGAACCACCACATGGTGGGAACGACCACATACGCCGCGTAGACGAGGATGTTCTGGTTGAACAGGATGTTGCCGAAGCCGGGGATGTCGCCGAGCAACGGGATATCGATGCGCGAAAAGCGATCCGGCGCCGGTTTGCCGACGAGGGAGGCACCGAGATAGGCGGTCAGGCCGCCGCCGAAGATCGTCAGCGCAAGACCGCTGACGACCTGGTTCGCCCGGAACGAGACGGTCAGCACCGCGTGGATGCTCGCCATCAGCGCGCCGCAGACGATCGCGCCGAGCAACCCGATCCAGGCCGATTCTGTCCAGTAGCAGACCGCGAAGCCGCCGAGTGCGCCTGCCAGCATCATGCCTTCGACGCCGAGGTTGAGGACTCCGGCGCGTTCGGCAAGTACTTCCCCGAGCCCGGCGTACAGGATGGATGCGCCGCTCCACATCGCGGCGGCGAGCACCGAGGTGATGAAACCGACGGTGAAAATGTCGCTCACGCCTCACCTCCGGCTGGTTGCACGCGGGTGATCCGGTAGCGGGTCAACAGGTCGCCACCCAGCAGGAAGAAGAGGATGATGCCCTGGAGCATCGCCGATATCGCCGACGGCAGCCCGAGCGAGAGCTGGATTTGCTCGCCGCCGACAAAGAGGACAGCCAACAGCCAGGACACCAGGATTATCCCGAACGGATTGAGGCGTCCCAGCCAGGCGACGATGATCGCGGTGTAGCCGTAGCCGGGAGACAGCTCGCGCTGGAGCGAGTGCCCGATGCCGGTGAGTTCCGCCATACCGGCCAGGCCGGCGAGGGCGCCGCTGACGAGCATGACGATCACGATGTTGCGGGCGGTGGCCATGCCGGCGTATTTCGCGGCGCGTTCGCTGTGCCCCGCAATCGAGATTTCGTACCCCCATCGGGTGCGCTGGAAGACGAAGAAGAGGATGACCGCCGCCGCCAGCCCGAAGACCAGGCCGAGGTGGACGCGGGTGGTGCCCCAGGTTGGCAGGTAGGTGGCTGGGGAAAAGGTTTCGGTGCCGGGGAAGCCGTAGCCGACCGGATTCTTCCACGGGCCGTGGACGAGGTACTCGGCGTAGAGGATCGCGACATAATTCAGCATGAGCGAGGTAATCGTCTCGTTCACGCCGAGATAGCCGCGAAGGACGCCTGGAATCGCCGCCCAGAGCGCCCCTCCGAGCATCCCGGCGATCATCATCGCGGGAATCACGACCCACGGACCGGCATCAGGCAGGCCGTAGAGCGCGACCCAGGCCGTGAAGATCGCCCCGAAGTAGAGTTGCCCTTCCGCGCCGATGTTCCAGAGCTGCATCCGGAACGCGACCGAGACACCCAGTCCCGTCAGCAGGAGCGGGATCATTTTGACGAGGACTTCCGAGCGACGGTAGCCGGAGCCGAACGCGCCATCGAACATCTCGCGGTAGACCGTCAGCGGATTCTCTCCGGCGACGAGCATGATGATGCTGCTGGCGACGAGGGCGGCGACCACGCTCAGGACCGGCACCAGGATTTGCGCTGCTACGGAGGGGCTGCTGACCCGTTCGAGCTTCCAGCCGCGCGATCGGGAGGGCGAGGAGGCAATGGCGCTCATTGGCACGCCCTTCGCGCGAGCCTGTTCCACGTCCCTGGTAGTGGCAAAGCTTGTCTTTGCCTGGAGCGGGCCGAGACAAGCTCGGCCGCTACCAGTGTGTGACCGGGTCGTAGAGGAGAACCAAGGCGCGCCGCGCCGCGTGTCCTCCCGACCGGTTCGTCCAAGGGAGGACACGCGGCGGCAGGCTCGTTGCAGTA
>CAZSUN010000135.1:3382-8940 GCA_964610045.1 uncultured Sphaerobacteraceae bacterium
AGGGCGGACAACAGCCGCGACCAGATGGCCGTATGGAAAGGTGCCTGTCAAGGTCGCGGCAGGTCCGCCCGTATGACAGCGGGCGGGGTCAGCGTCCAATCTCATGCGCCCGCCTCCGCCAGCGCCCGTTCCAGCGGCGTGCCCGCCATCATCAGGCCGAGGGTTTCGGCATCAGCCTCGTGAGCGGAGACGGTGCCCATCAGGCGTCCTTCGTACATTACTGCGATCCGGTCACTGAGGGCGATCAGTTCTTCGAGGTCTTCGGAGATCAACAAGGTGGCGGCCCCGCGCTGGCGTTGCGCTCGCAGGACGTTGTGGATCGCTTCCGACGCCCCGACATCGACGCCACGGGTCGGATGCACGGCAACGATCGCCGCCGGTTCCCCGGCCAGCTCGCGGGCAATCAGCAGCTTCTGCTGGTTGCCGCCCGAGAGGTCGCGCAACCGAGCCTTGTGATTGGCCGGGTTGACGTTGTACTCCGCGATCAGGCGATTGGTGAACGCATCGATCGCGCGTTTCATCAGGACCGGCCCGCGTGACATTGGCGCCCGCCGGTAGGTACGCAGCACCGCGTTGCTGGATAGGTCGAGCGAGCCGACGAGGCCGGTGCCGAGCCGGTCTTCCGGAATGTGCGCCAGTCCGATCCGGGCGATCGCGCGTGGTGACTGTCCCGTGACATCCCGACCCTTGACCGAGACGGACCCGCCGGTGGCAGGCCGGAGACCGGTGATGACTTCGGCCAGTTCCCGCTGACCGTTGCCGGCCACGCCGGCAATACCGAGCGTTTCCCCGGCCCGGATCTCCAGCGAGAGATCGTGCAGGGCATCGAGCCCTTTGTCGCCAAGCGCGGAGAGGTTCGTAACGGCCAGGGTGATATCGCCCATCTGGTGGACGGCGACCTCGCCTTCATCCAGCAGGGCGCCGGCGAGTTCACGCCCGACCATCATCCTGGCCAGCTCGCGCCGGTTGATCTGGCCACCGGCCACATCGACCGTGTCGACCACGGTACCGTGACGCAGCACGGTCACGCGGTCGGCGACGGCGGCAACTTCATCGAGCTTGTGCGAAATGAAGATGACGCAGAAGCCTCGCGCCGCGAGACCGCGCAGGGTGGCGATCAGGTCGTCGCTCTCCTGCGGGGTGAGGACGGCGGTCGGCTCGTCGAAGACCAGGGTCGTTGCCCCACGCATCAGGAGGCGGACGATCTCAACCCGCTGCTGCTCGCCGACTCCAAGCTGCCAGACGAGCGCTTTCGGATCGATGGATAGCCCGTAGGTGCGGCTGACCTCGGTCAGTTGGCGCTCGATGGCGGCGGTGTCGAGCGCGATCCCGGTCGATGGGAGACCGAGGAGCACGTTTTCGGCGACGGTGAACGAATCGACCAGCATGAAGTGCTGGTAGACCATGCCGATCCCTGCGTCGATCGCATCCCCGGGAGAACGGAAATCGACCGGTTGGCCGCCGATCCGGAGGAGACCTGCGTCTGGCCGGTAGAGCCCGGCCAGGATGCTCATCAGGGTCGATTTGCCGGCGCCGTTCTCACCGATCAGGGCATGCACTTCGCCCTTGCGGGCGATGAATGAGACGTTGTCGTTGGCGATGACCTTGCCAAAGCGTTTGGTGATGCCAAGCATCGCCACCGCTTCGCCGGGCGCGGTGATCCCGTTTGTGGCGGGGTCGGCTTCCGGCGGGCGGTGGTCAGTCACGTCGGTGGTCTCCACGAGCAGAATGGCGACGGCGGGCCCACACAGGGCCCGCCCTACGGTATCTGGGTCGTGCCAGCGCGCGGCGCGATTCAGCGGTGCGCGCTGGTGGTTATCCTACCCTTCGACCGAGCCTGAGACGCCCTGGACGAACCAGTTCATGTTCAGGATTTCCTCGTCGCTCAGGCTGACGCCATCGGCGATGCCTTCGCTGCCATCCTGGGCGGCGATCGGGCCGGTGAAGATATCCGTCACGCCCATCTCGCCGGAACGGAACTGATCGGCCAGCGCCTCGGATTCCGTGCGGACATCCTCCGGCACAAAGTCCGCGATCGGCGCGAGATCGACGACCCCATCGGCCCACGAGCCCCAGTACTGGTTCGAGGTCCAGGTCCCGGCGAGGATTTCCGTGACCGCCCAGGTGTAGTAGGCGCCCCAGTTCCAGACCGGTCCGGTCAGGACCGCCGCTGGCGCAAGTTCCGACATATCGACGTTATAGCCGACGCCGTACTTGCCGGCGGCTTCCGCGGCCTGCTGCGGTCCCGGGGTGTCCTGGTGCTGGGCGATCACATCGGCGCCGCCATCGAGCAGGGCTTGCGCGGCCGAGCTTTCCACCTGCGGGTCGTACCAGGTATTGGTCCAGACGACGTTGACGGTGGCCTCCGGGTTGGCGGCGCGGACGCCAAGGGTGAAGGCGTTGATGCCGCGGATCACTTCCGGGATCGGGAAGGCGGCGACGTAGCCAAGGTTGCCGCTGGCAGACATCTTGCCGGCAACGAAACCGGAGACATAGCGAGGCTCTTCGATCTTGCCGAAGCCGGTGCTGACGTTTTCGGCGACCTGGTAGCCGGAGATGTGGATGAACTGGGTGTCGGGGAACTGTGGAGCCACTGCGAGGACGGCTGGTCCGAAGCCGAACGAGGTGGCGATGATGAGGTTGTTGCCCTCTTCGGCAAAGCTGCGGATCGCGCGCTCGGCGTCGGCCTGGACTTCCGGCACGTTCTCCAGGTAGGAGGTTTCGATGCCCGGGAAGTTCGCTTCGAGGGCGAGCCGGCCCTGGTCGTGAGCGTAGGTCCAACCGAGGTCACCGACTGGGCCGATATAGATGAAGGCGGCCTTGAAGCCCGTGGCATCGACGGCGGCAGCCGGGGATGCATCCTGGGCGTAGGTACCGCGCAGGCCACCGGCGGCGAGGGCGGCCGCCCCCGCGCCTGCGACTATCGAACGGCGATTGAGCCGGGATTGCAGCAGTTCCTGTGCGGTGCGATACAGCGCCATCCGAAACACTCCTCGTGATGCTGAAACCGGGCGGTACCACGTGCACGGCGCACCTGGCCGATCATGCCCCATGTGTACGAACACTGTAATCGAAATCAGTCCGATTCCGCGAGGTCGAACACGATATCCTGGGCGCCTTCCCAGACAATGCGGCGACCCGCCTCCTTCAGCTGCTCGTTTCCTTCAACGATCGTCAGGAAATGATTGCCGGCCAGTTGCCCCATCGTGCTGGCGAAGCAGGTCCGGCCGTAGGGAAAGAGAATTTCGGTTTCGCTGAAACCACCAGGATAGAAGAGGATTTCGCCGGGAGACGGATAGCTGGTGGCGTTCTCGATGCCAACGCCAAGCTGAAAGTCGCCGAGGGGAATCCAGCCGGACTCTCCGCTCCAGCGGGCCTGGATCAGTTTCTGCTGGTAGGGGAGGAGCGTGCGGAAGGCGGCGACCGTCTGCGGCGCGGCATCTTCCTCGAACCTGGCGCGAAAGACCAAATCGGCAACCCGAATCACGATCACCTTGCGTTCACCTCGCCGGATACTGCGCGCGCAGGCCGAACGGTGGCCAATCCGCCACCCATTTCGCGATTGTCGCATATGGGCGCAGCAAGCGTCTGTGCAGGTTGCACAGCGCGGCAGGGTCACCAACGAATACGGCCCGAAGATCGTCCAACCGTCATGCAGTCACCCGTCGACATGCCGGTCAGGCGGGTTCTGTCCCTTCCATGTCGGACTGGATCGCCTTCAGGCGGTCGATCAGGTCATCCTCGGTGTGGACGATGCCGAGGGAGCTTTGCATGCCGCCGACGATGAAGGCGTTGATGTGGAAAGCCTGGTTTTCGACTCCCGTCCGCTCCGGATCGGGTTGTTGGTGCAGGCGAATATCGGTGGCGAGCCCGAGCACACCGTAATACCGGGACGAATCGACCCGCTTGCTGAGGCAGTCCATGAACCCGGCTTCCCAGTTGGTGCCGGAGTCCTCACTTACCTGGCAGACGTAGACGTTCGCCCACTCGAGTGCTTCGAGGTCGGCGTCGTAGATCTTGCGGGCGGTGATGTCGTTGCGAGTCTTGTTGTTGATCGGCTCGCTCTCGTTCGGGCAATACACCTCGAATCCTGCCTCACGCAGGGTTCGCGCCAGCCACAGGTTGTAGCGAACTTCGGCTGCCACGAACATCGGACCGCCCAGATAGACCCTCATCGACCTTCTCCATCCGCAGGTACCCTGTCCCCGACCGTGCCGTACCGCTCCTGCCACTGCCGTGCCTGCGATTCCGGGACACGGACGAAGGTGGCGGTTGCATCCGCGAGCAGTGCGCCATCGGCGTCACGCCGGATTTCGCCGCGCACCTCGACCGCCCGGCCACGGTCCTTCACCAGGAAGCCGCGGGCGGTGGTTGGCTCACCGAGCGGAATCGGTTTCCGGTAGCGGGTGGTAAGTTGTCCGGTCACCGCCCAGATGTCGTGCCGGTAGAGTGACCAGGCCATCACCTCGTCGAGCACCGTGGTGATGATGCCGCCGTGGACCATGCCGGTATAGCCCTCCGTCCGCGTGGCCGGAATGAACGCAGCCCGTACTCCATCGCCATCGGGATCGGGTTCGAGCTCGAGTTGCAGCCCGTGCATGTTGAGGCGGCCACAACCGAAACAGTTGTGGTCCTCCTCGGTCCGGTCTGGCCGGTTCAACACGGGCACTTCGTTCTTCATCCGTCAATCCTCCGCAAGCACGCGTTCGGCGATGCCGCCCAGGGTTTCCCCGGCTCCGGCCTCGATCCGGATGTCCGCCAGGTCGTCGAGGGGCGTCGCCGAGTTGTTGACGATCACCAGGCGGGCGCCGTGTTCCTTCGCAACCACCGGCAGGCGGGCAGCCGGGTTCACCACCAGCGAACTGCCGACCACGAGCATGACATCGGCCATCTGCGAGGCGGCGTAGGCGGTGCGCAGCGCCTGCTCCGGAAGCGCCTCGCCGAAAAGGATGGTGCCGGTGCGCAGGACACCCCCGCAGACAGGACAGCGCGGGTCTTCCTCACCGGCATCCAGCCGCTGCTGAATCTCGGTGCCGGTGTACGTGCGGCCGCACTGGGTGCAGCGGATGACGTGGGTTGAGCCGTGCAATTCGATGACTCGTTCGGGGCTGTTGCCGGCCTTTTGATGAAGGCCATCGATGTTTTGGGTGATGAGCGCCAGCAAATGCCCGGATTGCTCGAATTGTGTGATGGCGAGGTGCCCGGCATTCGGCTCGCGGGCCAGCATCTCCGGATACCGGCCACGCCGTTCCTGCCAGAAGCCGAGACGCGATTCACGGTCGGTCCTGATGGTGTCGATGTGCGGGATCGCCTGACGGGCCCAGACGCCATTCGGTCCCCGGTAGTCCGGGATGCCGGATTCGGTGCTGATCCCGGCGCCGGTGAACACGACGAGGCGCTCGCTGGCGCGGATCAGGTCGGCGACGCGGTCGAGATCAGCGGGGTTGGGCGAGGTGGTTTGGATATCGGTCAAAACGCGGTGTCTCCCATCAACGGCTGCGACGTTGCAACCATCCGCCAATTGTCGTGCCTCGCCGGGTCACCGCGCATCGCCCATG
>CAZSUN010000136.1:0-8923 GCA_964610045.1 uncultured Sphaerobacteraceae bacterium
AAACAGCCATGTTCTCGCGGAATTCGACCGGACCGGGCATGGACCTCATGGCGATCATGCGCGGTATGCGATGGTTTCATCGCCGGGGACGTCCTACCATTTCCGCTGTCGCCAGGTTCGCGGACGAAATAACCGATCCGCGCCAGCGACGGAGAGGGCGCACGTCGCCAGATCCGCTGCCAGCATCATTCACATCCAGCAAGGGAGAACACACATGGCATCTGCCACCAAGGACAAACCCCGGACATTCAAGACCAGCATCGGACTGCCGGCGGCCGTTCGCGGAGAAATGATCGACCTGCTGAACGCGCGACTCGCCGACACGCTCGATCTCTACTCGCAGACCAAGCAGGCCCACTGGAACGTGAAGGGCCCGGAGTTCTATCAACTCCACCTCCTGTTTGACGAGCATGCCGGTCATGCCGACGAGTGGACCGACCTCGTCGCCGAGCGCGTCGCGATGCTCGGCGGCTACGCCACCGGCACCGTGCGGATGGCGGCCAGCAACTCGTCGCTCGATGAATTCCCGACCGATATCACCGAGCCGATGGAGTATGTGGGGGCGGTGTCGGCCCGCTGGGCGGCCTACGCGAATGCCATCCGCGAGGCAATCGAGGAAGCGGACAAGGCCGGCGATGCCACCACCGCCGATCTCTTCACGCAAATCTCGCGACAGGCGGACATGGATCTCTGGTTCCAGGAAGCCCATCTCCAGGACCGGTAAACCCCACACCGCGATCGACAGGAGGGCCACCGGGACTCCCGGCGGCCCTCCTGTTGGCGTCTCGGCTCCCTGCAAATACGGAATTCTGCCCATGTTCGCCATTGGACGCGTGCACGATACTGGGACCAGATTCGTCCCTCCGTGACGGGAGACCAGGCATGCGCGCTTCCACCTTCGACCGCTGGACAACCGTGGTGGCCCAGGACGGCCTCCACCCCAATCGCCGCGGCGTGATCGGTGGCCTGATCGCCGCAACGCTCGGGGCCCGGTTCGCGAGCGCATCCGCTCCGGCCGTGGCCCAGGACGACGCATGCAGCCTTGGCTGCACCGAATCGACCTGTGGCGAAGTCCCGCCCGACTGCCCCATCTTCCCGGCCGACAACATCTGGAATACGCCGGTGGACACCCTACCGGTCGATGCACAATCCGACGCCTACATTGCCAGCATCGGCGCGGACACCGGCATCCACCCGGATTTCGGGGCCGGGTTGTACGACGGATTCCCGATGGGGATTCCGTTCGTCCGGGTTCCCGCCGGCCAGGCGATGGTGGATGTCACCTTCGAGGTGGCCGAGGAGAGCGATCCCGGACCGTATCCAATTCCAGCCGATGCCCCGATCGAAGGCGGCGCCTGCGGCGACGGCGACCGCCACGTGATCGTGGTGCAGGAAGATACCTGCCTGCTCTACGAATTGTTCTCCGCCACCCCGCAGGACGACGGCAGCTGGCAGGCATACGGCGGCGCGATCTTCGACCTGACATCGAATGATCTGCGCCCTGACGAATGGACCTCGGCCGACGCGGCCGGGTTCGCGATCCTGCCGGGCCTGGTGCGCTACGAGGAAATCGAGGCCGGGGTGATTCCCCATGCGCTCCGGTTCACTGCCTCGGTGACGCGAGAAGATTATGTCTGGCCGGCCCGACACCAGGCAGGGTCGACGACCGATCCGGATGTGCCGCCGATGGGGCAACGCTTCCGCCTCAGGGCCGATGTCGATATCACCGGTTTCTCCCCAGTCAACCAAATCATCCTGCAGGCGATGAAGACCTACGGGCTCTTCCTGGCCGACAACGGCAGCGACTGGTTCCTCAGCGGCGTGCCGGACGACCGGTGGGACAACGACGACCTGCGCGCCCTGCAGGACGGGATCAGTGGCGGCGATTTCGAGGCCGTTGACATCTCGTCCCTGATGGTCGACCCCGATACCGGCCAGGTTGCCTGACACGCCTCAGGCGATATCGAGATTACCGATCTGGCGGACAGCACGCTCCATCCGGCGGAACGCGACCACGCCGAGCACGGGAAGCGCCAGCGCGAATCCCAGCAACGGGAGGAGCGAGGAGGCGAGATCGGCCACCGGCGCGTTTGTCGTCAGCGCCGCCGCCATCGCCTCGATCCCGTAGCTGAACGGCAACATCCGGGCCGGTATCCTCACCCAGTCCGGCATCTGGCCGACCGGGAACATCGTGCCGGACAGCACGAGCATGAACGGGAAGATCAGGTTGCTGAGGAAGTTGGCGTTGCGGGTGAGCAGGCCCACCGCGCCGAGGATCACGCTCAGGCCCCACAGGGCAGCGGAGAAGAGCACGATCGTGACGACCAGCGCCAGCCAGCCGATATCGAGCGGCACATCGAACAGCCACGCCCCGGCGCCGACCGCGATCGCCCCGTTCACGATCGATTCCATCAGGGCAAACGCCTGGAACCCGCCGAGCCAGACGAAACGCGGGAGCGGGGCGAGGAAGAGGTTGCCAAGCGTGCCGCGCTGACGCTCGGCATCGAGGATTTCCCCGCCATTGAAGATGAGGCCGAACAGGAGAGCCGTGCCCGCACCGGCCACGATGGCATAAGCGAGCAACGCGTCGTTCTCGCGATAGATGAAGGCGAGCATGATCACGCTGACCAGCGGCAGGGTGAGCCAGGTCAGGCTGTACCCGAGCACGCCCATCCCCTGAATCCGGGTCCGGGCGATGGTCGCGGCGGTCGCGCCGATCACCCGCGGCCAGGACCGCCAGGACGGCAATGCCGCCGGCTCAGAAGAGATTGAGCGAGCCGGATCGGCGTAGCTCATGGTCCACCCTTCCCAACGACCGTACCCCGAGCAGGACGAACACGCCGGACATCAGGAGCGTGAGCGCCAACTCATCCCACACCTCGCCCCACCCCGCACCGGCCAGCATCGCGGCGCGGAACGCCTCCAGCGCGTGCGTGATCGGCAATATGCCGCCGACCGGTTCCAGCCAGTCCGGCAGCACCGACCGCGGGAAATAGAATCCGGCCAGGATGTATATCGGTGCCTGCAGGAAGTTCGCGAGCGGGTTCGCATTGCGGGAGAGGATGAAGATCCCGCAGCAGGCAACGCCGATCGAGAGCGCGCTGACGAACACGAGGACGAGACAGACAGCCGCCAGCAACGGAGCGGCAATCGTAAATTGGGCGCCGATCGCCAACCCGATCAGGAGCGTCACCAGCACGGCGGGAAACGAGAGTGCCAGATCACCCATGCCATATCCGAGGACCACCGCCATTCGGTTCGCCGGGGCAGCGAAGATCGACGGCAGGGTGCCACGATAGGCATCCATTTGCAGGGAGAATCCGCAGGCCCAGACCGTGGCGTCCCACGCCTGGGTCGCCAGCGTCCCGACGATCAGGAAGCCGATCACCTGGTCCTCCGGGACAGCCGTTTGCCCGGATATGTCGTAGGCCAGCAGGTTGGCGATGAAGATCAACGCGGGAGTCAGTGGCCGCCGCACCAGGAGGATCGTGTTGGATGCCCAAATCTCGCGCTGGACGCGGGCAGCCGCCAGCACGATCGCCGCGAAACCCGGGACCGGCGATCGGCCAGTCACCGGCAAGGCAGGAGCCGCGGTCATCTGGCGTTCCCGATCCGCACCGGGTCGAATTCGCGGCCGGTCGCCTGGAGGAAGACGTCCTCAAGGGTTGGCTCGCGGATGGTGACCGCGCTGATGCCGGTGCCCATGTCGCGGAGCGCGGCCAGGGCGGCGTCGAGCGCCGCGGATGGTTCATCGCAGGCAAGGATGATCACCGATTGTGCGTTGTCGTCGAGCCGGTGTCCGAACCCATTGACACCCCGGCGCCCCACCAGCGCCGGTTCGAGGGTCGCGAGGTCGGGGGGACCGGCCCCCTCCAGCGTGATCTCGACGCCACGCTCGATTCCGCTGTTCGCCTTCAGGCCAGCCGGGGTCCCCTGCGCCACGATCAGGCCCTGGTCGATGATCGCGATCTCACGGCACAGCAGGTCGGCCTCGTACATGTCGTGGGTGGTAAGCAGGACGGTGTGGCCGGGCACGAGATCGGCGATCAGCTCGCGGACACCGATGGCAGCACCCGGATCCAGCCCGATCGTCGGTTCATCGAGGATGACGACCGGCGGATCGTGGATCAGCGTTTTCGCGATGTGCAGCCGCTGCTTCATGCCGCGCGAATAGCTCTCGACCCGCTCACCGGCGCGGCCGGCCAGTTGCACGCGCTCGAGCAGCAGGGAGGTGCGGCGGTCGATGGCGGCATCGTCCATCCCGTAGAGGCGGCCGAAATATCGCATGTTCTCGATGGCGTTGAGCTGGTTGTAGAGCCCCTTGTCGCCGCCGAACAGGACGCCGAGTTGCCGGCGCACCCGGTGCTCGTCCCGCACGATGTCGAAGCCGTTGATGGTTGCGGTGCCACCGGTCGGCAGGAGCAGGGTGGAGAGCATCTTGATGGTGGTCGTCTTGCCGGCGCCGTTCGGCCCGAGTACCCCGTAGATGCCACCCCTGGGCACGGAGAACGACACCCCGCGCACGGCCTCGACAGTCTCGCCGGAGCGCAACCATCCCTTGCGCTTGCGAAAGGACCGTTTGAGGTCGACGACCTCGATGGCAGCACGCTCCGGATTGGTGGGTTTGGTCGAGTAGTGGGCCTGATGGAGATCTGGATCAGCAATCATCGGCCCATCGTAGTGACCGCACCGCGATCCGGCAACCGGGCCGTGACCAGCCGTGATCTGGACCACACGGTGATGAAGATCCGTCCGCCACCCTGGCCACAGGCAATTCGATTCACTCCCGTCCTGTCGTTGAGCATACGGACCGCACGGCATAGACGGCCGTCACGAACGGATCGTCGATCACGCCGCCTTCTGCATCGGCGGCGGCGGCCAGCGCGTCCAGATGCTCGCGCCGTGTCAGGGGATCGAGTTCGGCCACATTCGGAAAGGTCGCGAACAAGGCCCGCACCTGCTCGCTGGTGAATCGTGCGGTCCAACGGACGAGGTCGAATCGTGGCTCGCCGAAATGCCCACCCTCCGTCAGTTCGGCGAGCCGGTCCTCGACCCGCATTGCGCGGGGCATCTCGTCCGCCGGTCGCCACTCGTGCGGCATCCGATCGCGGTAGATGCGGTCGACCCGCTGGCGAAACGGGGTCGTCGCCTCCGGATCGCCGAACACGGTCCACCAGGCGACCAGCCAGCCTCCCGGACGCAACGTCGCCGCCAGCCTCGGCAGCAGGGGCGGGACATCCAGCCAGTGCAACATGGTGGCCGCCACCACGGTGTCGTATGCCGCCGCCGGCAGGTCCACGGTGTGGAGGTCACCGACCGTCACCCGGAGTCGCGGGTCAGCGATCCGTTCCTGGAGTCGCGCCGCCAGGTTGGCGCCCAGTTCGACGGCGTCGACCTCGGCGCCGCGAGCCAGCAATTCGACCGTGGCCTGCCCGGAGCCTGGGCCGATTTCGAGGACTCGTGCGCCCGGCTGCAACGCGCCGATCTCCTCCAGGAACTCGTAGACCCGCGCCGGGTACGGTGGACGACCATCCGTGTAGGTCGTCGCGTTCCGGTCGAACGACCACCTGCGGTTGCTCCCCTGACGGTTTGCTGCACCCATCGCCGTCCTCCTTCCGCAGTTTCGACACATCCTCGCCACACCCGGGGTCTACATTGCATGGCAACGACCAACCAAAGGAGCGCGCACATGATGAGCCCCAAGCCCCGTCACCTGCGTCCCGAGTACGGCAGTCAGTTTGCCGACCAGTCGGTGGTCGATTGCTACCACCTGCGGCCAGCCTATCCCGAGGGCGTGCTCGCGATCCTCGCGGACCTGGTCCATACCTCGTGCGGCCGGGTGCTCGACCTGGGCACCGGCACCGGCGAGATCGCCCGCCGCTTCGCACCGCTGGTCGACCACGTCGATGCCGTGGATATCTCCGCGCCGATGATCGAGCGAGCGCAGGAACGCCCCGGCGGCGATTCCGATCGCATCACCTGGATCGTGGGACCCGCCGAAACCGCACCGCTGCACCCACCGTACGGCCTGGTGACCGCCGCCGCCAGCCTGCACTGGATGGAATGGGACATCGTGCTTCCACGAATACGCGATGTCCTGGCGCCAGGAGGGTTCCTCGCCTGCGTTGACATGCGGGACGTGCCGGTCCCCTGGCTGGACGAGCTCATGCCTGTGATCGCCCGGTACAGTACGAACCGCGAATTCCGGCCCTACAACACGGTCGATGAACTGGAGCAGCGCGGCCTCTTCCGCCCGGTCGGCCGTGCCCGTACTGCGGTCGAGACGGTCACCCAGTCGATTGCGGACTACATCGGCGCGATCCACGCCCGCAACGGGTTCTCGCTCAACCGGATGACCGTGGCAGCTGCGATGGCTTTCGATGTGGCCGCCGCCGAGCTTCTCGCACCGTACGCTACGAACGACCACCTCACCTTCGAGATCGCCGGTGAGGTCATCTGGGGCCTGCCACTATCACCTGACAGCGTACCCTCCCAAACGAGCGCCTGATGCCACGTCCGGATAGTGTTACCCGGATTCCGTATGCGTCTGCCGGCGCCATGTTGACGCAGGGCGATGCTCTTCACACCGGCCCGGCCACACGACGGCGATTAGGCAGTCCTGCCGATGTGGCCCTCACCACATCGCGGCAGAATGACGGCATGGTGAAGCCCGGCCACACGCCACCGGCCCGGCAGCACCAGGATCATCCTCCGAAGGGATCCATTCCTCACCAGACCTGTCGCAACATCCATCCCTGTCGTTTTCTCACGGTGCCGTGCGCACCGCAGGAAGGGGTTTCCGATGTCACGACCTGCCACGAATTCCCGATCGATCCTCGCCCTGGCCCTGATCGTTTTCGCGATGCTGGCGGCGCTGGCGCCAGCAGTGGATGCCGCACCGAGGCAACCTTCGACCTCCCAGAAGGGGCAGAACCACAAGGAAGAATGCGCCGACCTGGGCGGTTCGTTCGAATCCGGGACGTACGCCGACGCGGATACCGGCAAGGTCACCAACTACTCGGTCTGCTTCACCGGCAACAGCATGGTGATCTGCGAGTGGACCGCCACCACCGATGCCTGCCACTGGGCGAGCCCGGGCGCGATCCAGCCGCACGACCGGCAAACCCCCGCGACCGATGACCGGTTTCCACCGGCCCCCACGCCGCCGGGCATGCCAGGCTCCCGCAACTGACCGATGGTCCGCATGCCTCTCACTCCCTCTCTCCCCTTTTTCCCTTGAGCACCCTGGCCAGACCGGCCAGGGTGCTCCCGTGCGTTCCTGACCAACCCCGGCGACAATGCGCAGCAGTCGCCACCGCCACGCGCCCCCGGGAAGGTTTCCATGCCTCACGCACGCCCCAATATCCTCTACCTGCACTCGCACGACACCGGCCGCTACGTGCAGCCGTACGGCTACGCGGTTCCAACACCGAACTACCAGCGGCTGGCGGAGGAGGGCATCCTCTTCCGACGGGCTTTCTCGGCGGCCCCCACCTGCTCGCCGAGCCGGGCGGCCTTGCTGACCGGCCAGAGCCCGCACTCCGCCGGCATGCTCGGGCTTGCCCACCGGGGATTCCGCCTCCACGATCCGGCGCAGCACCTGGCCGCCGTGTTGAAGGGCAATGGCTATCGCACCGCATTGGCCGGGATGCAACACGTGTATCACGGCGATGCGGGTGCAATCGGGTACGAAAGGACCCTGGCCGATCGGGGGGCGGACGCCGCCACCATCACCGCAGCCGCGATCGACGCCATCCGCGAGTTCGCCGTCACTCCCGATCAGCCGTTCTTCCTTGATGCCGGATTCTCCGAGACGCACCGTCCGTTTGGCGATGTCGATGAGGCAGCCACCCGTTATGTCCGCCCCCCGGCCCCCCTGCCTGATACCCCGGAAACACGGCGCGACATGGCGGCCTACCTGGTGGAAGCGGCCCGCCTCGACGCCTCGATCGGCGCGATCCTGGACGCACTCGACGAGACCGGCCTGGCTGACTCCACGATCGTGGTCCTGACCACCGATCACGGGCTCGCCTTCCCCGGCATGAAATGCACCCTTACCGATCACGGCACGGGAGTCCTGCTGATCCTGCGGGGTCCGGGCGGGTTCGCCGGTGGCCGGGTGGCAGACGCGCTGGTGTCGCAGATCGATCTCTACCCCACCCTCTGCGAGGTGCTGGGCATTGAGCCGCCGGAGTGGCTGCAAGGCCGATCGCTGATGCCGGTCGTGCGTGGCGAGGTGGACGAGGTCAACGACCAGGTGTTCGCCGAGGTCACCTACCACGCCGCCTACGAGCCGCAGCGCACCGTCCGCACCCAACGCTGGCGGTATGTCCGCCGCTACGGCGACCGGGAGACACTGGTGCTTCCGAACTGCGACGAGAGCCCGTCGCGGGACGTCTGGCTGGATGCAGGCTGGCGGGAACGCCCGATCGCGTTCGAACAGCTGTACGACACGGTGTTCGACCCGATCGAGCGGAACGACGTGGCGGGCGATCCGGCGCTGGCGGCGGTGCTGGACGAGATGCGTTCACGCCTCGATGCCTGGATGGCCACCACCAGCGATCCGCTGCTGGACGGTCCGGTGCCACTGCCTCCAGGCGCCTCGGCCAACGACCCGGCGGGCACCTCACCCCTGCTCGACGACCTGTACGTCGCGCAGGAGGACGGTTCCATCATGGTGGTGAGCAACACCGGCGCATCGTAAGCGCGCCGCACCAGTCTCAATTGACGTAGGAGTGGACGGCCCGAGCGTCAGCGAGGGTCTGTCCACCCGCTGTTCAGTGGAGGCGAACCTCAGACCGATCCGCCCCGACGGATGGCATTTGTCGCCGAGAGGTGTAACGCAGGTGGGAGGGCATTCCCGGTGCAGCGATGATCCGAGCGGCGGGAGTCGATCGTGCACCGGAAGCCCTCCCCTACCAGT
>CAZSUN010000137.1:0-8782 GCA_964610045.1 uncultured Sphaerobacteraceae bacterium
CGTCCGGCGGGTGTTCCCTGGGTGTAGCGCCCACCGCCATACACAAACCGGGCACCACATCTCCCATCAGCGCCCACCAAGGGGTTGAACTTCCGGGCAGCCGCTCTTGACATTTGGCATGCCTGTCCGCCATGGTTGTCGCGGTCAGGCAGCCCCCGTCCAGCGTTCGCGGTCGATCGATGTGACCAGCGCGCGGACCTGCACTCCCGTCCTGCGTCCCGATTCGCCTGCAGACGGCATCCTGGCTGAGGAGAACGACACCACCGTGGTACGCCAATCACCCGATACCCTCGAAGACATCTTCTGCCGCCTCCAGCGCGGGGAACTCTCGCGACGCGCCTTCGTCCGCCGCGCCACCGGGCTTGGCATCGGTGGCGCCGCCGCCGCCCTGCTGGCACGCGCCGCCCTCGCCGAGACCACGATCCCGATCGGCGATGCCCTGGCGAGCGGCCAGGCAGATCTCCAGGCCAATCCCGCGCCCGGCACGAACCGGATCGAAGCACCGCGACGCCACAACCGGCTCGGCCGCACGATCGAACCGGCCAGCCCGGACCGGACCGACACGAATCCGGCCGCTCCCCCCACATCCGAATCGCCCAAACCGTAACCAGGATCAGCCGATCCCTGCAGCACCGGGCCACTCGCCCGTCGCGACCGCATCGCCGCGTGTCCTGGTCACTCCTCGCCAAAGGCCCGCAGCCCGCTCAGGTCGAAGGCCGCGGAGGGGAATGCCTTCGCCAGCACCTCGGCGATACGCGCCTCGTACTCGTCGTATCGCTGCTGCCACTGCCCGTAGTCCAGGGCGATCGGCGCACCCGCCAGCGATGCCTGAAAACGGTCGAGCACGATGTGCCAGGTCGCCAGACTCCGGGCGAAATGCTCCAGCCCCAGGTCGCGATCGAGATAGTGCTGGAACCACAGGTCGGTCCTGCCGTCCTTCGCCGCGAGACTCCACTGGACATCGCCGCCGTCGAATGACAGGGTCGTCCAGGGGAATGCGAGTGTCTGCTCAGGATCGAACACCGACACCTCGCTCACGATGTCGCCACTCGTGCTGGTGGGAAGGAAGACTTCGCCGTTCAGGCGGCGCTCGATGACCCCGCCCGGCTCGTTGGTCAACCACTCCTGCAAGCGCGCCTGGTCGAGCAGGTGTCGCCAGACCTTGCGCGGCGTCAGCGGAACCGCACGTTGAAACTGCAACAGGATCGATTCCGATTCCGTGTCGTAGGCAAGCACGCCATGCGGATCGCCGGTCATGGTTTTCTCCTTCAACAGGCGGGCCGGATGCCACCGGCGGTGACCCGATCACTCCCGTCCACCATGGCGCCACAGCGGCACGAGGCCTGTGCGCTCCAAACCCCGTGATTACGTGCCGCGTCATTCGATGGCGAGACTCACCGCGAATTGCTCGAGGTCCAGTTTGCGCGCCACCGCCTGGGATGCGGCATTGTCCCAGGAGGTACCGTAGAAGGGAATGCGGCCGGCATCGCGCACCGCCATCGCCCAGGCCGCAACCATCGCCGGCGCGTAGCCACGCCCCCGGCAGGGCGGTGCGGTGTCGACCCTCGCCTCGGCGGCACGGTCCGAAAGGCGGACGCTGAAGCAGGTGGCGACACCGACGCCATCCACCACGACCGCCATCCATGGCTCGACCGCATCGAAATCCCGGTCGAGTGCATCCAGGTCCGAAACCACCCTGCTGAGAAGCTGGAGATTCTCCCGCGAGATGCGCGTCACCCCGGTCGTGGCGGGAATGATCGCTGGGAACCGGCAGGCAGGACCGTGATGACCGACCATCGGTTCCCGGTCTCCCCGCAGCGCGTCCAGGATCGCCGCAAGCCGGACGGGGGACGACCGCAGATCACCGGTCACGGGTTCGGCGGCAGCCAGGGCATCCAACTGATCGGCGACGTGGTCAGGTACATCGTGGCGCACGCGCCACGTATTTCCCATCCGGGTGCGTTCGAGAAAGAAGCGGGGGGCGGGTTCGCCATCGGGCTCGTTGTCGGCAATCATCCGTCCCGCGCCGTCGCAGGTGAACAACGTCGCCAGCTGGATGTCCGCCAGTTCCAGATCAGTCAGCGTTGTTTCATCCATGATGGCCTCCCCGGGGTCAGTGGGTGCCGCGATCCGGCCAGAACTCCAGCAGGTGCGTGGGGTCCGGGTGTCCGGACATCGCCAGGCGGTCGATCATCAGGTCCAGACCCCACTCGACCGTGTGGTGAGTGAGCGTATACCCCGCCGCATCCGCGTCGAGCAACACCCAGTGGGCAATCGATCCGCCATCCGGCGGATTGCTGACACTGCCGGGATTCACCACCCGGCCAGCCGCGACGGTGCGGTCGACCACCCGGTGCGTATGGCCAACCAGCAGCAGGCCGGCATCGGCCTCGCGGAGGAATCCCGCAATCTCCTCGTCCAGGGCATCCGGAGGGATACCACGTCCCTGGTCCGTACCGGGCGAGGCGTGTACCAGCAGCGCCCTGGTCCCATCCGGCAGGAACTGGCGTTGCTCCAGTGGCAGGCTCGCCAGCCAGTCAAACGCGCCCGCTGCCTGCAACCCATCCCGCACCCATTCCGACTCGGCGAGGATCGAGCGCCACCCGGCGGCTTCCCCAGGATCGGACGTAACGATCAGGCCCTCGATCCGCTCGCGGACGATGATGGGATCGGTGACCACCCGGCGATCACCGTTGCCGTGGACGGCGACCAGGCCGGGCAGGGTCATCAACTTCTGGACGGTGCCCACCGGGTCGAACCCGATCGGGGCGGCATCGCCGAGGAACCAGTGCGCATCGACCTCACCGCAGGCCGCGATATCGGCCAGCACCGCATCGAGGGCCAGCGAATTGCCATGTGTGTCGGAGAATACCGCGATCCGCATCCGGTCCTCGTACCTCGTCGCGAATCACTCGATACCGAAACCAACCGCGTACTGGACAAGACCCAGCTTGCGAGCCACCGCTTGCGAGGCGAGGTTATCCCACGACGTGCTGTACAGGGGAATACGTCCGGAATCGCGCACCGCCTGTGCCCAGGCCGCCGTCACCGCCGTGGCATACCCGCGCCTTCGATATCCTTCCAGCGTCTCCACCCCGGCAACGGCGGCGCGGTCGGTGAGCCGGCAACTGTAGCAATGCGAGACTGCGGCGCCTTCCACAACCATCGCCGTCCAGATCAGGCCGTGATCAAGCCCCTCACTGGCGCCTTCGACGCTCCAAATTCGGTGCAGGAGTGACACATTCCCGGGGGTGATGCGTATTGCCCTGGCGAATTCGGCCATCGCCTCGGGGAACCTGTAGGCCAGATCGTACCCGCCATCCCCTGGCTCAAAATGCGCTCCCAGGGCCTCGTGCATCGCCCCGAAATGTCCAGGCGGCAACGTCAGGTCGTCCTGCACCGGCTCGGGGGCCGCCAGATCCTCGAGCTGCAGGGCGATGTGATCAGGCACATCGTCGCGCACCCGCCAACAGTTCCCGACACGCGTGCGCCCGAAGAGGAACCGGGGGGCAGGCTCGCCGTCCGGCTCATTGTTCCGGACGATCCGGCCTCGCGCATCGTGAATGAACGTCGTGGCAAGATCGAGTTCCAACAGTTCCAGATCGTTCATGGTCCACGCCTCCATGTCGCGCACGAAGGTGATCCCAAATTCGATCATACAACCAACGCGAGCAAACTGGCGGGGAAACCCGCCAGCCGGATCAGCCCTTGTCCCAGGTACGACGGATGAGGTCGATCGCTGGATGGTCGACGACTTCGGCGGCGGCCAGCATCGCGGCCACGTCGTACGGCGCATGGTGGCGCTCCAGCCGGTAGCCGGACTCATCCGCTTCGAGGAGGGTCCACATCGCGCGCACGTCACCGGTGAGCGGCATCGAGACGCTGCCGAGGTTCCAGATGCGGACATCGTCCACCGTGCGGTCGATCGGCACGTGCGTGTGGCCGACAATGATGAGGTCGGCATCGGCGTTCGCGATCAGCGCCCGTACCTCGTCGTCCGTTTCCGCATCGCCCAGGCCGGGGCCGTCGTCGGTGCCGGGCGAAGCATGAACGATCAGCACACGGGTGCCATCCGGCAACTCAACCCGGGCGTCGAGCGGCAAGGCCCTCACCCAGTCGAGATCGCCGCTGGCGATGAGGGCATCGCGCGCCCAGACCATGCTCCCGATCATTGTTCCGGCTCGCTGGCGAACCGCCTCGTCGTCACTCGCGAGCATCGCGGCGAAGTTCGGCGCCCGCTCCAGATGGTCATCAACGATGTAGCGGTCGGTGTTACCGCGCACGGCGACGAGGTCCGGGATACCGGCGAGGGCTTCGACCGTGGATGCCGGGTCGTGCCCCAGGGCAGCCGCATCGCCAACGAACCAGAACGCATCTGCCCCGCCGTCTTCGTCGATCGCCGCCAGGACGGCATCGAGCGCGATGGCGTTGCCGTGGACATCCGAGAAGATCGCGATCCGCATGTCGGGTCATCCTTTCCGAATCGGGGTTCCGATGCGCGCGGTCACCGCCACCCGCCGCGACCGTGCCACCGGGCGATGAATGGCGAACGGCGATGTCATTATCACCCGGCATGGTACCCTCCTCGCTCGCCTGCAGATCCGGCAAGGTACTCTCCAGCACTGAGCCGGATCATCCAGGCGTTCAAATCCGACGTGGCTGTCGTCTATGGGCGTGGTATCCGCGAAGGCCGCTTTCCTCCGGTTCGGCGCGCCTTATGGCAGCGAAGCTTTCATGATGACGTACTTCCTGGTCCGCAGGCGCTTGAGTCGGCTCGCGAGTACATTGCCGAGAGCCCTCGCAAGTGGCAGGAAAAGAGCGACGATGTGAAGTGGCCGAAGCGGGCGGGGCAAGCTCCACATCCCTACCAGCATCCCGTTCGGCGGGCAGCGTCCGGAGACGGGTAACCCTATGCCGCCCAGTCGCGGATGAGGACGACGGTGACGGCCAGCGATTCGCCGGTGACCCGGGCGATGGCCGTTTGGATCGCGCCAAGGTAGCGTCCGGACGCCCGCCGCAATGCCAGGTCGTGCGGCACCCCGAGCACCACCCCACCCTCGTCATCGACCGCGAGGATCGCCGCCGACCGGAGCCAGGTCGAGACATCGGCCCGGCCGATCGCGCCGGAGAACTCGATGTCCGCCAGCACCGACGACCACACCTGCCGGCTCGACATCCCGCAGGACGGGATGGTGAAGACCGGCGCCACGAAGGGCGTCTCCGGCTCCCCGGCACGGAGTGGTTCCACATCCGGGGATGTCGATCGTTCGCGACTCCCGGTCGAGGCGCTGCCGACGCCGCTGTGACTCACGGCCGACGGGCTTGTCACAGCGGCAGCCGCCGTCCGTGACGGACGGTCACCATTCCCACCGTATTCCTGGGGCATCCCGTCGCGCTCCCACCGGGCCAGGATTTCCCGGACCCGGCGTGGAGCGACGAACCGGCTGCCGGCCGCGACCGCGTCGTCGATCGCCAGGCCGAGCCAGCTCCATCCATCCCGGCCCGATTGCACCGCGGATTCGTGGAAGGACTCTGCGAGTTGGCGAAGCAATCGCCGCTCGGCCGGGGTTGAGGTTCGATCGTTCGCTTCCTCGAACTGCCGGATCACCATCGCCTCGGCGCGCGACGTATCGGGAACCGCTCCCGGACCGTTCACCGGCGTGACTGATTCGATTGGAAATCCATCGGCATTTTCGGTGGTCGTTGTCGTAGTGAATTCTTGGTGATACGTCCTGTTGCCCGGTTCAACACTGGTTGGGCCACCGATGTTGGCGGGGTCAACACTGCCTCGCGATTTTTCGACCAAACCAGTGTTGCTCTCATCAACGGTGATTGCTGAACCAGTGTTGGTGTTTGCAACAGAGGTTCCCCCTGTCGTTTCCTGCTGTCGAATGGCGACAGTTGGACTGTCGGAATCGCTGTCACCTGCTGTCGAGTCGGATTCCTCGCTGTCACCGGCATTGGCCGCAAAAAAAGCATCCGTGGCAGGCTCGCCGCGGCGAGCCGCGTGACCGGCCCGGCTGCGCGCCGATGCCTTCGATTCGTCGCGCTCGGTTTTGGCGGCAAGCTGCTGCCAGGTCGGATCCTGGCGCACCTCTTCGAGGATCGCGTGCCAGACGTTCTGGCTATCGATCGGCGAGAACCGGGGCGAGAAGATGCGCTTCACGTAGCGGTACACAGCCCGATCCTCGCCGGCGAGGGCGACGACCTTCAGCACATCGCGGGTAGTCAACGAGAAGTCGTCGTCGTGATCCTTTACCCGGTAGAAGTTGTGGGGCACCTTCCAGCGGCGGCCGCGTTCGTCGGTACGCGGCACCATCTCCTTGCGGATCTCGATCAGGTCGAGCGCCACGAGGATCTTGTTGATGGCAATCAGTTCGGCGCGATCTTCGCCGTAGAAGTCGGCTTCGGATTGCTGCGACGGGAAGGCGTACCCGCGGTGCGGTGAAGCCTCGCGCCGGTCCGTCCAGACCGTGTACGAGTTGAGCAGGCCGACGCCCTTGAGGCCAATCAGGGGCGCGTACTGGGTGACGAGGCTGTTCCAGTGCCAGAACCAGCCCCGGCGGCGGGTATCCTCGCCGGAGCGGGTTCCGGTGGCCGAGGCATCGCCGACCACGCCAGTCAGCTCCTGGGGCGTAGTCGCCTCGTCAGGAGTGGGGGCGGAATTCGCCGCGCCGCGCCCGGTTCGGGCGGAGGACGTGTCCTGCCGGCCCGGAGTCGTCGACTCCAGTCGCGTCGTGGCGGATGCCGTCTCGGTCTGGCGGCTGGTGCGGGCCACTCAGGCGACCCGTGTGACCAGCCGGATCGTGCCGTGTTGGCACAGACCGGGTTGACACACCCAATGGGGCGTGGCTACAATCGAGGTGTTGCTCGGGTACACAAAACCCTCCCTTGGCGGGGACAGAGCAGCGAAACAGCTTCAGGTGGAAGCGATCAGGCGGTTTGGCGACGGTCCGATCGATTCCGGCAAGCACCCAACAACTGATGATCTTCGAAGAGGACTGGTGTTGGCGCACCGGTCTTTTTCGTTAAGGCGATCGTGCTGTTGGTCATGGTTCCTGGCACGCCAGACGGCGTCCCGCGATCTCCCTTCGCGCTCGATACAGCCCGATTGGCGTCGGCCTGCCTCGTTGAACTCCCACACCGGGTGCGAGGTGATTGGCGCCACCCTGCGTTCCGGTTTTCCGTGCCGTTTCCGGCGCCGGTGGCTGCGGCACTATCCAGCCGCAGCCATCGAAGCCCGAAGATGCTTCCCATCCCTTCGATACCAGCATACGCGGCGATTGCGTCCCGCTGCCGGGTGTCCGGACGTGCAATTCGATCGGCGATTTCGCCGCTCATCGTTGTCGTCCACGACGCCGCGATGGTGCGGCGGTCTCGTCCATCCCTGGTAGCGTCAACCGCGTCTGGATCGGCTCCTCGGGTGCGGCTGCCCGGGTGACTTCCACCACTGGTGACTCCGCGATCCGGGTGACGAGACCGGCATCGATGCGCGTCTCGCCGGTGGCGATCGCTTCCCGCAGGCAACGATGGGCGAGGTGCATCATTGCACCCGGAGTACCGCCGGTTGCCTGCCAAAGCGCCTCCATGGCTATCGGCGTGAAGATGTCGCCATGATTGCCGTGGCGGACCGCCGCGATGCGCTCGTCGATCAGGAGCCGCGCCTCGTCCCGGTCGAGCGGCTTCAGGGTCACCGACGCCTGGAGGAATCGGGAGAGCGAGCGACGGCGCGCGATCCGGTCTTCGAGTTCCGGTGGCCCGAACAGTGCGATCTGGACCCGCGTTTCGCCATTGGGCGATACCAGGAGCGAGCGCACGATTTCGAGTTGGGAGCCGGCGAGGGCAGCCTGGTCGATAAAGAGCACCGGCATCCGGGCGTCGCCGCGCCGCGCGTCGAGGAGTGCCCTCGCCTCCATCGCCAGTTCGAGCCCGGCCCGGCCGATGGGTCTGCCGCCAAGGGCGACGATGGTGGTGCGCAGCAGATGCGCGTCAGACCGTCGCGCACCGTCGTCCTGGACGATGCCGGTCAGACGATCCTGCCGGAGCGTGGCGAGGTGGTGAAGGAGCCGGGTTTTGCCGGTTCCTTCACCACCACCAACGATGACCAGGCCCGGGGCGTCCCCTTCCATAAAGAAGCGGATGGGCTCCAGCGATGCCTGCTGCGACGGAAGGTTCACCCAGGCGCCGGCGAGCGGGTTTTGCGGGAACGGATCGTCGCGCAGGCTGAGCGGCGCATACACCCCACTGGCGGGAACCAGGAGCGTGGGCCGGGGCAGATCGTCGGGTCGCATGGAGGCGAGGGCGCTCATCCGACCGATTCCTCACCGGCAGGGGTTCGCCCGAGCCGGTCGCGGATGTCCCGGACCCCGGTGCCGTCCTGCCGCCAGGCGATCACCTGGCGAAGGACGGCGAGTTCCTCGTCATCGAACAGGAGGTAGCCGCTTTCGGTGCGGGCGGTGGGGAGGATGATCCCCTCGCGCAGGTAGAAATCGAGGTGGGTGCGGGTGAGGCCGGTGGCCGCGCGGAGATCGCTGGTCATGTAAAAGCGAGCCAGCGATGGCGCGGGCTGGGCCAATGGTGCGGTGGTTGCCGGCGTGCGATCGATGTCGCCATCGCGGGGAGCGATCGGCAGTGTTCCCTGGGTTTGGTTGGCGTCCTGCTCCACGATCGAACCTCCGGGCGAGCCACTATGCAACTGCATAGTGGGGAGTATAGACCGTGGCGACGCCGATGTAAACCGGTTTTGACAAGAGTGTACGTTCAGGGTGTGCGGACGGTCCGC
>CAZSUN010000138.1:0-2759 GCA_964610045.1 uncultured Sphaerobacteraceae bacterium
CAACTGGTTTGTGATCTGCTACCGTGCCGCGTGTTCGGCATCCCACAACTGCCGCTGGACCTGGACGTGGCCGAGGTGGAGCGCGGTGTGGTCGAGGGCGTGGAGGAGCACCTCGGCGACCTTCCAGCCGCGTGAGGTGTATTTCTCCTCGGACGGGTCGCGGGCAAGGTCGTCATCGGTGAGGTCCGACACCAGGGCCTCGACCCCATCAAGCCAGCGAACGTAGCGCGCCTCGATCGCCGCAAAGTGGCCAGTGGCCTCGAATTCTGCCTCGCGGTTGCGGTCGGTCGGTTCGCCGCCGACCGCGTGCAGCGTCATGAACTCCCCGGCTGAGACAACGTGAATGGCGATGGCGGCGAAGGTGTTCATCTCGTGCCCGCCGTCGCGTGCCGCCGCCGGTTTCCAGGCGTTGAAATCGTCGGCAGGGATGTCGCGCATCGCAGCCAGCAGGTCGTAGACGTTGGTCCGCAGGTGCATGATGTAGGCCGTGCCGAATGCGGACATGGGCTGCCTCCGTTGTCAGTGTGGTTTGGAACCCCCAGGGCACCGCCGAAACCGGGGACATCAGCGTACCGTTTAATTGCGGAGGGGGACAGATGGTGGTGGTCCCCCGCAGGAAGTTTGCTTTCGTCTGCGCGCGGATCTGGTTGTCGAGATAGATATGCAGCGATCTGGTCTACGATGCCAGATCGCTGCCGTCGTACCGGAACGGCCAGGGGTGTTGGTCTACGGTAGGTGCCGCGTCGCGCACTGCCCGTTGCGTCTCCTCGATGTCGAAGCAGGCCAGTTGATTGCCGCGCAGCAGCCGGGTCGCGGTGTCGATCGCCTGGCGTGCGGTCAACAGGCCGTCGGCCACTTCCTCTTCCAGTGTCCTCGTCAGCCAGGTGCGCATCTGCACCGCGTAGGCGTAGGCCATTGAGGGCGTGGCGGCATCGTCGCCGAAAGCGAAGAGCTTGTTCACAGGGACGGTATGCAGGAAGCGCCGGACGAAATCCTTCGTCGCCAGCGGATTGATCGACCACGCCCAGCACAAATCCACGTAGACATTCCCGAAGTGCTTGGCGAGGGCCATCAGCTCCTCGCTATACGGCCAGGCGATATGCATCAGGACGAAGCGCGCCTCCGGGTACTCCATCAGGAGGGGCGCAAGATGGCCTGCTCGCAACCGGTCGACCGGCATGTAGGTCCCAGTGTCCGCCGTCCCCGCGAGGTAGCCGGTATGGAACTTGATGGGCAGGTTGTGGGTGCTGGCCAACTCCACGCCACGGGCCAGGCACCAGTCGCCGAGGCAGAGTCGAGCTTCCGATTGCGCGTCATCGCTCCCCGGGCCACCCTCGAGCACCACCTGAAGCGCGCGCTCGGCGTCGGTATCCGTTCGCTTGTGCCACGCCAGCGTGCGGACGTAGGCATGCTGGGATTTGACCGCGATGGAGAGTGGGGCACACCGCGCGAACAACGTCTCCATCGCCTGGTTCAGGCTGGTGAGATCCCGCACCGACACGCCGGTTGCGTGTGCAATTGCCGGGTCGCCAATCGCGCCGGTGGCGAACGGGAACACCGAGAGATCGCGCAGGAAGAACTCCGCGGACGACCGTGGAAGGTCGACCACGCCGAGTCCCAGATCCGCCTGGACATGGTCCAGCTTCGCCCGGTCGCGCAGGAGAGCGACGCACCCGCCCTGGCGTTGCAACGCCGCCAGGCGCCCCTGACCTGCCCGAACGGTTGTCTCGCTCAACTCCTCGATCTCGTAGAGGTCGCGCGCGGCGATGCGCACGGCCTCGCCATATCCCGTGAACCGGGTCATGGCCCAGGCGGCTGCCACACCGGCGAAGCGCCCCTCGAGATCCTCGTCGTTGCGGTCCTGCAGCCGGGCTACGGCCTCGCGCGATGCACCCGCCACGATCAAGTCCGACGAGCAGTACCCGCCAAAGAGATCACTGAGGATATCCGGCGCGTTCAGTCCTTCCCAGGCAAGGTCGCCCCGCATGTGGGTATGCGTGTCGATCACGACAGTGTTGGCGATGTGGTCGGCAATCTCGCTCGACATCGTTCTTCCCATTTCTCGCTACGGCCTGGCGCATCCGTTCCCGGCATCCGGAACCGCTATCGATTTCAACCGTGCCTCACCGGGTGTTGCCGGCCATCTGGGCCATCCAGGGACGCTCCTTGCCGATCGTGGTGGTCGCGCCGTGACCGGGATACACCACCATCGCATCAGGCAGCGCGAGCAGGCGGGCGATGGTGCGGTTCATGGTCGCCTGGTCTGAGCCTGGGATGTCGGTGCGGCCATGCCCGTTCGGGAAAAGGATGTCGCCACCGAGGAAGACATCGTCGGGTTCGCTGATGAGGGCGATGTGCCCTTCGTCGTGGCCAGGAAGGTGCCAGACCTGGAAAGTGTGGGCGCCGAGGGTGACCATGTCCCCTTCGTCGAGGAACTGGTCGATGGTGGCGGGGGGAATGGGAACGGGCGAAGTACCTTCCGCCGGGTTGGTGACCCGCGATCCCACCATACTGTGCGCCAACACGGGGACACCGAGCGCACTGGCGATCGCTGCCGTGTCCACGATGTGGTCCCAGTGACCGTGGGTGAGCACGAGGGCGTCGACGGTCGCCTCGAGGGCGGTCACTCGCTCGACGACGAGGTCGCGGGAATCAGGCGGCGCATCGATCACCAGCGCGTGCCGGGAGTCCGGATCGACGACGAGATAGACGTTGGTTTCGATTGGGCCGCAGCCATAGCCTTCGATCAGCAGGGTCAT
>CAZSUN010000138.1:2859-8715 GCA_964610045.1 uncultured Sphaerobacteraceae bacterium
TCCTCGGTGAACCGGACAGTGTCGCCCGGTTTGACCTGACCAAGGCGGTCGAGGTCGGCGTCGATGACGGTGGCGATCTGGGGATACCCGCCGATGGTGGCGCGCGCCGGCAGCATCACGATCGGCTGCCCGGAGCCTGTTATCTGGATCGCCCCGGTGACGACACCCTGCGAGATGATGTCCGCGCTCCCAAACGGGAGGATCGGCGGGCCGTCGAGCCGGATGCCCTGCCGGTTGGAATCCGGGGAGACCCGGAACTCCCGTTCCAGCAGCGCCCGCCACGCCTCCGGACCAAACCGGTTGGCTTGTGGACCGCGCGTAATCCGGATCGGACCGGTGTGGCGTTCGTCCGGGGCCAGGTGGATGCGCGCCCACGGAGCCGTCGACGGACCTGTCGCCAGGCGGTCGCCCCGGCGCAACGGCCGCCCTTCATGGCCGCCGAACCCGCCGACCAGGTCGGTCGAACGGCTGCCGAGCCGCTCCGGTACGTCGATCCCGCCGGCAACACAGAGCCAGGCGCGGGCACCTTGGCGGGGACGTCCGCCAAACGTCAGTTCGTCGCCGGGGCGAACCACGCGTACCGCATCGACAGCAAGTGAAACGCCATTCAACCGAGCGCCCAGATTCGCCCCCGAGACGACGATGCGTCCGTGCCGCAGGAACCGGATGTGCGGTCCGTTGATCGTCATCTCCAGACCGGTTGCGCCGTCCGGGTTCCCGAGCAGCCGGTTGCCGCGGATCAGCGCCATCCTGTCAGCGGCGCCTCCGGGGGCAACCCCGATCCGGCCATAGCCAGGGCGACCGAGATCCTGGACGGTTGTCAGCATCCCCGGTTGAAGAACTTCCAGCGCCGCCCGATCCTGGCTCGTGGCGCGGTGCGGTGGAGTGAGTGTGGGGGTTCGGAACGTTGTTCCGTTGACATCCGCGAATCGCACATGATCGCCAACTGCCAGCAATGCCGGCGGATCGCGTTCGGGGTCGAACAGCCGCAACTCCGTGCGCCCGATCAGCGACCACCCTCCGGGCGTCGGGCAGGTGTAGACCCCGGTTTGCGCACCGCCGATCCCGACCGACCCGACCGGTACCCGCACCCGTGGTGTCGACCGTCGCGGGGTCGCCAGTTCCGGTGGCAATCCGGTGAGATAGGCGAAGCCGGGCGCAAACCCGATCGCACCCACACGGTAGGTTGCATCCTGGTGCCTCCGGACCACGTCGTTGGGCTCCAACCCGGCCTGGCGGGCAACATCGGCCAGGTCCGGCCCATCATGACCACCGTAGGCGACCGGGATCGTCACTACCCGTCCACTCTCCGAAATCGGACGGGTTCCGATCTCTTCCCAGAGATGTGCGACGACCTCGATCATGACCGGGATACGCGATGTGCCGGGATCGACCATCAACAGCAGTGATGTGTATGACGGAACGGCATCGACCAGACCCGGTAGGGACATCTCAAGCAGGGAGTCCGCCAGCCAGGCGATGCGCTGGCCGAGTTCCGGTTCGATGCGCGATCCGAACTCGCACAGTACCCCGTGATCCGCCAGTGGCCAGGCGGTGAATGGGGGGCTGGTCGTTGGACCGTCGATCACGAGCCGTTGCCGGCGTGCTTGATCGTGATGCCCGCCTCGCGGAATTGCCGCGACAGTTCCGTCGCGATCGCGATCGCGCCGTCGGTATCGGAATGGATGCAAATCGTCTCCGCCTGCACCTTCAGCACCGTACCGTCGAGTGCTTCGATCGTGCCGTCGGTCACCAGGCGCACCGCCCGTTTCGCGGCAACGACAGGATCGTGGATCACTGCGTCCGGGAGCGACCGCGGCGCCAGTGTGCCGTCCGGCAGGTAGGCGCGGTCGGCGAACGCCTCGCGCACGACCGGGAGTCCGGCGTTGACGCCGGCCCGCTCGAGTGCGGTGCCGGGGAGTGCGAAGAAGCGAAGATCGGGGTCGACATCGCGCACGGCCTGGGCGATGGCATTCGCGATATCCGGTTCACGCACCGCCATGTTGTAGAGGGCGCCGTGCGCCTTGACGTGCTGCAATGGAGCACCAGCGATCATGCAGAAGGTGGAGAGGGCGCCGACCTGGAAGATCACCTCGGCGCGGACATCGGCGGGCGTGAGCGCCATCGCTCGGCGGCCGAACCCGGCCCGGTCCGGGAAACCGGGGTGCGCGCCAATGGCCACCCCATGCTCGTGGGCCTTGCGGACCGTTTCAGCCATCGTCAGGGGATCGCCCCCATGGGCGCCGCAGGCTACGTTCGCCGACGAGATCAGGGGGAACAGGTCGTCGTCGGCCCCGACCCGGAATGGGCCGAACCCTTCACCGAGGTCGCTATTGAGATCGATCGAGGTCATTGGGAATTCACCTTGCCTGCACCGCAAACCTGTCAACGTTGGGGGCCGATCCGCCTGAGCGCCAGCGAAGGTGTGTCGGCCCGTGACAAGTCGGGGCAATTTGCGGGTGGACAGACCCTCCGCTTCGCTCCAGGCCGTCCACCCCTACGGAAAGTTCATCGATGCCTTACGCCTTCGCGTGGCGGAGTCCTGCCCGTTCGGCTGCGTCCTCCGACCGGAAATAGGTTGTGGCAATCGTCCGGTCGTAGGCGAACCCGCCCGGCACGTGGTAGATGCCCGACCGCTCGTTGCCCTTGATCGGATACTCCGCCGGGGCAGTCTGTGCGCCATCGCCGGGAATGCTGTCCGGCAGGGAGGCTGGTTTCTGCCGTGCGGGGCCTGGCGCCAGAACCGCTGGCGGGGAAACGACCCGTTGCACCAGCCGGTCGAGGACGACGCCAGCCACCACGCCGGCCAGCACCATCATCAGCCATTTCGCCTGGTTGCCCATTGTCGCTGTCCTTTCCGGGAAACCCGTGCCGGGACCGCCGCGAATGCACCCCAGTTCGACCGGTCATCCCGAGATATCGCCAATGGTAAACTCTGTCATACGTGCGTGTGCTCACGGGCGCACCATGCCTCCCGCCATCCTTCCGTGCCATCGTCCGCGAAAGCCGCCGTCCCCACCCATGACCCAATCCGCCGTGCCCACTGATCCTGCCATCGAGCCATCTCCGGCCATCCGCCCGTTTTCGCGGCGGCAACGCCCGGTTTCCGTTTACGACCTGCCGCTGGAGACGCTCCGCAGCCGGCTCGAAGCCGACGGGCAACCGGGATTTCGCGCCCAACAGGTGTGGGATTGGGTCTACGGCAAAAAGGTCGCCTCGTGGCAGGAGATGAAGAATCTCCCCACGTCCCTGCGCGACAGCCTCGAGGAATCGCTGCCGTTCGCAACGATGACGCCAGTTCGCGAACTGGTGACCGACAACGGCGATACCTGCAAACTGCTCTACGAGACGTTCGATGGGCAGTTCGTGGAAACCGTGCTCATGCTGTATCGCGATCGCGCCACGGTGTGCGTCTCCTGCCAGGTGGGCTGCGCGGTCGGCTGTGCCTTCTGTGCCACCGGCCTGGGTGGCCTGACGCGGAACCTCACCGCCGGCGAAATGGTGCAGCAAACGGTCGACGCCGCCCGCAAGGCGGGGGAACTCGGCCGGCCCCTGACCAACCTCGTGATGATGGGGATGGGCGAGCCGCTCCAGAACTATGCCGAGACGATGGCGTTCATCGGCATCATTCACGACCCCCGGGGACTCAACTTCGGCGCTCGCCGGATCACGATTTCCACCTCTGGGATCGTGCCCCGCATCGATGCTTTGGCGCAGGAGCCGTACCAGGTGAACCTGGCGGTCTCGTTGCACGCCCCGACTGACGAACTCCGGTCGGAACTGGTGCCGGTCAACAAGCGCTGGCCGATCGCCGACCTGATGGCTGCCTGCGACCGTTACATCGAAGCCACCGGACGGCGCATCTCGTTCGAGTACGCCTTGATGAACGGGGTCAACAGCAGCGACGAGATCGCGCGCGATCTCGGGGCGCTGCTCAAGGGGCGGCTCTGCCACGTCAATGTGATCCCGTTCAACCCGGTCGACGTGCTGGCGTTCGAGCGGCCTGACCCCGCCAACATCGAGCGCTTTGCCGAAACCCTCCGCTCCACCGGTATCCCGACCACCGTTCGCTACTCGCGTGGGGTCGAAATCGCCGCCGCCTGCGGTCAACTCCGCGCGAAGCATCAGCGCGCGACAGCCTGACCATGCCCATGATCACCCGGGAACTCCTCGCCGCCGCCGGTCCCGATCCGCTCGGCATCCTCGCGTCCTGCGCAGTGGTGGTGAACCAGTCGGGGTTGGTGACGATTGACCGGGGTGTCGTCGACGCGGTTGCGGCCGGGCTGGTGGCCAACCATGTTCCATTGCCTGTATGGGACGACGCGATCCACTTCCGTGGCTCCGGGCCGATGGGCGCCGAGCGGACTGCCGGCTGGGTGTTTGCCCTCGATGCCCTCAACTTCTGTTTCTGGGCGCAGGAGCAGGATCCGACCTGGCGCTGGCGGGTGCTGGTCGATGACGAGACCCACGACGGGTACATGGCGCTCGCGCTGGCCCTGCGGGATGCCGCCAATAACGGCATCCCGGTCTGGGACCCGGTGTGGCAGGCGAATGTGGACGAAGGGGTGCTATCGCGGGTTTTCGCCCCGGTGCCGGGTGCCGCCCCGATTCCCCTGATGGCCGAGCGGGTTGCCAACCTGCGCGAACTGGGCAACACGATGGTGCGGTTCGACCTGGGGGATGCGCCGTTCACTCGGTTCATTGCGCGAACCGGCAATGCGCCGGCGCTGGTGCGGTCAGTGGTGGAGGCATTCCCATCGTTCGATGATGTCGCGACCTGGGATGCGGGTGATGGTGTGCCACCGGTCGAGGTGCGGTTTCACAAGCGGGCGCAAATCCTCGCTTCCGACCTCGCAGCCGCGTTGTCCGGCGAGATCGTGCTCGATGGGGTCGACCAGCTCACCGCGTTCGCCGATTACAAGGTGCCGCAGGTGCTGCGGGAACTGGGCATCCTGCGCTATCGTGACGACCTGGCCGATGTCATACGCAATCGCGCATTGATCCCGGCCGGGAGCCAGGCCGAGATCGAGATCCGGACCGCGACGATCTGGGGCTGCGAGCTGCTGCGGCAGGCGCTGGCGGCCGGTGGCCGGTCCTTCACCGCCGCCGAGGTCGACTGGCTGCTCTGGAACCAGGGGCAGCAGTTGCCGGGCACGCCCGAGCCGTACCACCGCACCCGCACGATCTTCTACTGACCCTCACGAACTCGTTCGTAGTGGCGATCCTCCGTGATCGCCCATATCCGAGGCTCCCCCCGATTTGCTACGATGGCGGCAGCGAAGGAGACGATCACCATGGCCCTGCAAATCAGCCTCGAAATCCAGGCCCGCATCGTCGAGAAAATCGAGCGTGGTGACTATCCCGATGCCGATGCCGTCGTCGACGAAGCCCTCACGCTGCTCGAAGAACGGGAACAGGAACTCGACCTGAAGCGAGCGATTGCCCAGGGAGTCGAGGAAGTCGCGCCGGGAAAGATTGTCGAGTTCACTGCCGAGCGGCGTGAGCAGTTGTGGCAACAGGCACTCACCGAAACTCCACCTGCGACTGGCCGAAGGTGACATGACGAGACCTGAACGTCGTCTCGTTATCAACGAGGTTGCCCAAAGCGACTATCTGGAGTTGCTCAAGGAGAGTGTACGGCGTTGGGGTCGCGATCAGGCTGCGCAATACAAGGGAGCGCTGGACGCGTCGATGGAACGGCTCCTTGAGTTCCCCGGTTTGGGTCAGGCTGTTGAGCACCTGTTTGATGGCGGGCATCGCCTGCGAGTTCGCCACCATAGCGTCTACTACACCTACGATGCCTACAGCCCGTTGCGGTGAGCTTGATCGGTGTTCGGTCGTGTAGGGACAGCCCAG
>CAZSUN010000139.1:0-6723 GCA_964610045.1 uncultured Sphaerobacteraceae bacterium
TGATGACCGAGACGACCCTGGAGGAGAACTTCGTCTCCGGCGCCTACAACATGCTGCCGAACAAGGTCATCTCGCGGGAGATGGCCGCCATCCTGGAGGACCTCGGCCCGATCGACTTCGACGAGGAGGACTATGCCTACGGCAAGTCAGTGGCAGCGCAATACCCGGAAGCACTGCGCGTGAGCAACCTGGTCAAACGTCACCACCCGGCAGACATCGTCAACGACGGCCTGCTGGCCGCGCCCTCCCCGATGCGTGACGCCGGCGAGATCGGCTCGGGCTCGACCGATGTGGCCGACGTGTCGTGGATCACTCCGACAGCCCAGTTCCGGACCACCTGCTTCGCGCTCGGCGTGCCGGGCCACTCGTGGGCGAACACCGCGACCGGCGGGGTTGGGATCGGCCACAAGGGCATGATCCACGCGGCGAAAGGGATGGCGATCGCGGCAACCCGCCTGATCGACGATCCGGACCTGTTGCAGGCCGCCAAGGATGAGTTCGCGGCATCGACTGCCGGGAAGCCGTACCAGTGCCCGATCCCGTCCCACATCCAGCCACGGCGGCCATAGCACGAACGGGGTCCAATCCTATCGCGGCAGCGCCGCTTCGATCGCCTGCACGACCTCGGGATCGTCGGGCTCGGTTCGCGGCCGGAACCGTGTGACCGTGCCATCGGGCGCCACGAGGAACTTCTCAAAGTTCCATTGAACCTTGCCGGCCTTGCCATCGGCGTCCGGCGTCTTGACGAGTTCCCGGTAGACGGGATGCTGGTTCCGGCCGTTGACCCGGACCCTGTCCATCATCGGGAACGTCACGCCCCAGGTGGTGGTGCAATACTCGGCCACCTTGTCGTTGCTGCGGTACTCCTGCAGGAACTGGTTGCTCGGGAACCCGATGACGGTGAAGCCGCGATCGCCGTACTCGCGCTGCAACTGCTCCAGCTTTGCGTACTGGGGGGAGAGGCCGCACTTGCTCGCGACGTTGACGATGAGTTTGGCATCCCCCTGCCATTCGGCAAGGGTCGTTTCATCGCCGTCGAGCTTCCTGAGGGGAATGCTGTCGAGATCACTCACGCGGGGTCCTCCTCCTGTCCGGACGAATCGTCCACATGAGCACCATCGTACCCTGTCCGGTCACCAGTCGCAGATGAATCGACCGGGCATCTCTACACGAATACCGGATCATCCCTGGGAACCAACGTCAAACCTTCGCAGCGTGCCACATGCCGGTGACTCGCGAATACTGCCTGGCCGGGATCGCCCCCTGGGCTACCCACCTCCGGCGATGACGATCGTTGACCGGCCCGACACTTCGCCCCACAGCCAGCCCGACAACTCCGGCGGCTCGATGCCACGCGCGCCAAGGATCGAGCAGATTTGGGCGCGGTGTTCGTTACCGTGATGGATCGCCTGGGTGATGAAGACGCCGTGGCGGACGGTGTAGATGGAGCCGTCGTCTCCGTGCGCCTCATTCAGGCCATCCACGTCCACGCCGTTGGTGAGGTACTGCTCCCAGGCATCCGCCAGGATCGCGGCCCGCACGGCGAGCGTTTCGAGCCCGACCGCCTCACCGGTCGGCCAGGGCCGCTCCGGCCAGAGTCCGCTGGCCCGGAACAGGTACGACATCTCGGAATTGATGATGTGACGCAGCATGTCCCGGATCGAGCCATAGGTTCCCGGCATGGGCGTGTCGAGGGTCTCGTCATCGAGACCCTGGCAGAACTCCAGCAGTGTCGCCGTCGCCCAGCTGTTGTGACGGGTGATATCGGCGAGCGGATGCGTGGATTCAGGTTCCATTGGTAGCCTCCTCACGTGAACGTCCTGAGCCTTTCCTGGCGGATCAGGTGTATACCTCATACGTCATCCATTTCCCCAGGCGTTGCGCGCGAGTTCGAGCGCGTATTCCGGGTACCAGATCCCGGCCGCAGGCGCCCCACGGCACTCGCCGTCGGATTCACCCGGCGTCTTGATCCAGAGCCAGGCATCCACCAGTGGATCGGCAGTTTCTGTCGTCGATGTGGCGCCCAGGGCGCGGCCGGGCGGATTGCACCAGGCCTCCGGATCGTTCGTCTCCCACGGACCGTTCCCGTTGCGGCTGGTATCGATCACGAACGGGGTTCCGCCACCGCCAATGGCGTCCGATATCGCATGACCGTAATCGGTCGTGACGTCCGTCGTGTAGAAGTTGGAGACGTTGAGCGCGAAACCGGTGGCCCGATCGACCCCAGCCAGTTCGAGGCGGCGCGCGGCCTCCTCAGCCGGATGCCAGGTCACGTTCCCGGCATCGATATAGACATCCACCTGCGGCAACGCCTCCAGGGTGTCGACGGCAAACCCCAGCAACTCGTACCGCTCGTCGGTTTGGTCCACTGTCAGGCAGTCGGTCCCGGCGAGCGCGTCGGGCTCCAGGATCACGACAGCCGGCCGGTCCCCAATCCCGGCAGCCGCAGCCTCGATCCAGGCGCGGTAGGTCTCGGGATCGTTCGCACCACCCGCCGAGTAGAACCCACAGTCGCGGTACGGGATCGTATAAAAGACCATCACCGGCAGGGCGCCAGCGTCCACCTCCACGGTGACCCGCGACCCGATTTCGGCCTCCGGATCGGTTGTCCAGTCCCCGAACCAATCGGCGGACGGCTGATCCCCCAAACGCTTCATCAGCGCGGCATCGTCCGGGCGGGAATCCTCCCAGGCGGCAGCTTGCCGTTTTCCGTTCGAATCGGGGTCGACGTAGAACGAGATGTCGTCCTCCTGTAACAGCCGGTCAACGCCAGCCTCGGGAGTCGCTCCAGCATATGCACCGCTCCCCGCCATCGCGAGCGCCACGATACCCACCAGCGCCACACGCTCGACCAATCGTGTCATGGGTCCCTCCTCGCAATCCGGACTCACCGGGGCAGGGTCTACAATGCGATCAGTGAAAGGTGCGTCCGATGGTACAACGTGTAATCTCCAACCGGACAAGCAACCCGGATTGGGCGACTATCCGGGATTCGGTGCAGACCCCTGACGATGCCGTGATCGTGAGGACCGATGGCCAACCGGATGTGGTGGTGATTTCATACGACCGCTATGAGCAACTGATCGTGCGCGAACGCCAGGAGCGGTCTGCAAGGTCTCGCGAAGCATGGGATGAACTGGTCGCACTCGCTGGTGATCGCAACAGCGATCTCACTCCGGAATTCATCGAAAATATGGCTCAGCGAGACTGGGAAGAACCGGAAACGCTGGATTCCTCCGGCATTACGACCAGACGGCCGTCGTCCGGGAGCACCAGGCATTGACGACTCGCGTGGCGGTCGACGCCAATGTGCTAATCAGTGCATTGCTGGCTCCCGGGGCATCATCTCCGCCGTCGACGTTGGTACGGCAAGCGATGCAGGGAGAATTCACGTTGGTCCTCGCTGAGTTAACCCTGATCGAAGTGCGACAAAAAACGGAAATCAAGCCATTCCTCCAGAAGCGGTTGAGCAAGGATCTCGTCGATCGCTTCATGGCGCTCCTTCGAGAGTCGGCTACCGTCATTCCGGCAAGCGACACCCCGTCGGTTCATCGGACTCGCGACCCGAAGGACGACTACCTGCTCGCACCAGAAATCGTCTCGCTGGTCGACCACATCGTGACCGGGGGTCGGGACCTGCTTGAATACACCGGCGTGGAGCCCGGATTCATCCTCTCGGCAGCGGCGTTCCTCAGCCGGTACGATTTTGGATCGACATGAGAGTTGACATCGTCCAACTCCAGCAGGCGGCAGGTCGATCCATCCGGGGTGGCCCTCGTGCCATCCGTGCTCAACGCCGTCGCGCGTGCCACCAGCCCTGTGAGAGAAACACGCACGATCGGTTCCCTCCTCGCAATCCGGACACGCCGTGGCAGGGTCTACAATGCGATCAGTGAAAGGTGTGTCCGATGGTACAACGTGTGGTCACTGCCAATACGATCGAGAGCGACTGGGAGTCCGTGCAGGAATCCGTGGTGTCCTCCGACGATGCCGTCATCGTCGAGGCAAACGGCAAGCCGAACGTCGTCGTGATCACCTACGATCGATACCAGCGCGCGCTCGATCTGGAACGACAGGAGCAGTTCGAGATTGCGCGTCGGGAACTCGACGCCCTGGCGGCCATCATGGGTGATCGAAACAGCGACCTGACTCCTGAGGAGATCGAGGAACTGGGAAACCGATTCGTCAACGAACCACTTGACGCAAACCTGGTTGACGATGCCCATGGCAGAGACGACGTGACGTCGAGGTGAGCGTCACCATTTGCCTCGACACCAACGTCCTGATCAGCTATCTCCTTGGAATGAGTTCACAGTCCCCTCCGGCACGAGTCGTACGCATGGCGCTGGATCAGCAGGTCAGCCTTGTCATTGCCGAGAGGACGCTTTTCGAGTTGCGCGACAAGGCGGTGGCAAAACGGTACCTGGTCCAGCGACTGAAGAGCGACGACGTGTCGCGTTTCGAGCGGTCAATCCGAAGGATCGCAACGGTGATTGACGCCCGTGCGGACATGTCCCGACCTGGAACGCGCGACCCGAAGGACGACTACCTGCTCGCACCAGAAATCGTCTCGCTGGTCGACCACATCGTGACCGGGGGTCGGGACCTGCTTGAATACACCGGCGTGGAGCCCGGATTCATCATGTCAGCGGCGGAGTTTCTGGGCCGGTACGCGGCCACCTCCGGCGATTTGTCGACCAAGTAACGGAGAAGAACCCGAATGACCCACACCATCACCGAGACCAACACCGGGATCGCGGACTGGATCGAGGAGCGGCAGGGGCGGTTCATCGCCATGGCCGACCAGATCTGGGAGCATCCGGAGATGGGACTTGCCGAGCATTTCGCCTGCAAGCTGCAATCGAACGATCTGGCACTGGACGGCTTTACGATCACGCCGAACGTTGGCGGCATGCCGACCGCGTTCGTTGCCGAATGGTCGCAAGGAGAGGGCGGTCCAAAGATCGGCTTCCTCGGCGAGTACGATGCCCTGCCCGGTCTCTCGCAGGACAGGACCGACACCCAACAGCCAATCGTTCCGGGTGGTGATGGGCATGGCTGCGGTCACAACCTGCTCGGCACGGCCTCCCTGGCAGCGGCATCGGTGGTGAAGGCATGGCTGGAACGGACCGGGCAGCCGGGCACGATCCGGTACTATGGTTGCCCCGCCGAGGAGACTGCCGATGGCAAGGTGTTCATGGCCCGTGACGGCGTGTTCGACGATCTCGACGCGGCGTTCTGCTGGCACCCCGGCTCGCACACCACCGTCTGGCAAAGTACCTCGCTGGCGATCAACGGCATGTTCTACCGCTTCCGCGGCCGGACCGCCCACGCAGCGGCCAATCCGGAATCAGGCCGGTCGGCACTCGACGCTGTCGAGCTGATGAATGTGGGCGTCAACTTCCTGCGCGAACACATGCCGGAAAAGGCGCGCATCCATTACACGATCACGAATGGTGGCGGTGCCCCGAATGTGGTGCCGGATGACTGTGAGGTCTGGTACTACATCCGCTCGCCAGAGCGGTACCAGGTGAACGAACTGACCGAGCGGGTGAACAGGATCGCCGAAGGTGCGGCGATGATGACCGAGACTACCTGCGAGATCACATTCATCTCCGGCAGCTACAACTACCTGCCGAACGACGTGCTTGGCCAGCAATTGATGGCGGCCCTGGAGTCCCTCGGCCCGATCGAGTTCACCGACGACGAAGTGGCGTTCGCGCGGAACGTTGCCGACGGGTTCCCGCGCGAGATGCGGGCTTCGATCCTCGACAAGTCGCACCTGCCCGCCGAGCTGATCGATGCCGGCCTCACCGGCGAGATCTGGCCTCCAAAGGACAAGGGCGAGATCGGGGCGGGTTCGACCGACGTGTCGGATGTCTCGTGGATCACCCCGGTCGCGCAGATCACGACCGCGACCTGGGCGCTGGGCATCCCCGGTCACTCGTGGGCGGTCACCGCCACGGGCGCGATGTCGATCGGCCACAAGGGCATGCTGCATGCGGCGAAGGCGATGGCGATCGCGGCGGCGGCGCTGGTCGAGCAGCCGGACCTGATCCGACAGGCGCGCGAAGAATTCGTGGCATCGACGGCGGGGGGCGCCTATCAGTGCCCGCTGCCGGCCGACCTCAAACCACCGCTTCCGTAGTCTCACCCGCTGCCAGGCATGGGTTGTCCAGCAGATCGCCGGCATGTGTCGGCCCGTTTCGTCCATGGCAACGGGCCGATACGCGCTCTCGGCAAGACCGCGATGGGCGGCGGAAGGAGGACACGTGGAAACACAGGGCCGTATACTTGGCCCACTGGAATCTCCCGCCATTCCGCCGCCCCGCGCCGAGACCGACACGACGAGAGACACGATGGCGCAGACCGTCAAGAAGCACCGCATCTACACGATGGCATTCGCGCGGGTCTATCCAGAATACCTTGCCAAGGCCGACCGGAAGGGACGCACGAAGGCAGAGGTCGACGAGATCATCCGCTGGCTGACCGGCTACGACCAGGCGGGGCTGGACGCGCAATTGGCGCAGGAAACGGACATCGAAACCTTTCTTGCCGAGGCACCGCACATGAATCCCGCCCGGTCGCTCATCACCGGATCGATCTGCGGAGTGCGCATCGAGGAGATCGAGGAACCGACGATGCGGGACATCCGGTACCTGGACAAACTGATCGACGAACTCGCCAGAGGGAAGGCGATGGGGAAGATCCTGCGGACGCCGT
>CAZSUN010000139.1:6823-8680 GCA_964610045.1 uncultured Sphaerobacteraceae bacterium
GCGCCTTTTCGAGTTCGAGGAAGGCGTCTTCCTCTTCCCGTTCGCCCTTGGACTGTGGTTCCTTGATGCGGACGAGCACCGGAAAGTTCGTGAGTTGTCCGGAGAGCAATGCCTCACCGACATCGAGATCTGGCAGCATCTTCGCTTCCTCTTCCCCGAGGGTTTCGATCACGCGACGCACGTAGCTCTGGTCGGCCGGGTTGGCCATGCGCATGATGATGTAGGAATTGCACTGCGACAGCGTGGTTTCATCGAGACGTGACGGCCGCTGGCTGACCAGGATCAGGCCGACGCCGAATTTCCGGCCCTCCTGGGCGACCTGGCGGGTGGTGGCGACAGCGTGTGTCTCCGATTCGCTCCGAGCCTGGGCAGGGGCGAAATTGTGCGCCTCTTCCAGCAGCAGGAGTACCGGGAACTTCAGTTCGCCGGACACCCTGGCCCCAAAGATCGCGTCTGCAACGAGGCTGTATATCGTCGCCTGGAAGTCCGCCTGATAGCCCGCCAGCGCAACGATGCTGATCTGGTCGTACTGAACCAATTCGGTCCGGTCATTGGGCAACGGTTCGCTGGCGCCAGCCACCCTCCGGCTGATGTCCTCCATCTGACGCAGGCGACTCGCCGCGCGGCGCAGGTTCCCTGGAAATCCTTCCAGCCAACCCGCTTGCTGCTTGCTGAGCTGGAGTTGGTCATTACCGCTGAACTCAGCCAACTCGGCGATAGCTGCACGATCGTCATTCCGGCTGGCGATGACAACTGCGTGGACGAAATCCGCGAGGAAGAACAGGTTGGGCCTGATCCCGTATCGGGCGATTTCCGGATTTCCAAGATAGCCGGATAGCCACACCGCGCACGCCTGAACGACCCTCTCCTCGGATTCGATCACTGCTTTCGCGGCGTGAAACAGCGAGTCGAATCGCTCCCGGTGGGTTTTTGCGAGCTGCCAGCCGAGCGACTGCACCACCGTGACGACCGTTTCCGCATCCTGCTCGAACACCGGGAACTGGGCGTGATAGCGACGGACCTTGCTCCCAAGTCCGGGAACGTCGGCCAGGCCGGTGTAGTCGCCATGCGGGTCGAAGATGACGATCGGGTAGTGTTTGGCCGCAAGTTCCTCGATGATGCGGCGGGCGGTCCAACTCTTGCCGGCTCCGGTCATGGCGAGGATTGCAAGGTGGCGGCTGACGATGGCGTGACCATCGACCTGGACATCGACATCGGGCCGGTTCGAGAGCCTGGCGATGTCGAGGGCACGCCCCTGCTTCTGATCCAGGTCACCCAGCACGATCCGCCGGATATCGGAGGACTCGGGTCGATACGCCGAGGTGGCCGGTCGTGCCGGATAGCGGACCTGGTCCAGCTTGCCGCGGCGGCTCCCCCCTATCGGCTCGGCGCCCAGGACATGACAGACGGCGGTCACCATCTCGCGGCTGAGCGAAAGCACGGTGTCGAGGGCGTGGGTTTGGGTGGCTGCCAGTTCGTGTCCAGCCTCGACCGGAAAGAGCGGGTTGATACGCTCGATCCGGGCCACCTTCGCCCAAATCCGCAGTTCCTCCGGCGGGCCGTCATCGTTGTGAAGGCGGATGGCAGTGTCGACCGCAATCAGGTCCTGTTCCCGGATCGCCTCATGATTGACCGCCAGCCGGAATTCACGGCTGGTGCTCTCGCCAACGAGCGTGCCAACGAATCGCGAAGGCTGAACCGGCATGACCACGCTGACTACCTTTCCACTCCCGGCCGGAACAACCAGTCGCGATGCTGCGCGTAGATGGCGCTCACCAGGAGTCGCTGCATCTGGGCATCCGTGATCTCCCCGCGCTGCAAGCTGGCGCTCAAATGAAAGCGAATCATCTTGCTGTA
>CAZSUN010000140.1:0-8566 GCA_964610045.1 uncultured Sphaerobacteraceae bacterium
CCATCGTGACCGAAGTCGAACAGGGCCTCTCTCTCCGGTTGGGGCGAGCGCAGGTTCATCGCGATGCTCCGTTGCTGTCAGGTTCCGTCAGCAGGTCGCGCAATCGGACGATCGCCCGGTAATGCGCGGTTTTCACGGCCGATTCGCTCATGCCGAGCGTGTCGGCAATCTCTTTGCCGGTCATGCCGATCAGGCGGAGTTCCACGATCTGGCGAGGGATGCCGGGGAGCTGCGCCAGCGCCCGGTTGATTCGCCGCCGCTCGTCCGCCGCGATCGCCTGTTCCTCCGGACTGGCCGCGGGATCGGTGAGCCAGTGCCGCGCTCCCGGGTCGTCGAGTGTGGTCGAAGGTCTCGTTCGCCGGGTGTCGTCGATCACCACATTCCTGGCGATCGTCATCAGCCACGAGCGAAAGGTCGTTTCGTCGCCACGCCGTTGTGGCCGGTATTTCGGGAGCGCGGAGATCGCCCGCTGGAAGGTGATCGAGGTGGCGTCGGCGGCCCGCTGCTGGTCACCAAGCCGGTTCAACGCATACCGCCAGACCAAATCGACATAGGCCTCGTACAGCGGCGCGAATGCTCGTGGGTCTCCCTGTGCCGCCGCAATCTGTGCCAGCTCACGATCCGCCGGGGACACCTTTTCGGGACCTTCCCTCACGACATTCGCCTGCACGAAGCGGATCGCTCCCTCGCGCGTTCCCACCGCATCCCCCGTGTTCCGTTGCGATCGCTGTTGCCCGGGCATCTACCGTGTGCACATGAAGGGAACGGGTGGGACGGAGAAAGGTTACAGGTGCTCGTGGCGCAGATGTTTGCCGCCACTGCGTTCTTTCCATCAGGCAACGCCTGCCGTAATGGCTGGACGGTGCCGGGAAACGCGGAGCAAATGCGGAATTGCGGACACCAATACGTCGAGTCCGCATGTACGAATGCCCGTCGTTCCGGGCAGAACGGGAGGAAATGCGGAAATGCACCCGAGAACACACACAACAATGGATGGGAAGTGTGTGGGAACTGTTTGTGGTTCGACGTCGCAACCAGGCGCATTCTGTCGACAACGGATCCACGTCATTCAGCACCGGCAGGGGCATCAGCCCTTCGCCTCATTCCAGGGGAGTCACCCATGAATCTCGACACGTACGCCATGGTAGACCGGATCGAGCGAGACCTTCGCGTTGCGTCACGCGAGCGGACACGGGAGATTCAGGAAGCCCGGCACGCTCATCGCAGCACGCCACATCCGGTGGTGGTGCACATCGGCCGTGCCTTCAGCCGGCTGGGCGAACGCCTCCAGGGCCTTCCCGCGTCTCCACGCCTCGACCTCCGCGTTGGCCGGGAAAGCGCATAGCCACCGGAGAGGGATTCATCCCGCGTCCGGATGAATGGCTGGGGAACGTCCCGCTCGCGGCAGATCGCGCGGTGCGGCGAAGCGAGAGCCGGGAGCTCACGACCGCCTGATCCTCGTCGCCCGGCATGCAAGGGCGCGCGAGCAGCACCGATGAGCGTGGATCCCCATTCAGGATGACGTATGGGGTGCAAGGAGAACCGTCCGGCAGAGAGGGGTTGGGTGGAGCGTCAACGAGTGTGTGGCGACCCGTTGCGGGGGGACCTGGGCAACGAATCACCTCACACCTGATCCTACCGCGCCAGCCATGCCTCGATCCGGGCGATCTCCGCTGACGGGTCGGCCATTTCGATCATCAGGTAGTCGAAGTGGTGATTCCGGAGTTCGATCCTGACGCACTTCCCGGGGTGCCGGCGGATCCAGAACGATCGCTCCTGCTTAACCGGATCGCCCCAGAACCTGCGGTAGGTCCCGGCCAGGAAGTACCCTGGCAGGTTCGTGCCCGGACTCCGCATCCCGCGCGGACCATTCTCCGCCAGGCGATCGTCCTGCCCCACCGCCACCACGTCCACCTTCGGGACGCGAATCGCACGCCGCAACGACCAGACCTGGGCCCAGCCGACTGGACGTACCACCATCTCGTCGGGGCCAAGATCGATCCGGGTCTCGTAATGCGACATCTGGCTGCGCTCCATTGGGCAACTGCCGGCGGAATGATCCATCCGATATCCCACCATCGTACAGGAGTAGTATGGAGGCATGCGCGCTTCAGGTTGAGACCGCATGCCGGGCAGGAGCTTCGGCACCGTCAGGTGCCGCCGGTGGTGGAGGTGAACATGGCGACGTTCGACGCTGGATCCCTGGAAACCCGCGCGCGCCGGGATCGCTGGCGGGGGATCGCCGCCGGTGTGCTGGCGATGCTGGCGATGCTCGCGGTCGTGGTTGTCACCCGTTCCCTGTTCGACATCCCGTCGCTGATCGACGCGATGGCCGACGCCCTCCTGCTCATCCTGCCCATGCAGATGTTTTCGCTGGCGCTGGACCTGTTCGATGCCCAGGCGAAAACGATGATGCTGGCGGGGCTGATGCTCCTGCTGATCATCCTTGGTGGACTGATTGGGTGGTGGTACGCCAGGCAGACCGCGGGCGCACGCCGGGTGATGTGGTTGCGGGCAGTCTCGATCGGGATTGCGGTGTTTGCGGCCGCCACCCTGTTCATGCTCCTCTTCCTGCAGGATCAGGACCCGTCGTCGGCCACCCTCCGGGAATTCGTGCCGGTGGCGACCTTGCTCCTGATCGAATCCGCTGTCTTCACCGTGACCCTCGCGGTGGCGCTGGCGCTCTTCCGGCAACAGGACCCGGAACCTGGCGACATCTCCAGCGAACGCGCCTGGGCGTCGCTCGATCGCCGCCGCCTGCTGACCCGGGTTGGCGCTGGTCTCGTGCTGACCGGCGGTGTCCTTGTGCTCGGCAGGGCGGTCGCAAAGGTCGCCAACCGGCCCACCGTCGGTGTGACCTCTCCCGGCACGATCTCGCAGGCGATCACGCCGATGGATGACTTCTACGTGATCTCCAAGAACTTCGTTGACCCCACACCGGATCGCGGCACCGACTGGTCGATCGTGATCGATGGGTCGGTGGACACCGAACTCACCCTCACCCGGGCTGACCTGGAGGCAATGGCCGCGCCCCCGTTCGTTTCCACACTCACCTGCATTTCGAATCGCATTGGCGGTCCGCTGATCGGCACCGCCGAGTGGCGCGGCGCCAGGTTGGGGGATGTCTTGCGCAAGGCTGGTGTCGGCTCCGGCGCGGTCGATGTCGTCTTCACCGGCGAGGATGACTACCACGACTCGATCCCAATCGAGAAGGCGCTGGCACCCGAGACGATGGTTGTCTGGGAGATGAACGGGCAACCGCTGCCGCGTCTCCACGGCGAACCGGTGCGGGTGATCGTGCCGGGCCGCTACGGCATCAAGAACGTGAAGTGGCTGACCCGCATCACCGTTTCGAACGACGACTACACGGGTTTCTGGCAGGAGCGCGGCTGGACCGACGACGGCACGATCAAGACCTCCAGCCGGTTCGATGTGCCCTCCAACAAGGCTGTCCTCCCGGTGGGCCGCAACCAGATCGGCGGCATCGCCTTTGCCGGCGACCGCGGCATCTCGAAGGTCGAGGTCAGCACCGACGGCGGCGACACCTGGAACGCGGCCACGATTGCCGAAAACCCGAGTCCCGACGGATTCAGCTGGGTGATCTGGACGATGGAGTGGGACGCACTGGAAGGCACCTACGATCTGGTCGTGCGCGCGACCGATGGCGCCGGAGACGTCCAGACCGAGGAAAAGGCTTCCGAATTGCCGGACGGCGCCAGTGGCTGGCACCACATCACCGTCGGTGTCGCCTGATGGCTGACCTGGACCGACGGTCCCTGAACCTCGTCACGGATCCGGATCGAGTTGAGGCAATCTACCGTCATTTGCTGGAGCCGGGCTTCCCGCCCGACGAATTGCTGCCAGTGGAGGCGTATGCTGGGGTCGAGGTTTCGGTCCCGTCCTCACCACCCTGATCCAACAGGAGCTGGCGGGTTTCCGATCCTCTCGATCGCATCCCATTCGGATGCCGTGTCGCACCGGGAGAGAGACCGTGAGGAAGCCACTCCTTGCCGTTGTCGCCATGTTCTTCGTGTTCGCCGCTGTCTTCGCGGTTTCCTGGCCATTCCTGACCGGCGCCCGTGCCCAGGACGGCGCCACCATCAATGGGTACATCTCCGAGCGTCGCTACGGCTGGGCCGAATCCAACCTGATCGAAGGCTCCGACTGCTGGTTCACCGGCGAGCAGTTCGGTTTCTACAACAGCAATCGCCTGCACATCGTCGTTCGCAACGAAGACAATACCGTTATCGCGCTCCACGAGGTGCGTGGCGTGATCGCGGCGAATGTCGAGTTCGATTTCTATACCTGTGAGGAATACCTCGACTTCACCCTGCCCGACGCCGCGTTCTACGTGGTCTCGATCAATGACACCTACTACACGACGGCCCCCGGCAATGCGGGATCGATCGATGTCAGCATCGTGCGCGAGAACGAGGAAGACTGGCATCCGGTCACGCCATGAGGCAGTGGGTGCGGTACCCTCCACATCGACAACCTGTCGCCGCCCGTTCCGAGGACCACCGCACCGTATGGGGATCACCCGCTTCGCCACCAATGAGTACTCGCGGATCAGCTACGAGGTCGATGGGCCGGAAACGGCGAATGTCGCTGTCCTGCTCCATACCACCCTCGCCGATCGTGGTTCATTCCGACCGTTGCAGGACGAACTGACGCCCTCGATGCGGGTGATCCTGCCCGATGCCCGGGGCCATGGGGCCAGTGCCGGGCTCAAGGATCGCGCCTTCAATGTGACGGACATGGCCAACGACCTGTTCGCCGTGCTCGAAGGCGAACGCCTGGTGAGTGATCCCCACGCCCGTATTCACCTCGTCGGACACGGGCAGGGTGCGATCACCGCGCTGGAACTCGCCCGCCGCCGGCCCGACCTCGTGGCGTCGCTCACCCTGATCGAGCCGGACGCCCTCACCCTGCTCGATGGCGACGCCGATCCCGAGGTCATCCTCGCGCGCGAGGAGGCGAGGGCGGCCTGGCGCGCCGCCTCCGATGCATCCTACAAGGGCCTCGCCGACAGGGCGCTGTCGCTCTATCTCGATGCCCGCTGGGGGGCGGATTGGAACGAACGCCTGTCGCGTCCCAGGGCTGCTGCCGTTCGCCGCAACGTGTTGGCGCTCAGTCCGTCCCTGGATGCGCTGGACCGGTACCGCCTGCTGCCCGAGGACATCGAGCAGATCGCCATCCCGGCGCGCGTCCTTGCCGCGGCGACCTCACCCGCCCCGGTGCGGGTGATCGCACGACGGCTCGGGGAGTGGTTACCACGCGGCCGCGCCGTCTACATCGCCAAATTGCCCGGAGGCATGCCGTTCAGCGAGGAGGGCGAGGCTGCCATCAACATCGTGGCCGAGTGGGTCAACGATCAGTCGATGCAGGCCTGATCGGGCCACAATGCCCGGTTGATGCGGACATTTCGGTGCCGGCGTGGCAAGCTTTGGACTACCTGTAGGGCTGCCGAGCTTGTCTCGGCCCGTTGACCACCGGTGGTCATTCCTCGCGGCGGGGGAATTCGAATCGGCCCACGCATCTGGCGGACACCATGGAAGACCGGCGAACCAAATGGGCGAGGCGAATGGCGATCCTGACCGCGGTCGGGATGTTCATCGTGCTGCTGATGGGCGCCCGGGTGACCGCCACCGGCTCCGGCGACGGCTGCGGCAACGACTGGCCGCTCTGTCACGGATCCTGGCTGCCGGCCGACACCTACGAATCGCTGACCGAATACAGCCATCGCATTGTCACCGGTATCGAGGGCTTCGCGGTGCTGGCGACCACGATCCTCGCCTGGCCGCTGCGAAAGAAGCATCGCGAGTTCACATTCCTGGTGCCGGCGGTCGGTGGCACGCTCGTGTTGCAGGCGCTGATGGGTGCGGCGGCGGTGAAATGGCCGACCTCGCCCGAGGTGATGGCGACCCACTTCGGGATCTCGCTGATCTGCCTCGCCAGCGCTGCAATGGTCGCATTCGTCCTGATCGACGCGAAGAACGGGACGGACACGCGCCGTCAGGTCCCGCCCGGGCAGGAACGCCTCATGCGGTTCTTTCGCTGGCTGGTGATCGTGACCTTTGTCTTCTCGATCGTGGTGGCGTATTCAGGCGCTTACGTCCGCCACACCGGGTCGGAACTTGCCTGCACCAGCTGGCCAACGTGCACGGGCAATATCGTCCCTGACCTCGACCTCTCGACCCCGCAGGGCATCCAGACCATGCACCGGGTGCTCGCCGCGGCGATCAGCCTGATGGTGCTGGGTATGGCCTGGATTGCGCTGCAATTCCAGCAGACGCGGCGCGATCTCTGGTATCTCGCCGCCTGGGCGCTGGTCAATGTCATCCTGCAGGGCCTGGTAGGACGGTGGGTGGTCTACAGTGGTTTGGCCCTGATGGCCACCCTCACGCATGCCGCCCTCATGTCAACGCTCTTCGTGACGCTGGCGGAGGGCATCCGGCGCACGTGGCCGGCGCGGGCATCGCGGACGGTCGCCACCGATCGCGTGGTCTCCACCTTCCCAAGTCCAGCCCCGGGCGACTAGCGCCGCCGGTCAGGTCATCCGGGTCGGTTCGCCGTAGTCCAGGTTGGGATGGGCAGCGGCCGCTTCGAGACCGGTGAGGATGAGGTTGAGGCCAAAGTCGAACTCTGCCCCGTAGCTGTACCCCTCCTGAAGCACGTGCTCGACCGTCAGTTCGCTCAGGTGCGGATACTGGTCGGGCGAGAGGCGCCCGATGATCTCCTCGACCATCACCTCGACATTGTCGTCCTGGAATGGAAGCGTGATCTCCTGCAGCACGAAGCCGTAGATGAAGCTGTCGATCAGGGAGAAGGCGTGGGCGGACATCGCGACCGAAAATCCGGCGGCACGGCAGCGCCCGAGCACGGCGTCGTGGTGCCGGAGCGTTGCCGGGCCCGGTGACGACCGCGATTCCAGGATCGACAGCGCCCAGGGGTGGCGGAGCAGCGCGGCGCGCTGCGAGACTGCCCGCTGGCGCATCGCGGTGCGCCAGTCGACCCCGTGCGACGGCAGGTCGATCTCGCTGAAGACCATGTCAGCCATACCATCGAGGATATCGTCCTTGTTGGCGACGTGGTGATAGAGCGACATCGCCTCGACCCCGAGTTCCTTCGCGAGACGGCGCATGGTCAGCGCCTCCAGGCCCTCGGCATCGGCCAGGCGCATGGCTGCCTCCAGCGCACGCTCCCGGGTGACGGGAGCGCGCTGCCTTCGTGCTGGGTTGTTGCCTGATTTGCTGGCCATCTCGAAGGTCCCACTCCCAATTACGACCCGGCGCTTGACAACCTTACACCGTAAGACATATTCTGGCGACATGGACCACCCTTACGTCGTAAGGTTCTGGCGCCGTGAGTCACCATCGAACGGGAGATCCCTGCATGACCGCAACCATCGTCCCAGCCTCAAGCACGCGTACCGCCCCCAACGACCACACCAGCGCAACCGCCCGGACGATGCGGGCGATCGTCCAGACAGCCTATGGCGGACCCGACCGCATGTCGATGGCCGAGATCGAGCGGCCGGAGATCGGGGCCAACGAGGTCCTCGTGCAGGTGCGGGCCGCCGGCATGGATCGCGGCACCTGGCACGTGATGCGGGGTGAACCTTACCTGGCCCGTCTCGCGTTGGGTGTGCGCGCGCCGAAGGTGAAGGTTCCCGGACTCGATCTCGCGGGGATTGTCGTGGCGGTTGGCGCGGATGTCACCCGTTTCGCGCCAGGCGACGATGTCTTCGGCATCGGCCGGGGATCGTACGCCGAATTTGCCGCCGCCCGGGAGGACAAGCTTGTCCACAAGCCAGCGCGGCTCGGATTCGAGCAGGCGGCGGCCGTGCCGGTCTCCGGCCTGACCGCCCTGCAGGCGGTGCTCGATGCCGGGCAACTCCAGCCTGGCCAGCGGGTGCTGATCCTTGGTGCCTCGGGTGGAGTGGGGTCGTTTGCCGCCCAGATCGCGCGGATCGCTGGTGCCCATGTCACGGCAGTTGCCAGTACCGCCAAGCTCGACCTGGTGCGCGGCCTCGGGGCTGACGTGGTGTTCGACTATGCGCGGGATGACGTGCTGGCGGGAGAGCCCTACGACCTGATTGTCGATATCGGCGGGAACCGGTCGTTGGGCAGCCTCCGTGCCGCCCTGACGAAGAACGGCACCCTTGTCATCGTCGGTGCCGAAGGAGGTGGCAAGGCCCTCGGCATCGGTCGCCAGTTGCGGGCGGTAGCCTTGTCTCCGTTCGTGACGCAGAGGCTGGCCATGCTCGTTTCGAGCGAGAACCACACCGATCTCGAACGTCTTGCGCGTCTCATCGAACGCGGCGACGTGGTTCCGATGATCGACCGCACCTATCCCCTCGCCGAGGTTCCGGCAGCCATGCGTCACCTCGAATCCGGCACGGTGCGGGGCAAGCTCGTCATCTGCATTCCGTAAACGCGGCACCAATCACATTCCAGGGTTTCCGTTCCATCGCCTCGGGAGAGGCTGAGCCCTCTCCCCGGACACGCTTGGCCGGGATCGCCACCCACCCCATCTCGTCATCCTGAGCGTTAGCGAAGGATCC
>CAZSUN010000141.1:0-3601 GCA_964610045.1 uncultured Sphaerobacteraceae bacterium
CAATGAGACGAACGAACGTTCAGGACCCGTTCAGGATGCGCCGTGCCCACGTAAGCAGCGATTCGATTTGCTCGCGGCGTCGCAGCCAGATCTCCTCGTCGATCACCAGCTCGGCGCCGTCGGCAATCGACAGTCGCTTCCAGGTGCGATTGTCCGGCTCCGGGCTGGCGCATGGTGATGGCTGGCGACGGACAGGATGCTGGCCGAGCACTCCGGCGATATAGTCGTCCGCTGGCGTCGGCTCGCTCACCTGGCGGTGTTGGAGGGTGGGTCGCGCAGCAAGGGGTGCGGCAGCCGGGCTCGGGCGGCGAATGGTTGCCGCCGTGGTCGCGATGTCTGCTGCCGTCAACCCATCGAGTGTTCGCCGGATTTCCCGCAGCGGAAGGTAACGATCCTTGAGGTCGGCGATGATGGCGAGCCGATCGAGATGTTCCTGGCCGTAGCGGGCGTTTGACCCAGCCCCAGTCGGTGGCGGCAGCAGCCCTTCGCTGATGTAGTACCGCACGGTGCGGACCGTCACGCCCGCCTGCTCACACAGGTCGTCAAGCGCCAGGGCGAGATTGCCAGGGAACGATGCCGTGTCCAACCGCTGCTTCCTTGCGTAAATTTCTGCAAATTTCAACTGGCCAGAACATAACAGTGTCACGTACTACTGTCAATACATTCCGGACGCGGCAGATCCACGCCGAGTTTCCGCGATTCCTGGGCAGGCCGCCACGAAGCAGGACCCGATCAAGCCTCCTGGACGAAACGGTTGTTTGCATCGTGGTATCCCGCCTGCGATGATCCCGAACTGTTAACCCGCCGCGTCCGGGAGTCCCAATGTCATCCCTCAAATCCAGCTTCGCCGGGAAACGGCCGCCGCTCGCAGATGGCCGCTTCTACTACGGCTGGGTCCAGATCTGGATCATCTCATTCACCGAGCTGGTTTCCTGGGGCATCCTCTACTATGCGTTCTCCGTGCTGATCGTGCCGATGGGCAACGATATGGGCTGGACCAGGGTCCAGATGACTGCTGCCTTCTCGGTCGGCGGCCTGGTGGCAGGACTCTGCGGCATCCCGGTCGGACGATGGGTCGATCTCCGGGGCGCGCGAGCCCTGATGACGGCCGGGTCGGTGCTGGCGGTCCTCCTCGTTCTCGCCTGGGCGGGCGTGCAGTCGTTGCCGGTGTTCTTCCTGATCTGGGCGGGGATCGGAGTGGCGATGGCGGCGGTCCTCTACGAACCGACGTTCGTGATCGCAGCCACCTGGTTCAGGCGCGACCGGAATCGGGCGATGGCGGTGCTGACGTTTGTCGGCGGTCTCGCCAGCGTCGTCTTCCTCCCCCTCACCTCGTGGCTGGAGCAGTCGTTCGGGTGGCGCGAGTGCCTGGTAGTCCTGGCGGCGATCATGGCAATCACCACGATCGTCCCGCACTACCTCTTCGTGCGGCACCGGCCGGAAGACCTCGATCTCGAACCCGATGGAGCCCTGCGGATCGAAGTGCTGCACGAGTCGTCCGGATCGAGCACAACCCCGCCCCGCCCACGTCCTGCCACACCCGAAGTGACCCTGGGCGACGCCCTTCATGTGCCGTCGTTCTGGTGGATGGCAAGTTCATTCGCGATCATCTGGGGCTGCGCGGTCGCCGTCCAGATCCACCTCATTCCCTACCTGCAGGACCAGGGGTTCTCCCCGGCTTTCGCGGCAACCGCCGCCGGCGCGATCGGGTTGCTGAAGCTGCCTGGGCGGGTGCTGTTCGCGCCCATCGCCGATCGCTTCGGCCAACGCACGGTCGGCATCGGTATCTTCATCGCGCACGCCGCAGGCATCGCGGTCCTGGCGATGGCGACCAACGCCTGGGGTGTCTACCTGTTCGTGATCCTGTTCAGCGCGGGAAATGGATCGCTGACGCTGATGCGAGCAAGCCTGGTGGCGGAGGCCTTCGGACTGACTGCCTACGGTAGCATCAGCGGCAGCATGGCCTTTGTCTCGCAGGCGGCGATGGCGGCAGGGCCATTGATCGTCAGCCTGCTGGTGGCAGCCTGGGGCGGATACGTTCCCGTGTTCTGGCTCCTGGCGGTCGTGGTGGCGCTGTCGTCGTTCGGGATCACCCGGATCTCCGCGCAAACCAAACCCACTCCGGCGCATGGCGTCGCCCCCTGACCCTCGCCCGCCGGGTGGAATCCACGGCAACCCGGTACAATACCCGCCTGTACCCGCGGCTTCCGTGCCAGGCGATTGGGGACTGGCGACCAACGGGATGTGGCGGGATGGCAAGGCCCAATCCGGATGGATGCGGGAACGCGCCGGCAGCCAAGGGCACACCGGCGTCCCGGGAGGAAACGTATGGCCCCACCTATCGATCTCGTCAGGAAGATGACCGCAGAGGCGGTCGGCACCTTCCTGCTGGTGCTGGCCGGAACCGGTGCCTACATTTCTGGCGCGATTTATTCCTTCGCATTTGGTTTCGCGCTGATCGCGGTTGTCTACGCCTTCGGCAATATCTCGGGTGCACACGTCAACCCGGCGGTCACGCTTGGCCTGGCTGCGGTCGGGCGCTTCCCGATGCTGCTGGTGCCCTACTACTGGTTCGCGCAGGTGCTCGGCGCAATCCTGGCGTCGTCACTGCTGCGCATCATCCATGGCAACATCGAGAACCTGGGCGCGACGCAGGTCGCCCCCGGCTACAGCGTGCTCGACGGTTTCCTGATGGAGCTGGTCGCCACTGCCGTGTTCCTGGTGGTGATCGTGTCGGTTGCCACCGACAAGCGCGTCCATCCCGCCGTGCCGGGACTGGCGATCGGCTCGACCTTGCTGGTGATCGAGCTGTTCTCAGGCGGCGTCACCGGCGGGTCGGTCAACCCGGCGCGCTCACTGGGTCCCGCCCTGATTTCCGGCACATTCGGCGATCTCTGGATTTACCTGACCGCCCCCTTCATCGGGGCCGTGATCGGCGCCATCGGTTTCGAGTTCATGCGTGGCGATGAGGAAGGCAGCACCTCGATCATGGCCACCAACATCCGCCGCATGATGGGCTCGGTCCAGTCAGGTGGAGGACGCCCGAAAGCGCCGCGACGCCAGCCGACTCCCGCGGAGGCATACGGTCTCGAAGAAGCTGGCGACGAAGGCGCGGTCCAGCCGCCGCCGAGGCGTCAGCAGCGCCCGCCGTCGCAGCAGCAGCGATCGTCCCAGCAACGACCTCCGGTCGAGTCGTACGATTACGACGAATACGCGGCGCCACCGCCGCCGCAAACGCGCCAGCGTCCCCCGGCCAGCTACGATCCGGACGCCCCGGTCCCGCAGCAACAACGGCCACCCTCGCAACAACAGCGGTCGTCGCAGCAGCAGCGACGAAGGCCACCGCAGCAGTAGCGGGCGCCACAACCCACGACGGCACAGCCCGCCCCGGTGACACGGCTCATCGGGGCGGTGTCGTTTGCGCCGCAGTTGCGGTACGTGGAACGACGCGGCCTGGAAGGCGGGACGAGCGTTACGGGATCAGCGAGAGGTCGCGGCCTTTGGCGACCGCCTCGGTCCGGTTCCGGGCGACGGGTTTGCCGAACGGCTGGTGCATGTGCGCCTTCACCGTGCCCTCGGCAATGTAGAGCGCGCCGGCAAT
>CAZSUN010000141.1:3701-8565 GCA_964610045.1 uncultured Sphaerobacteraceae bacterium
ATCTCGCGGTGGAGTGGCCGAATCCCCATTCCTTCACTGAGGAACGCCTGGACGTGACCATCCCGCGTCGCGTCGCGAATGGCATCGCAGAGCACGAGTTCGGCCGCCGGAATGTCACCAGCCGTGGCGAGGGCAGACGCTTGTGCCACCCAGCAGGCACGGTATCCATTTCCCCATCGTAGCGGTCGCGCGAACCAGTGTGATCCCCAGGGTGGGCAGTCGCGCGATCGCAACCGATTCGCAACAGATTGGCAAGGTCCACACCAAATCCCGCCTCTACGGTTGGTCCAGGCGGGAAGTCGCCGCCATGTGGGGAACCTGGAGAGAGCCACGAACATGCTGACACTGAACCGCCCGACAATTCGCGTGGGTACACCACCGGATGCAACCGCCCTGCGCGCCCGGGGCCTGGGCAAGATCTACGGACAGGGCGACACGAAGGTCGTCGCCCTCCGGTCAGTCGATGTCGACATCGCCGCCGGGCAGTTCACCGCGATCATGGGGGCGTCCGGCTCCGGGAAATCGACGCTGATGCATTGCCTGGCTGGTCTCGACTCCGCGACCAGCGGCTCGATCCAACTCGGCGAGACCGATCTCACGGCGCTCGACGATACTGGCAGGACCCTCCTGCGCCGGGAACGGATCGGCTTTGTCTTCCAGTCGCTCAACCTCCTGCCGGCGTTCACGGCCCGCCAGAACATGCTGCTCCCGCTCGATCTCGCCGGACGCGCCCCCGATCCCGCCTGGCTCGCCGCCTTGACCACTACCCTCGGACTCGGAGACCGTCTCGACCACCGGCCGGCGGAACTCTCCGGCGGCCAGCAGCAGCGGGTTGCGATCGCCCGCGCGCTCCTGCCCCGGCCCGATGTGGTGTTCGCCGACGAACCAACCGGCAATCTCGATTCGCACAACGGCCAGCAGGTGTTGGGCTTGCTCCGGGAGATGGTGCAAACCCACCGGCAGACTGTGGTGATGGTCACCCATGATCCCCTCGCCGCTGCCTGGGCAGACCGCGTCCTGATGCTGGCCGATGGCGAGGTGGTCCACGAGATCGACCAACCGACCCCTGAAAGCGTCGTTGCCGCCCTCGCCCGGATCGGAGGGTAACCAGATGCTGACTGCAACGATGCGGACACTGCTCTTCCGCCGGAGGCGGCTCCTGGGAGTCGGCCTGGCGGTCATGATCGGCGCCGGGTTCCTCGTACTGACCATGCTCACCGGCCAGGCGATCGAAACCGCGTTCCGGGACGCGGTCGGCCGCGAGTACCGGCCGATCGACATGGAGGTCGAACTGGCGAACGGCATGCGATGGCAGGAAGCCTCCAGCACCGTGGCGGATGTGCCCCAGGTCACGGGTGTCGAGCCACGGTTCACGTTCTGGCCCACGGCCCAGGCCAATGGCCGGTCCGAACCGATCGAGCTGACCATCCTGCCACCGCCTGGCTCCATGCGGGATGGCCTGGTGCTGGACTCCGGCCGCCTGCCGGACGCAGACGGCGAAATCGTCCTGCACCGGCAACTTGCCCGCGATCTCGGCATCGCCCTGGACGACACCCTGGTCCTGCTTGCGCCAACCGCCGATGGCATGAGCGAAACACCGGTAACCTTCACCGTTGTCGGCCTGTGGTCGGGTGAGGGCCAGTTCGGGCCGGACAGCTACTCCGGGTTCATGACGCCGGAAACCGCCGCGCCCTGGCTCGCCAATGCGTGGGTCCCCAGTCTCTACGTCGAAATTGCCGGGAATGCCGATGCCACAACGGTGGCGGACGCCATCGTCCGCGCCGTGCCCGGCGACACGACGGTCACCCTCGCCAGCGACATGATCGACCGCGAGGTCGCTCGCTATGAGGAAGAACGGGGCGCGATCCAGCTCGGGATCACGGCCTTCGCCATCCTGGCGCTGATCGTGGCCGGCATCGTCGTCGCCAACACCTGCGCGATCCTGGTAGCGCAACGCACGCGGGAAATCGCCCTGTTCCGGTGCGCGGGCGCCACGTCGGCGCAAGTGCGAGGGATGGTCCTCGCCGAGGCGGTCGCCGCCGGGTTGGTCGCATCGATCCTCGGGGTGTTGCTTGCCTGGGGCGTCGCCAACGTCACCCTGGCAATCATCGACAACCTCGACGCATTCGGCGCGCTCCCGGCCCGGATCGGCTTGACCCCGGCGATGGCGATCGTGCCAGTCCTGGCCGGCCTGATCGTGTCGGTCGCTGCCGCCTGGGGTCCGGCAAGAACTGCTGCCCGGATCGATCCGCTGCAAGCCCTACGCGCGGCCCAGGCGCCACCTGTGGCCAATTCCCGGCCAGACCCGATCCGGGCCGGCATCGCCACCCTGCTGGTTGCCGGCGGCACGATCTTCCTGCTCGGTGGCGCAGCCATTTCCCACGGCGGTGCTCCCCAAACGGGCGTCATGTTGGGCATTCTCGGCGGTCTCGGCACTTTCCTCGGTGTGCTGGTCGCCGCCACCATGATCGTGCCGGTAATCAATCGCCTCGTGCAATGGATGGCGAATCGGCTCCCGTCGATCCCGTTGCGGGTCGCCGCCAGCAATGGCGTCCGCAATCCCCGCCGGGCGACTGCCTCAACCATTGCCCTGGTGATCGGGGTGACCCTGGTGTCGATGATGGTGGTTGGCGCGGATTCGCTGAAGGCCAGCATGGGCGGAGAGATCGACAGCCGCGCGCCGTGGGATCTGGGCATCATCTACGACACCACTCCGGACGCCCAGACCGCCACGGCGTTCATGACGGATGTCACCGGGTTGGACGGAGTCGCAGGGGTGACGGCAATGCTGGCGGTCGATGTCACGATCGACGACCCAACCGGCAGCACAATGACCGAGGCGGCCGTCGTCGATCCAGCCAGCTTGCAGGCTGTCTGGCGTGACGGGGACGGCCTGGCAGGATTCGGGCCCGGCTCGGCCCTGGCCCCTTCCTGGCTGATGGAGCAGACCGGCGCCATCGATGGCGACACCATCACCTTCACGATTGGCGCCACGGATGTCCCCCTGACCGTCATGGAAAATCCGGCCTGGGACGGCATCATCATCGCAACCGAGGACGTTGCCGGCACCGGCGTCACCCCTGTCCCCCGCACCCTGGTCATCCGGCTCGACGATGACACGGATGCCGATGGCGTGCTCGATGCGATCTACGATCTGGCGGACAGTCACGGCATGGCGATCACTGCCGACGGGCTCGTGAGCCAGCGCGAAACCTTGCAACAGGCGCTGGACACCCTCCTCTATATTGTGACCGGATTGCTCGGGGTGGCGGTCCTGATCGCCGTGATCGGCGTTGGCAACACCTTGTCCCTCTCCGTCATCGAACGAACCGGCGAATCGGCCCTGCTGCGCGCCCTTGGCTACACCAGGAAGCAACTGCGGCGGACCATGATGCTGGAGGGGATGATGCTGGCGATCGTCGGCAGCGCGATCGGCCTGGTGCTGGGTATCGGCTACGGCTGGATTGGTGCATTCACCCTGATCGGGAACAGCTGGACCATGATTCCCGGGTTCCCGGTAGGCCGGCTCGCCGTCATCGCCCTGGTCGCCATCGGATGCGGACTGCTGGCATCGGTGCTGCCGGCCCGGCGGGCTGCCAGCGTCGATCCGGTCGTCGCGCTCGCGGAGCGCTGACCCGGCCCGGAGTCAGGCGAGGCACCGGCTGGTATCATCCTCGCACGTGTCGCACCTGGGCTTCTGGCGAGGGATGATGGATGGCAATCACGATTCGCGATGCCGGACCGGCTGACGAAGCGGTCTGGCGGAAACTCTGGGCCGGATACCTCGACTTCTACCAGGCGACGATCCCGCCTCATGTCACGGATACCACCTGGACCCGCATCATTGGCGACGACCCGGCCTTCCAGGCGATCGTCGCCGAATCCGACGGCGAGGTGATCGGCTTCGCCAACCTCGTGCTCCACGATTTCACCTGGTCGGACCAACCCGCCGCGCTCCTGCACGACCTCTACGTTCACCCGGACCGGCGCGGCACCGGGGCCGGTCGCGCCCTGATCGACCATCTGGTGGAACGCGGCCGCCACGAGGGCTGGAACCGCGTCTACTGGCTCACGAAACACGACAACGAGACAGCACGCCGGCTGTACGACTCAATCGTTCCGGCGGACGGTTTCATTCGCTACCGGGTGATGCTTTGATGACAACAACCCAGGAGAATCATTGGCAGGTCGGCGAACCGATAGACTGGACGCCGGTCGGGCGACCGGAACGAGTCGTCCTCGAAGGACGGACGATCCGGGTGGAACCGTTGCAGGCGGAGATGCACAGCGCCAGCCTCTTTCATGCGGCGCAGGGACCCGGCAGTGACCCACACCTCTGGGACTACCTGTCATACGGCCCGTTCACCGACGAACCGGCGTTCCGCGCGCACCTGGCGACGCAGGAGCAGTCAGAGGATCCCCTCTTCTTTGCGCTGGTCGAACCGGAGTCGGGCGAAGCGAAGGGTGTCGCCTCCCTGATGCGGATCGACACGGCAAACGGGGTTGGCGAGATCGGCCACATCTGGTTCGGATCGGGCCTGCAACAGAGTGCCGCCGCCACTGAAGCGATCTTCCTCCTCGGCAACTACCTGATGACCACCCTCGGGTACCGCCGGTTCGAATGGAAGTGCGACGCCCTGAACGCGCGATCGCGCCGTGCCGCAGAACGCTACGGCTTCACCTACGAAGGCACCTTCCGGCAGCATGTGGTCGTGAAGGGACGCAATCGAGACACCGCCTGGTTCTCGATCCTCGACCACGAATGGCCGCTGTTCCGCGAATCGTTCGTCGCCTGGCTCGATCCGTCGAACTTCGACGAGAACGGCCGCCAGGTCCGGCCACTGACTGCGTTCCGGTCAAACTA
>CAZSUN010000142.1:0-8471 GCA_964610045.1 uncultured Sphaerobacteraceae bacterium
GCCGGTAGATATCCTCGAACAGGCGGACATCGGTGCGGGTGTCTGCCGCCGTCGACCGGAACGGTTCGCCGGAGCGGACCGACGCCACGAAATGCTCGGCCTCACGCTTGTAACTCCAGCTCCAGGCTGGCTGCGCGATCGGCCGGCTGAAGACCTGCTCCTGGCCGGCGCAGTAGATCTCGACTTCGGCCGGAACCTGGCGCAACAGCAACGGTGGCGCCCAGGTCTGCACCCACCCGTCACGAAAGTAAATCTGGGTATGTTCGTCCCACCGGAAATGCGAGAGCCGGCCGGTTTCGAGCACCGCCCGCGTGCCGGCAATGTCGAACACCACGACCCCCGCGTACCCGTCGTCATCGAGGTCGACGGATTTCACGGTCACATTGTCTCCAGCCCCCCGGAAGAACCGCAGCAGGTTGATGTTGTGTGTGAATTGTTGGAGGTAGCCCACATAGGCGTCGAGATACTCGGCTGGAAGCCACTCCGGACCAACGATCTCCGAGGCCGGCATCGGTTCGCTGCTGGACTCGACCGGGGAATCGAGGCCGGCAATCCAGTCGCCGCCGTAGCTGTGGTTGCGCATATAGGTCAGGTCGCCATGCTGTCCGGAAGCGATCCAGTCGTCAACCGTCGACTTCACCAGCTCGTTGCCAGCGTCGTAACGCTTCATGTAGCCGACCATCAGGCGCTTCCCGGAGTTGCGCTCTGCTTCGAGGATGGCGTCGGCCTGCCGCAGCGAAATCGCCATTGGCTTCTCCATGAAGACATCCTTGCCAGCCGCGAGGCAGTCACGGGCAAGGTCTCCCTGCACCGAAAAGGCGGCCGACAACGCCACCGCTTCGATATCGGGATCGGCCAGCATCTCCAGGTGATCGGCGTAGAGCCGCTCGATGCCGTAGCGGGCCTGCACTTTCCGCCCAAGATCCGGCCGCAGTTCCGCCAGTGCCAGCACCTGGCATTCCGGGATCGACGAGAAGTTCGGCAGATGAACGCGCTGCGCCATGAACCCGCAGCCGATATACCCAAGACGAAGTGGATCCACCTGGCAACACTCCCATCGTACAGGTTGGTGCATTTTCGACAGGAACCCGGAATGCGCGGCATGCACGTTCCGTCGCGTGCGGGCATACCGATTCCGCGACCGGGGCGGCGGCGCCACGATCCATTGTCGAATTCGTGTCGTACCGGGAAACTACAGCACGCACGATGAACTGGCCTGTTGGGCACCACGTTAGCTGCGTCATTTGGAGACGGCAATGCACAAGTCGCCACGCACATTGCACGAATCGCAACTGGACGCCAGCTGGCTTCACTCGGCGGGACCGTACCGGAGTGACCAGGGACAGGGAAAGCCACTTCACAAGCATCCCGTCTGGGAGGTCGTCTACTACATCGAAGGATCGGCACGATGCAGGGTCAACACGGACCTGCTGGACTTTCGCCCCGGTGTGATGATGGCGCTCCCGCCGGGAACTCCTCATGGCGAAGTCTCCAGCGAACCGTGGGCGTGTTACTGGGTGCTGTTCGACGATCCGAGCCTCGTGCGGCAACCGATCGTCATTGCCAACGACAGCGATTCATCGATCCGGCAGGTTGTCACCCAGCTCGTCCGGGAATGGCGCTCCGACCGGCCACGGCGGGACGACATGATCGATCATCTGCTGGGCCAGCTCGGGATCATCCTGCACCGCGCCACGACCGCCGCGAGACCGTGCGCCGCCGAACTTCTGGTGCAGCAGTTCGAGCGCGCCCTCGAAGACCAGTTCCACAACCCGGTGTCGATCTCCACGTTGAGTGAAGAGTTCGGCGTTTCGGCATCGTACATGCGGGCCCAATTCCAGCGATACCGTGGCGTGTCGCCAATGGAGCGCGTGCAGCAGCTCCGGGTGCGGCAGGCCCTGGTCAGCATCCAGAATTCGACCCTGCCGCTGGAAGCCATCGCCGAAACCTGCGGGTACTCGTCGGCCAGCCACCTCAGCCGCCAGGTGAAGCGTGTCACCGGGCGGTCGCCCGGCGCCTTCCGCACGTCGATCGGCAGTTGACCGGCGTTCGCCAGGCAGGGATTCCCGCGGCCTCGTGACCGGTGTGCGATCTGCCAACCGGCGCTACACTGCGCAAATGCGAGGAGGTCCCGATGCCCCGAACCAAGCCAAAGGCACGACCTGCGAAGCGCGCCGCACCGGCAAAGGCGGCACAATCGTCCCAGTCACAACCCCACCGCGATCCACGCTTTGCACCGTACGAGGCGAAGGACGTGCGAACAATCGCCGGCCAGCGCGCGTACAACGGTGGTCGCCGCCTGCTGCGTGAAGGCCACCTCTCCCAGGGCCGACTGCGCGGGCAAAGCCTCCTGGGCACATTTCCCAGTGTTACCTGGTGGGGCACTGACAGCATCCAGGCAACCGTGATGTTGCCGCCGGCTGGCCGGTCGTTCGAGGCCACCAGTCTCTCATCCTCCTGCACCTGTTTGGAGGAACGCCCCTGCCAGCACGTCGTGGCGCTGTTGCTGGCATGGATCGAGCGAAATGACACCATCACCGAAGTCCCCAGCATTGCCGAGACGCTGGCCGGCCGGAGCACCGACGAGTTGCTGGCGATCATCACGAAGATGATCGACGTTCATCCGGAACTGGAATCGGTGATCGCCCTGCCACCACCGGTACCGGGGCGTGCTCCCAACAAGACCACTCTCAACCCGAGCCTTATCAAGTCGAGCGTGGCATCCGCCTTGCGCCAGATGAGCCAGCCGATCAGATCGCCGTATGCCTGGAACGCGATCAGCGCGGTCAACTCCGAGGAAATGGACCGGCTGTTGAACCTGTCACTGGACTACGGTCACGCGAACCTCTGGGCCGACAGCGTCCTGATCCTCTGCGAGATTGCGGAACAGGTGGTTGCGGCCAGCCGCGACGACGAGGTGATCGGACTCCACGACGATCTGGTTATCGAATGTGACAGTGGGCTCGCGACCTGCCTCACCAGGCAAGCAGAATTGCCAACCGTCGACCGGCTCGACAGCAACCAGCGGATGCGGATGATCCGGGCACTGCTCGAACTCTGGCGACTCGATCTGCTGGACCCGCCACCAACCGGCATCAGCAGGTTCGGCCCATCGGCGCTCGCCCTCCATGCGACAACCTCCGAAAAGGTCGAGATTGACCAGTGGCTGCACACGATGGAGATCGACGGCACGTTCGATGTGGGGATGGTGTCCGAATTCCTGACCCTGCTTTTCAGTCACGGCGAGCACGACACCGGAGAGATGCTGGCGCGGTACCGAGAGATCGAACTCTGGGACCGGGTCGCCCTGACTGAGCTGGACCTTGGGATGGTGGACGAGGCTATCGGCACCGCGAAGCGGCACTTGCGGACCATCGATGGGATGACCGTGTTCGCGGCGGCCCTCGCCATTGCCGGGAATCACCAGCATCTCGACCAGGCAATCTCGTTGATCGAGGATTTCGCTTGGGAGATCGAGGGGCGGAACGCGGACGATGACAGCCTGGTTGGGTCGTGGCTCGCGTTTCACTACACCAAGGCCGGCCGAGGACCGGAAGCGCTCCGGTTGGCGGATGAATGGTTCCGGCAGGATCCCGCACTGGAGCCATGGCGCTGCGTGAAGGAAGCCGCCTCGCTGCCCGGCCAGCCGGCCGACGCCTGGTCCAGCCGGGAAGGGGCAATGGAAGCCACTCTCAAGCAGCAGCACCTCTGGTACGACCTGACCCTCATCTACGCGGACGAGTTGCGAATCGAGGACGCGCTGGCGGCCATGACGCAGGTGCAGGAACACCTGATCACCGATTCCCCACTGGACACCGAGGATGTCCTGAACGACCTCCAGATCGCGATTGCGGAGGCGCGCGAGCGAGCCGACCCGGACGGAACGATCGCGATCTATATGCAATCGGCCAACCAGTTCCTGGCGATGCGGACCCGGGAGAATTACCAGTTGGCGGTGCGGTACCTGGCGCGGATCCGGTACGTGCTGGAACAGGTGGGCCGGGGTGACGAATGGACGGCTATGGTCCAGGACATCCGCCAGAAGAACCGCACGCTACGCGCGTTCCTGGAAGAGCTCAACGCCGCCGATCTGTAGTACAGACGCCGGGTGATCACCGCTGGGACTCCCGGTAGCGGCGGGATGTCATTCCTCGGCTACGCCTCGGAATCCTCATCGCCCTGTCCAGGCAGAGACACGCGATCTGCCACCACCACACTCAGGATCAAGTGACCATCCGGTGCCGGTATCACTCCTTTCCCGAACCCACCGTGAGGCCGTGCACGCAATACTGCTGCATGAACGGGTAGTGGATGACCAACAGCAGGATCACGATCCCGGCCACGCGGACGTTTGGAGTGACCAACGACATGCCAGATGGGACGAGGTTCTCCGTCCCCATCACGTTGAGGGTCACCTGCAATGTGCACTTCTTGCTGTCGTTGATGTGGAAGACTACCGCGAGGAACTGGTTCCTGCGGCTGACCAGTTCGAAGAGGGTAATCGTCGCTATGCCGGCCGGCGAGAGCGGCAGGGAGATCGTGCGGGAGATGCGGAAATCGCCCGCGCCGTCGATCCGCGCCGACACGGCCAGATCGTGCGGGACGCTGGGAACAGAACACAACCATGGCGACATGCTGACCCTACCAATGTTCCTGTCCACCTGCGCAATCCTGATCCTGTCTTCCGACGAGGCCCCACCTCAATGGCAAGGAGGTACGAGGAAGTGACCTCAATCCAGCGGAACAGCGCGCCTATCCCATACAGAATCGAAGTGGTTTTCCAGCTGCATATACTGCGAATCTTCCTTTCGAAGAAAATCTATCGGCCCTCCTGTCGAGTACGCCTGCGCGATGTACTCCAATCCAGGGACTCCGTCTCCGTACGCGAAGGATTGCCCACACAAACTGCTTCGCTCGGAATGATCTTCCTAGCTGTTGAATCACAAGACTATGGGCGCGTATAAGCGCAGGGGTGGGATGCCATCGCCATTCCGGCGCCGAGGGCGGTGGCGCCCTCAACCAACGTTCGACGTGACAGGCGTGACGACATGGAGCTGTACTCCCTGCGGCACATTGCCCACCGGCCTGCCAGACACAGGCCCATGCGCCGTGCCTCGCTCGGGTAACCCACGCACGAGTGTGCCAAGGGCGAAGTTGGTTTGTGTCAAGGGAGCGTCAATTCCCACAGTACCATGGGCATTGGTAACCGATCCGTTGACAGCAAGAACAGGTTGGTATTCATCCAGAAGTGTCGTACATCAACGATCTGATGCCCTGTCTATGCAACGCCCGTGTCAGGTCGGCGGGGCCACCAGGCCAGCGTCGCGGCAACGACGGCAAACGCCGAGAGTCCGATCCCGAAGACCGCGAATCCCCCAAGTGCAAGCAGTACCCCGCCAACGGCCGCGCCAATCGATCCGCCGGTGTTGATCAGCGTTGCGTTCAGCGACATCGTCGTCCCCGCCTGCGCCTGGCTTTCCGCCGCGAGCAGTGAGGCCACGCCGACACTGGCAATGGCGGACAAAGCCGCGACCACGGGATTCAGGACCATCAGGACACCAAGCGACGACGAAAGGATGAACACCAGGAACAGCGTCCCTCCGGCCAGGCTGGACACGGCGACGACGGTACGGGGAAACCGGCTCAACAGGCGGGAACCGGCAATCAGGCTGCCGGTGGTCGCCCCAACACCACCCAGCATGTACATGAAGCCCACGCTCCGCGTCGAGAGGCCGAGTTCGTCGCTCGCGTACGCACCGGCGTAGGTGATCCAGCCCAACACCCAGGCAGACCGCGCGACCGTAATCCCGAGCAGGCGCACGGTTGGGGGATCGGCCAGAATCGGCAGGTAGGCGGCGGTGACATCGCGAACCCGGATCCGCTGTTCGGGTCGCCGGCGGTCGTCCGGCAGCACCGCCAGCAGCACCCAGGCGAACGCCAGGCAAGCTGCCCCGAACGCGCCGATCGCCACCCGCCAGTTCGTGAGATCGCCGATCAGGGTCACGAGCGGGACACCGGCGATGGCGCCGGCACTCAGCGACGCGATGGTCCAGCTAATTGCGCGCTTGCGGGATGGCCCTTCAAAGAGGACGCTTGCCAGCGCCAGGGCAAGCCCGAAGACCAGCGCGTCGCCAATGGCGCCGAGCAGGGTGACGGCGAGGATCACCACCAGGGATGGCGACAACGCGAATCCAAGCTGGTACACGGCTATGGCGCAGACGCCGAACACCAGCAACCGCCGGTAGCCGTAGGCATCGCCGATTGGGCCAACTGCAAGACCGAGCACCGAACTAACGACCATCAGGAGCGTGGCCGACTGGCCCAGCACCGAGACCGATGTCCCAAGGTCATCGGCTATCTCCGGATAGAACGGACTCGGGGCAAAGAAGCTCAACGCGGCGACAAACCCCGCGATGCACAGCATGGCCAGCACCAGCGGACCGCCGTTCCGGTCCGCGTCTCGTCTGGCGTTCATCGCCTGCGCCCGTGTCGCAACGGCCTGGGTCCGGAACTGGCGAGAACCATGCTCAGATCCAACGGAGTGGGACGCGTGACCTACCGGGGACCCTCAGGTTGTGGATGTCCTGCCATTCTACATGCCGCCTTGGCCTTCGATCAGCACCTCTGGACCCAGCTGCTGTAGGCTATCAACACCACTCCTTCGCGGTCGCCCACTGTCCCGTCAATGGAGGCGTTCCGGCCATGACCTCCACCAACCAGGCCACCACCACCTCCTCCGAGTCGGAATTCCGTGCGATCACCGTTGCCGACGTGCAGGGATTGACCGACTCCGGTTCCTTCTCACGCGGACGCAGCTACTACAACCAGGGACGGATCCACGACACCCGGTTACGCGAGCGCACCATTGAGGCGCTCTGCCGCGGGTCCGGCATGGAGCCATATCGCGTCAGCGCCACCTTCCCCCTCCGCACTGAACCGCTGTCTCGACTTCAAACCGCGTGCAGCTGTCCGATCGGGACTGCCTGCAAGCACGTGGTGGCACTGCTGCTGTCCTGGATCGACAACCGGGACTCGTTCGTGACGGTGGCGCCGCTTGCCGAACAACTGGAGCGTTATGACAAGGATGAACTCATCGCCCTCATGGTGCGCATGGTGCAGCGCGCGCCGGAACTCGAGCACATGCTCACCCTGATGTCGCCACGTGCGGACGCCGGTAGCTGGCAGGTCGAGAGGACAGCGATCAGGAGGACGGCCCAGGCATCGCTCGTTGCTTTTACCCATCAGGAACCCCGTTGGGGACACTCGCTCAAGGCGCCACGGGAACTGAACGACCTGATCGACCTCGCGCAACAGCATCTGGATGCTGGCCGCCTCTCCAGCGCCTTTACGATTTACGAGGTGATCGCTGAGGAAGCCGGCGACAATCTGTTCGAGATGCACGACGAGGACTTCACACTGATAACTATCCTCCGGAGGTGCGACGACGGCCTGGCAGCCATCCTCGACTCCGAGACCTCCGTGCCGGAATCGCAACGGCTCACCAGAGACGAGCGGCAGGCGCTGATCGAGGCTGGGTACGCTTTGTGGCGTCTCAACGTCTTCGAAGCCGGCGGCCAGGATTTTGGCGGGGCAGCCCTCGAGGCGATCGCTCGCCATGCCACCGCCGACGAACGCTCGCTGGTCGAATCCTGGCTCGATGGCGAAAAGGCAGGCGACTGGTCGGGCCGGATGCTGGTCGAAGCCCGGGTCATGATGCGAGCGGAGAGCGGGGTGTCCCGCGCCGAGCTGCTGACGCTATACCGCGATGCCGGGTTGTGGGACCAGGTGGCAATCGTCCTGATCGAAGATGACAGGATCGACGAGGCGATTTCGACCATCTCGCGCAATGTTCCCGCCATCGGTACCTTCCTCGGGCTGGCCGGCAAACTGATCGCCCACGACCCAGGCCTGCTCGACCGCGCCGTCTCCATGGTCGAGGACCGGGCATGGGAGGTCGAGAAGCAGGTCCCGTGGCATGACGCGAACTACCAGCGGTGGATCAGCGACACCATGGCGCGCCATGGATCGCCCGATCGCGCCATCCCACTGATCGAGCGAGAGTTCCGGCGGGCACCGGCGCTGGATACCTGGCTGCGGCTGCGGCAGGTGGCCACCGATCCCTCCCTGCCGGCCGGCACCTGGGATGACCTGCGGTCCGACCTGGTCGCCTTCATGGTGTCCAGGTCCGACTGGTGGGTGCTGACGGAGATCCATCTCAGCGAGGGCGAGGTTGGCGCCGCCGTTCAGGCGTGGGATCGCGCCAAAGCCGGAAAAGGCCGGGCGCCGTGGACGAGCGCACAGATCGAATCGAACCTGGCGAAGGCTGCGGAGCAGGAGTTCCCGGACCGGTCGATCGCCATCTACCGAAAGCAGGCGGACCACCAGATCGCGATGCGAAACCGCAGTGCCTACGCGGTGGCGGCGGAACTCCTGGCGAACGTCCGGCGCATCCTGATCGATGCTGGTCGGGC
>CAZSUN010000143.1:0-8363 GCA_964610045.1 uncultured Sphaerobacteraceae bacterium
GTCTGGTGGCTGCATGAAGTCGGATGGCTTTCGGGATTGGCCGGGCGTGGGCCGGAACTGTCGGGTATAGTGCCCTGCATGGCGAAGAAGAGTGGTGCCGGCGGGGAATCGACACCGGGAAACCGGACGGTTACCCAGAACCGGCGGGCATTTCATGACTATTTCATCGACGAGAGTCTCGAGACCGGCATCGTGTTGACCGGATCCGAGATCAAGTCCATTCGCGATGGGAAGATTACCATCGGGGAATCCTACGTGCGGGTGGACGGGAATGAATTGTGGTTGATTGGAGCCAATATCACACCATACACGCATGGTGCGTATGCAAACCACGAACCATCGCGTCCCCGGAAGCTGCTCGCCCACCGGAAGCAAATCGAGATGTTGCGGGAAGAAACCGAGCGCAAGGGCATGACCCTGGTGCCGCTGCGGGTGCGTCTGAAGGATGGCCGTGCGAAGGTCGATGTCGGCGTGGCGCGTGGCAAGAAGCTCTACGACAAGCGCCAGGCGGTTGCCGAGCGCGAGGCGAAGCGCACGATGGAACGCGTCATCAAGGAACGTCAGCACGAGTAGCACAGGCGTTCTCACCGTGCTACACTACATATGTTCCGTCTGACCAGCGGGACATGTCTGGGGATGTCCGGTTTCGACAGGGTCGGATGCCAGGCCATTGCACGTCGAGGTGCCCGAGGCCTCGTAAAAACGGGCAACCAAGTAGCTGCGAACAAACCACAGCTCGCCTACGCTGCCTAAGTCACACGACCTCTAGTCAGCGCGTCCAGCCGGAACTCGTCCCGTCGGTTCGGGGTCTGGGCGTCACCAAGATGGGATGCTGCGATCTAGTCCGTTGGAGCGCGATCGCTTAAGACAGTCTGACTCACCGGTGATCGATCCTGTCGGTGGGAGCGGTCATTGGCACGAAAAACGCCGACTAAACGTGTAGCATATGTCCGGCCAACGGTTCTGGACGGGGGTTCGATTCCCCCCATCTCCACCACTCGCCCTTCCCGTTCCAACGGGGAGGGCGTTTGCGTTTGAATTTGGATTCGAGCTACTGATCGGAGTTACGGCGCTGGACGAACCACATCGCCACCGCAAATGCGATCATCGCCAGCCCAACCCACATCAGCGCAATCGCGGGCACCAGCCATCCACCGTCTGGCCACCACATGAACGTCACGACCAGTCCGCCACCGATCGCCAGGGTGGTCTGCCGGCTGAGAGGCGGTCGCCGCAACATCCCGGCAACCCAGACGACCACCGCAAGGGCACCGGCGATCACCGCGGCGTCGGCGAGATCGAACATCTGACTGGCGAATGCGCCACCCACCAGCAGGAGTGCGACCTCCCGCAGGCCAAGTGGCCGGTTCGTTGGCGTTGGCATGGCCTCGAACGGATCTGGGATCGCTTCTGTAGTTTCTGTCACATGGACCTCGGGAAAATGCTGGCGGAGTCGCGTATCTTGTGACCCCAGTTTCCCACAACCGAGGAGTGCGAACCCGCCGACCGGGCATCACCGCTGTACCTCACCGGTGATCCGTGGGAAACTCACGGGAGAAGTGTGGGCCATGAACGGAGTGGGCCTGTGGACCGTCAATTGCTGCTGGACGAACTAGAACGCATCGTCGGGCCGGATGGAATCCGCCATCGCCCGGTCGATCTTCTCGTCTACGAATATGACGGGTCGGTCGATGGCGCGGTCGACACCGCCCGCCCGACCGCTGTCGCCCTTCCTCGCACGACCGAGCAGGTCGCGGCGATCGTGCGCCTGGCCCGGCGTGCGGGATTGCCCGTCGTGGCACGAGGCGCCGGCACGGGGTTGTCGGGCGGCGCGGTTGCGCAGTCCGGTGGCATCATCGTCGCCCTGACACGCATGGACCGGATCATCGAGATAGACCCGGTCGACCGGACCGCGTTGGTCGAACCCGGCGTCATAAATCTCGAACTGTCCGACCACGTTCGCGGAGACGGCCTGTTCTTTGCGCCTGATCCTTCGAGCCAGAAAGCCTGCACCATCGGCGGCAACGTTGCCGAGAATTCAGGCGGACCCCATTGCCTCAAGTACGGCGTTACTACCAATCACATCCTCGCGCTGGAAATGGTGACGCCAGACGGCGATATTGTCTGGACGTCATCGGCCAGGGATGGGTATGGCGGATTCGACCTCACCGCGGCGGTGGTTGGCTCCGAAGGCATGTTCGGCATCGTCACGAAGGCGCTCGTCCGCCTCACGCCGATTCCGCCGGCCATCACGGTGCAGTTGGCGGCGTTTGGATCGGTGGATGCTGCCTCCCATGCCGTCACCAACATCATCGCGGCCGGCAACCTGCCGGCGTCGTTGGAGATGATGGACAACCTCACCATCCAGGCGGTGGAGCCCGCCTATCATGCCGGGTACCCGATGGATGCCGGGGCGGTATTGTTGATCGAATCGGACGGGCACCCGGCTGAAGTCGCCGAGTCGGTGGCGGAAATCGAGACCCTGTGCCGCGAGGCCGGGGCGAGTTCGATGCGAAGCGCCGACACCGCTGCCGAACGCGACCTGCTGTGGAAGGGCCGAAAGATGGCGCTGGCGGCAATGGGCCGGCTGGCGCCGAATTACTACCTCCACGATACGGTCGTGCCCAGATCGAAGCTCCCCGAAACACTCGCCGCCGTCGAGGACATCACCCGGCACCACCAGCTCCAGGTCGCGAACGTGTTTCATGCCGGTGATGGAAACTTGCACCCCCTCATCCTCTTCGACCGGCGCCGTCCGGGAGAAGTTGAACGCGTGCTGGAAGCCAGTCACGACCTGATCCACGAGTGCGTGCGCCTCGGTGGCACCCTGAGCGGGGAGCACGGGATCGGTACCGAAAAACGTGGATTCATGACACTCGTCTTCAGCGAAGCGGACCTGCGGGCGATGGCTGGACTGAAACAGGCCTTCGACCCGAGCAACCGGTTCAACCCGAACAAGGTTCTGCCCTCTGGCTACATGTGTGGCGAAGTGAAGGAACTTCACCTCAAGGTCATGGAACAGCAACATGGGATTGTGCCGGTCTGATGGAAGAACGAATGGAACAGGACCACCGGCTGGCAGACATTCCATACCAACTCCGGAAGGTGATTGCACCAGGAAATGCCGCGGAAGTTGGCGAGATCCTGGCCGGCGCCACGGACGCGGACCAGTCGGTCCTGCCGTTCGGCGGTGCCAACAGCGTCGTCACCGGCAATCCGGTTCCCGGCTTCGATCTCGGGCTCGATCTCACCGAAATTCGGGGCGTCGTCTCATGGGAACCTGCCGACCTCGTCCTCTCGGTGCACGCCGGGACCACCTTCGCGGAAGTGCAGGATGAACTGTCTCGCCACAACCAGGCGATTCCGGTGGACGTCACCTATCCGGACAGAGCGACCATCGGCGGACTCATCGCCACCGGATTCGCCGGACCACGTCGTCTCCGGTCAGGATCATTTCGCGACCTGATGATCGGGTGCGAGTATGTCCGGGGCGATGGACTCGTTGCCAATGCCGGTGGCATGGTGGTGAAGAACGTGAGCGGCTTCGAAGTCCCACGGTTCCTCCACGGTTCGTGGGGTGCGTTGGCGGTCCTGACCACGGTCAACCTGAAAGTGACCCCGACACCCAGGAGCGATGGGACGTACCTGGCAAGCCTGACGACCGTGGACCAGGCGATCTCCCGGGGCCATGACCTGATCGCGCGCATACCGACGCTCGACGCCTGCACGATCGTGGTCGATCGGGGAGTGGTGACGATCGCGACGCGATCGTTGGGCCGCGACCGCGCAGTGTCTGAAACGATGGCCGAAGTCGCGAGCCTGTCCGGTCCCGGCGAAATGCTGTCCGGGGTGGAGAGCGCGCAGTGGTGGCAACGACACCTCGATCGCTTTGGAGAGAACCAGCAAGGATCGCTGCTGGCGGTCTCGACCCGTCCTCGTCTCACCGCGGAACTGGTGCGGCGCATGCTCGACGTCCCCGGTACGACCGAATCCGCCTCGTTCTCGATAGATCCGGGGCTGGGTTCCGTGCGCGTCCTGGTCGATGACGATACAACTCCGTTATTACCTGCCTTGCTGGATGTCGTGAGCGTTTCTCAATCCAGTTATGTTCTGGAGAAAGTCTCTTCCGGTGACGCCGGCGAGTACGACCCGTGGGGTCCTGAACCGGATGGCATGGGGATCATGCGCGCGCTGAAGCGGGAATTCGATCCGGCGGACGTACTGAATCGCGGCAGGCTGATGGTCTCGTAGTTGCTCCCATCGAGGGATATTCAGGCAGGTTACTGGCACGATGGCGATTTCGATCACAGACATCGTTCGCAACGGATTCTCTGGCGAGGATGTCCCCGACGACGATCTGTTGCACGGCTGCGTGCATTGCGGCATGTGCCTGCCAACCTGCCCGACCTACCGCCTCACTGGACAGGAGGCATCGTCGCCGCGCGGTCGGCTCTGGCTGATGAAGTCGGTTGCCGAGGGACGTCTCGACCTGCTCGATCCCGAGTTTGACGAGCAGATGTACCAGTGCCTGAACTGCCGAGCCTGCGAGGCCGTCTGTCCCTCCGGAGTTCACTACGGGCCACTTGTCGAGGCATCGCGAGCCCAGCTCGAACAGCACCGTCCACGGCCTGCCTGGCAGCGATTCGGTCGCAAGGTCGGACTCGATATGCCGTTCTCACGTGTCGGCCGCATGCGGTCGATGGTGAATGTCCTGCGGGTCTATCAGCGTGTGGGCCTATCGTCGCTGCTGCGACGAACCGGCGTGCTCCGGTTGATGCGCCTGGAAACGCTCGAAGCGATGCTGCCACCGATTGCCGAAGCACCGCTGGTGGCAGGGAAAGAGTCCTGGCCGGTTCCTCGCGCCATGGATCACGCCTGCCTGTTCAACGGCTGCGTGATGAGCACCGTCTTCTCGAATGTGAACCGGGCGACTGGCAGGGTACTCGCTCACAACCACGTTGACACCAACGTACCTGCCGGACAGCAATGCTGCGGCGCGTTGCATGTCCACTCCGGGATGATGGATGGGGCGCGAAAGCTGGCACGCACCAACATTGAGGCTTTCGAAGGCGACGGCGAATCGCCGATCATCGTTACGGCGGCGGGCTGTGGCGCGGCCTTGAAGGAATATGGGTTCCTGCTCAAGGACGATCCGGAGTACGCCAAACGGGCGGAACGGTTCAGTGCGCGGGTGCAGGACATCTCCGAGTACCTCGCGACGCTGGACCTGGAACCGCCGACGCATCCGGTCGAAGGAACGGTGACCTACCAGGAGCCGTGCCATCTCGCCCACGCCCAGCGGATCACCGCGCAACCGCGCAAACTGCTGGCGCAGGTTCCGGGACTGCAACTGGTCGAAATGCGCGAGTCGTCGCTCTGCTGCGGTAGCGCCGGCATCTACAACATCATCCGCAAGGACATGGCCGACGATCTTGGTGATCGCAAGGTCGGCAACATCGTCGGCAGCGGCGCGGCGACGGTCATCACCGCCAACCCTGGTTGTCACATGCAACTGCGAACCTCGCTCCGCCGCAACGGCGTCGACATGCCCGTCCGCCACATCGTCGAAATCCTCGACGAAGCTTACGGCGGCCCGAAGGTTGGTTCGGAAACATAAGACTGTCAATCGCGTGTCTCCGATCGTTTCTCGTGATCGGGGCGTGTTTTCGTAGGGGCACCCCTCTGAGGAAACGCGGGGAATCACCCGGAGTCGGTATCAGAGGGGGCGGTAGACCGTCGCAATCGTGGTAGCCGAAGTCCAAGGCGGCACGCGCATGGTTGGGTCGCGTCGGATCTGGCCTGCGTACCGCCGCATGCCTCCGGGAACGACCGGAGGGCATCCTTCCCTTCGTTCAGGACAGGCTTCCTGGTGCTTCGCGCTTGGCCCTCGGCGACAAGGATACCTCCCCCGCTGAGCGAGTCGGGAAGGGGGCAGGAGTTGGGGTTGAGGAATCTTCTCCGCCCACGATTCTCTTCCCCAGGTTTGGGGAAGCCTCAGCGATGGGCTCCCAGACAGCAACTCACGATCTGCCACGAGCAAGCCCAGGACGAAGTGATCACCCGGACTCGGTATGAAGCGTCTTTCACCTCTCTGAAATGGTCGTCATTCGCCCCTGGCGCACATTCCCCGTCTCGATGCGTTCGCGTGGGCAGGCAGAACTCTCGTTCGCAGCCTCCAACCAACGGGCCAGTTCGACACCACGGGAAGGAAATGCACCAAATACGGGACGCGTGCGAGCAAATGCGGCTCGGTCGACCGCTCGAAAAGCCCGTCGTCCGTTGGGCGGCCCACCGAGCGTACGGCAACCCTTCCGCAACTCTACCTATCGCGTGGCAAGGCCGAACTGGGCTTCGTGCAGGCGGCTGTAAATGCCATCGAGCAGGATCAGGTCGTCGTGCCGACCCTGCTCGGCCACACCGGACTCCGTCACCACCACGATCCGGTCGGCGTTCTGGATCGTTGCCAGCCGGTGCGCGATCACCAGCGTGGTGCGGCCAACCGCGAGTTCGGTCAGCGACTGCTGGATCGCCCGCTCCGTCTCGGTGTCCAGCGCGGACGTCGCCTCGTCGAGGATCAGGATCGGCGGGTTCTTGAGGAACATCCTCGCAATCGCCAGCCGCTGCTTCTGGCCACCGGAAAGCTTCACGCCGCGCTCGCCGATGATCGTGTCCATGCCTGCAGGCAGACCCGCAATCACCTGGTCCAGCCGCGCCCGGCGCGCCGCGTCAACGATGTCCTCCTCGGGCGCATCGAGCCGGCCGTAGGCGATGTTCTCGCGAATCGTGCCGCCGAACAGGAAGACATCCTGCTGGACAATGCCGATCTCGCGCCGCAGCGATGCCAGGGTCATGTCGCGGATATCGATACCGTCGATCGTGATCCGTCCCTCGTCCACCTCGTAGAAGCGCGGCAGCAATGACGAAATCGTGGTCTTGCCAGCGCCGGACGGACCGACGAAGGCGATGGTTTCGCCGGGATGAATCGCCAGGTTGAGGTTGGAGAAGACCGGCCGGTCCTTCGTGTAGCCGAAGGTGACGTTCTCGTAGCGGATGTCGCCGCGAAGCTGTCCCACATCGATCGCATTCGGGCGATCCTGGACATCCGGTTCGGTGTTGATCAGTTCGAGATACCGCTTGAATCCGGCGATGCCCTTCGGGTACAGCTCGATCACCGAGTTGATCTTTTCGATCGGCCGGAAGAACACGTTGACCAGCAGCAGGAACGACACGAAGCCGCCGTAGCTGAGGTCATCCTGCATCACGAAGTACGTGCCGGCGATCATCACCACCAGCTGGGTCAGCCGCATGCCGAGGTACGACAGTGACATCGACGCCGCCATGATCCGGTAGGCGTCGAGCTTGGTGGTCCGGTACTTCGCGTTGTCCTTCGCGAACAGGGCGCGCTCGTGGTCCTCGTTGGCGAATGCCTGCACCACCCGGATGCCGCCGACGTTCTCCTCGATCCGGGCATTGAACTCGCCGACCCGGCCGAACAGCGAGCGCCAGGTCCGCGCCATGCGGCCGCCATAACGGGTGGTGACGAACCCGGTGAACGGCACGATGCAGGCGGTGATCAGCGCGAGTTCGCGGTGAACCGAGAACATCAGGGCAAACGCGCCGATGAAGGTCATCACGGCGATGAAGGCGTCTTCCGGACCGTGGTGAGCGACTTCGCCGATATCCTCGAGATCCTTGGTAACCCTGCCGACGAGGTGCCCGGTCTTCTGGTTGTCGAAGAACCGGAAGGAGAGTTTCTGGATATGATCGAACGATCGTCGCCGCAACTCGGTCTCGATGTTGATCCCGAGCATGTGTCCCCAGTAGGTCACGATCACCATCAGGGCAGTGTTGAAGATGTAGACGAAGAACAGCGCGAAGGCGGCAGCCGTGATCATCGTCCAGTTCCCCTCGGGCAACAGGTCATCGATGAGCCAGGCGACCGCGAGCGGGAAGGCGAGTTCAAGCAGGCCGGAAACGACCGCGCTGCCGAAGTCGATGTAGAAAAGCTTCTTCCAGGGCTTGTAGTAGGCGAAGAACTGCTTCAGGAGGTCCATGCAGGCCTTTGGGCTAGCGGAGACGATCCGGGGAGGACCGGTTCCGGGCAACTGTTGATGGGGAAGGGTGCGCGTGCCGGTGTCTTCAGGTACGCCCGCTCATAATACATGACGATGCCCTGGAATGCGCACGGGAGATTGGCTTTATCCGATAGTTACGGTCGGATATCATGCGGACGGTTCGATGGAACACTCGATTCCGGGTGAAATCGGTAGGTGACAAGCCGTTCGTGGTGCGCGGAGTCCCGCGATGCCCTCGCCTACGGCAGCCTGGTCTTCGTGCAATTGACGTTGCTGACCACGACCCTG
>CAZSUN010000144.1:0-8115 GCA_964610045.1 uncultured Sphaerobacteraceae bacterium
TCGACGCTGGTGCCCATGCCGTACTGGTTGTTCTCGAGGATGAAGAGGCAGGGATTCAGGGCATCCTTGCCCCAGAGACCGGAGAGGTTCGCCGCTTCGTGGAAGGCGCCGTTGTGGATCGCGCCGTCTCCCAGGTAGAGCTGGGTGATGCCGCCGGTCTTCTGGTATGCCTGGGCGAAGGCGGTGCCGACACCCAGCGGGATATGCCCACCAACGATGCCGTAGCCGCCGTAAAACCCGTTCGTGACGTCGAACAGGTGCATGGATCCGCCCTTGCCCTTGACCAGTCCGGTGCCCTTGCCGTAGAGCTCGGCCATAACCGCCTTCGGATCGGACCCGAGCAGGAGGACGTGAGCGTGATCGCGGTAGGCGGTGATGACCGTATCGCCTTCCTGGAACGATTCGAGGAAGCCGGTGGCGACCGCCTCCTGACCGCTGTAGACGTGCATGTAGCCGCCGACCTTGCCCTGGCGGAAGCCGCGCTGGGCGGCATCCTCAAAGAGCCGGATCTCGACCATCTTCTTGTAGAGCGCGAGGAGGGCGTCTGCCCCGAGCCTCGTGGCAGGAGCGGCTTCCGCGCCGTTTCCGGCGGGCTTCGCCCCGCTCCGCCGTTTCCCCTGGCTTTGGGTGGTCGCCATGTACAGGCCTCTCGGGATCGTGGGAGAGCCATGCCGGCGCTCCACCGTTGCGTCAGCGGTCAACAGGCCAAGCCTGCACGCAGGCCACCCACTCCCGGCGTCAGCCCGTCATACGACGAGTCTGGGCCCGGGAGGTGTGGGCGCCGCCTGTTGCCCATAATTGCCCGGAATTGTACCGCAGGTGCCTGCGTAGCAGAACGGAATTGTCCGTGGTTGGTCCGGATTCGCGATCTGGACCAATGCGAACGTGGCCACCTCGCGCCCGGAAACGATCAGAGACCAGGAATGGCCGAAACGACTGCCGGTACCTGTATGCTGCGAACGGGATCACACGCCGGCAACTCGCCCCGGGAGAGGAGATCGCGCCATGCACGTAGACGATACCGTCAGGGACACCGCCACCCGTCTGTTGACCGAAGCCATTGGCGAGGTGCGCCTGGACGCCGCCCAACCGATCGACGAGGGCAGCGACCGCTCCTCGATTCTGCGGTTCACCGTGAACAACGCCCCGGATGGCGCTCCGGCTTCGGTCATCGTCAAGCGTGCGGTCGATCTCGGCGCGGAGTGGGATGATCCAGCGGCTCCCGACAGCCCGACGACCCGCTTCCTCAATGAATGGGCGAGCCTGCAATTCCTTGGCCAGATCGCGGTCGATCCACCCCTGGCACCTCGTCTCTATGGCGCCGACCGAGACACCGGCATCCTGGTCATGGCGGATCTCGGTCCGATGACCGGATTGACCGCGACACTACTCAGCGACGATCCCGATGCCGCAAGGACGGACCTGATGGCATACGCCACCACGGTCGGACGGTTGCATGCGCAAACTGCCGCCCACGTCGCGGAATTCCGGCACCTGCGTGCGTCGCTGGGCCCACCCAATCCCGGCTTCGGTTGGGACTGGATCGTGCCAGCGTTCCATGGGATGCTCGAATGCCTGGGCATCTCCCCGATCGATGGCATCGATGACGACCTGGCGACACTGGCCGCGGCGATGGCCGAGCCGGGCGAGTTCACGACCTTCATCCACTCGGACCCGTGCCTCGACAATTGGGGTTGGGCTGGGGATCGTAACTACCTCATCGACTTCGAGTTCTCCAACACCGGTCATGCCCTGATGGATGGCGTCTATGGCCGGGTGCCATTCCCAACCTGCTGGTGCATCGGCCTGCTGCCGGACAACGTGGCGAAGGAGATGGAGCAGGCCTACCGGACCGAGCTCGCCCGAGGCTGCCCGGCGGCGCTGGACGACCAACGGTACAATCGGGCCGTCGCCGAAGCGTGCGTGTTCTGGATGATCCTGCTCTGCCACTGGCACCCGCTGCGGGATCTGCTCGACGAAGACCGGGAGTGGGGGACAGGCACCATCCGGCAGCGACTGCTCGTCCGGCTCGCCGTCGCCACCGGGACGACCGCCACTGCCGGCCACCTGACGGCGATCGGCGAGATGGCCGGAACCATGGCGACCGTGCTCCACCAACGCTGGGACGCCGACCTCGCCCCGCTGCCGCTCTATCCGTCATTTCGGGCGACATAACGCCGGCACGGTTCCGGGATTGGTTGGTGTGCCTGGAAGCGCCAGCCCAATCCGCCTCGCTGCGTGTTCCGCGACGTGACGAGAACCTTTACGCACGCGACGGTGTCGCCACTCCCACCCTCCTGGCAGGCACGTGACCGGGAGGACCCGAAGGGGTGGGTATGCCGGCTCAGGTCACGAGTGAGGAAGGGGATCCAGCTTCCCGATACGCGCCCTCGTCGATGATGGCGCGCAGGGCGTGGGCGACCCGCCAGAGGTCTTCAAATCTCGTGTACAGCGCGACCGGGGCGATCCGGACCACGTTCGGCGCCCGGAAATCGACGATGAAGCCGCGTTGCCGGAGGGCTCGGGAAATAGCCGCCGCCTCGACGTGCTCGATCGCAACGTGACCGCCGCGACGGGCATCGTCCAGCGGACTGCCGATCGCGTACCGGTATGGGTCACGATCGAGGCCGATTGAGTCGATGAGGTCGATCAGGTATCGCGTCTGCCGCAGCGACTTCGCGCGGATCGCCTCGATCCCGGCCTCCGCGTGGATCGCCAGCGAGCCGGTCAGTGCCGCCGCCGACAGCAGCGGGATCGTGCTGATCTGGTACGCCCCGGCGTGCACCGCGCCTTCCCACTCGTGCACCATCGCGAACTGCCGCTCCTTGCGGTAGCCCCACCAGCCGGGCAGGGCCGGGATCGCGCCGTGGTGCTTTTGGTTGACATAGAGCGCACCAACGGCGCCGGGACCGGCATTCAGGTACTTGTAGGTGCACCAGCTCGCGACATCGACGCCCCAGTCATCGAACCGGTGTGGGACCGCCCCGGCGGAGTGCGCGCAATCGAACCCGATCAGGATGCCGCGATCGTGGGCCGCCGCCGTCAGCCGCTCCATGTCCAGCAACTGACCGGAGCGATACAGCACCGACGGCAGCCAGGCCAGCGCGACCTCACCGGTCATCAGGTCAATCAGGTCGTCCTCGTCGATCGTGCGGCAATCGCGGGATGGGGCCAGCACGAGATCGGTTTCCGGGTCGCCGCCATGGAGCCGGATCTGCCCCTGCAGCGCGTAGATGTCGGATGGGAAGTCGAGCGCGGTGGCGAGGATTCTGCGACGTATGCCCTGCGGCTGGAAGAAGGTCGCCACCAGTTGGTGCAGGTTGACCGTGGTGGTGCCGGTAACCACGACCGACTCGGGCTGCGCGCCCATCATCGCGGCCATCCGCGCGCCCAGGGTTTCCCCGAGGGTGAACCAGGGCGGGTCGGCATCGAGCCAGCCGTCGATCCCGAACGTCTTCCACGCGTCCAGCGCATCGAGCACCGCCCGCTCGGCATCCACCGAGAGCAGCCCGAGCGAGTTGCCGTCGAGATAGACCTTGCCCGGCTGGCAGTGGAAGCGGTCGCGAAAGCGGGCCAGCGGATCGGCGGCATCGAGGGCGCGGGCGGCGGCGAGGGTGAGGTCATCGGGCATGATGGTCACTCCGGCGGGTACGGAATCATGGCGGAAGTCTGCCAGAGCGGGACACTCCGGCGCGAATCGTAGGTCATTGCCCGTGCAGGCATCTCGGCGGAAAATCGCGCCAGGCGTGAGATCGATCGGTGGTCGAGGAGCGAGCATGGGGATCTACGAGGAACTTGGCCTGTCGCCGGTGATCAACGCCGATTCCCGGATGACGGCGCTCGGTGGGTCGATCATGTGGCCGGAGGCGGTGGCGGCCATGGCGGAGGCATCCCGTCACCACGTCGACATGTTCGCGCTGCAGGAACGGGTGGGGCGCAGGATCGCCGGTCTCACCGGGAACGAGGACGCCTTCGTTTGTACCGGGGCGGCGGCGGGGATCTTCATCTCACTGCTGGCCTGCATGACCGGGGGAGACCCGGCGGCGATCGCCCGCTTGCCGCGGGTGGTGCCTGATCGCCACGAAGTGGTGGTTCACCGCGCTCACCGGATTCCCTACGATCCGGTCCTGGCCCTCACTGGCGCGACAGCGATCGACATCGGCAACGCGCTGCAAACATTCGAGTGGGAACTCGAATCGGCGATTACGGAATCCACCGCCGCCGTCTTTTTCGTGGCAGGAGAGCACCTGCGGCGCGGGGCGCTGTCGCTGGAAACGACCGTCGAGGTCGCGCACCGGCATGGCGTGCCGGTAATCGTCGATGCCGCCGCGCAGTTGCCACCCCGGCGCAATCTCTGGCATTTCAGCCGCGACCTCGGGGCGGACCTCGTCGTCTTCAGTGGCGGCAAGGAGATACGCGGCCCACAGGCGAGCGGGTTCGTCGTCGGGCGAACCGACCTGATCGCAGCCTGCCGGGAGAACGCCTCACCGCACCAGCGGCTGGCCCGCCTCGCCAAGGTCGGCAAGGAAGAGATGATCGGCCTGCTGGCCGCGCTCACCTGCTATCTGGATGAAGACGAGGACGCCCGTCTCGCCGGGTTCGAGGCAACCGTCTCCGGGTGGGTGGCGTCGATCTCGGCCATTTCCCCGGCGATTGTGGTGACACGGGATTTCCCGAACGAGGCCGGGCAACCGATGCCCCGCGTCCGGATCGATGTCCAGCCGGATATCACCGGGTTCTCCGCGTTCGCGCTCCAGCAACGGCTGATGGAACACGCGCCACCGGTGGCAGTCGCTGCCGAATACGACCGGTACCTGTACCTGACGCCGGACACCCTCGAACCCGGCGAAGCGGAAATCGTCGCGGAGGCCGTCCGCTGGTGCCTGGGCGGGCGGGACGCTGGTTGATCGTCACATGGTGTTGGATGCAACGCGCCGGTAGGGAAGGCCTTTCCGGCGCACGCTCGACGCCGCCGACGGAATGGTGTCTGCGCCGGATAATGACCTTCTTGGTGGGAGTCGTCCAACGCCCCGGTGGGAACGAGGAAGACCATTACCGCGCCGCCTTGTCATTGAATGTCACACGGGCCGATGTTTCGGCGCGGAAGGTCTTCCCTACCACTTGACGGCGAGCGCAGAGCAGGCGGAAATGCCCACCTCTACCATGCGGCAAGAGAATTTCATCAGAATTACGTATTTCCGGAATCGCCTTCCCCGAGCAATTCGCGCGACATGCCGTACAGGCCGGCCATCAGGCCGCCATCCACATTGAGCACCTCGCCAGTGATCCAGCTCGCCTCGCTGGAGGCCAGGAAGGCGACCGCGTTGGCGACATCGTCCGGTTCTCCGACGCGGCCAAGCGGATACCACTTCTCCAACCGCGTGAAGACGTCCGGATCCTTCTCCAGGATCCAGTTCCAGATCGGGGTGCGGATCGTGGCCGGGCAGACCACATTGACCCGGATCCCGTCCTTCCCGTAGCGGATCGCCATGTTCTGCGTCAGGTTGATCATGCCGGCCTTGGCCGCGCTGTAGGCTTCCTCACCCAACCCGGCCAGGCCGTTCACCGAGGCGATATTGACGATCGATCCGGATTGCCGTTCGAGCATGTTCGGCAGCACCGCCTTCGTCACCAGGAACGCGCTCCGCAGCACCACGTTGATGTCGGCATCCCAGCCGGCCTCGTCGGTTTCCACGATGCCGTCGGCGGTCGCCTTGCCCGCGTTGTTGACAAGCACATCGACCCGGTCGGTCACTCGGAAGATGGCCTCGCCCATCGCCCGCACCTGGTCACCGTCGGTGACATCGGCCTCCACGGCGATGGCCTTGCCGCCGTTGGCCTCGATGCGGGCGATCGTCTCCTGCACGCTGGCGATGGTCCGCCCGGCGGCGATCACCAGCGCTCCTTCACCGGCGAGCTTCCAGGCGATCGCCTGCCCGATACCCGATCCCGCGCCGGTGACCAGCGCAACCTGTCCCTCGAATCGCATCCTTCAGCCCCTATGCCACGACAATCGGCTCCGGCGACGCCGCCGAAGCAAGGAAATCATCGAGATCCTCGCCGTTGCTGGCAAGGTCGAGGAACGGCGGCAGGGCCTGGGAATCGCGGCTCGCGTACTGGCCGGTCTCGTCCGCGAGGCGGTCGAACGGCAGGAACAGCGAGCTCATGTCGCGCAGGAGCTGAGGCACCAGGAAGGTCGATTTCACGCGTTCGAGATCGGCCATCACGGCAGCGATATGGTCGCGCGCCGTGCCGAACCGGTCGGAAGCCGTGACAGCGTCACCGGCGTTCCAGGCGGCGATGCCCTGGAGGGCGGCAGCGTATGCCTCCACCACGCCCACGAGCTTGCGGCATTCCACGATGTACTCATCCAGCAACGGGCTTGGCGCGATGGCGTTCGCTTGCTCGAACCAGCCCGCCGCGGCCTTTGCCGAATTCGCCGCCCGCCGCATTGCGTTCATCGGGCGGATCTTGCTGTCCGCCAGTTCGAGCAGGGTGTCGCGTGGGTAGACTCCTGTTTCGCGTGCACCGGGGTAGGTGTGCCAGTAGTAGAGGAAGGAGGCGGCGACCGTTTCGCCCCACGCCTCGGAGCCGAAGGCCTGGTCGTACTGGTCCATCGCCTCGGCTGCCTGCCACGGTTCAAGTGCCGGCGTCAGTAACGCGCGCGCATAGCGGCTCTTGAACTGGTAGAGGTCTTCCTCGCCCGTCTGGTTCCAGCCGTACTCGGCGAGGCAGACATAGCTCCGGTCGAAGCCGGGATCGTAGAGGCAGTAGGCATCGGCCCCTTCGGCGCCGGCCCGGTAGCCGTGGGCCAGCATCCGGGTGATGTTGGTGGTATAGCTCTGCGAGAAAAGGTTGGGCCAGTAGCCGGACATCGGGGTGGACCAGGTGCGGAGCCCAAGGTTGTCCGGGGGCACCAGCACGGGCTCCTGGTAGCGCCAGTACTGGACGATGAGGTTGTCCGCCAGCCCTGCATCCTTAACTTTGGCGGCGAAGCCTTCGTCGAGGGCGTCCAGCTTGTCCAGCGCGTCGTTCCACATCGTGATGTTGATGATGCCCTTCTCCTTGAGGTGCAGCGCCACCCGGATCGCGTAGTCCTGCAACTGGTCGGCCTGCGGCTTGTCGCGGCAGTCGGGACAGCGGCACCAGGGATCGATCGCGAGGGTCGGATCCTCCTCGCTGATGCCCTTGTAGGCTTCGACCTCGTCGAGGCCCATGTGGAACCAGTCGACGCCGTGTGGCAGCAGGTAGCGGTCAACGACGCTATCGTAGAGACGGAACAGCACCTCCCACGTTTCGGGATTCGACAGGCAGAAGCCATAGCCGATCGGGGTGCCGTCCTCTGTCCGGGCGGAGATCTGCGGGAAGACGCGCGGAATGACCGTGTTGTGACCGGGGCTGTTGAAGTGCGGGCGCACCCAGACGCCGTTCGCCTTGCCGTAGGCCACGATCTCGCCGAACAGGTCATCGGTGACCATCGTCGGCAGGTAGTCGAGCACCTGCCAGTCCCCGGCAGCCGGGGAGTAGTAGCGCAGGGTCTTGGGCGTGGCCAGCCCCTCGGGTTCACCCGGGAACGGCACCATCAGGAACTCGGTGCGCTGTCCTCCGTACTGCACCACCCAGCAGCCGTAAACGCCGATGCCGAGCACGTTGAACTTCAACGCCGCCATGTGATCGATGGCTGCTTTCCAATCGTCGAGGGTCATGCGGTCGGAGCCCCACTTCGACTCGACGTACAGGCCGCGCCAGGCGAAGTCGGGCCAGTCCTGGATGCGAACGGCGGGGAGATTGTCTCCCGCTTGGTCGAGGATGGCGCGCAGGGTGTGGCAACCGTGCCAGCCCGCCGCCTCGCTGGCGGCGGTGAGGGTGCCGCCGTCTGGGGTCAGGTCGAGGCGATAGGCATCGCGTCCGTCAAATGTGCCAGGCTGAATCGTGATCTTGATGTCATAGGGAGCGCCGGCGCCATCGCGACTCGCGATGGCCGCGCCACGCAGGACGAGCGGCGGCGGCTCACTGGTGGTCTCGACCCGGACAGGTCGCTCCGCGATGGCGATATCCGGGCCGGTGACGTCAATGCGCTTCGGTTGCGGAAAAAGCCGGGTGAAATCCATGCGT
>CAZSUN010000145.1:0-8097 GCA_964610045.1 uncultured Sphaerobacteraceae bacterium
GTAGAAGATTCCTCGCACGCGATCGGAATGACAGCCAAGGGTGTGCGCCGAACAGTCCTTCCCTGCCAGGAGCGGCTACGCCTGCCAGTCCGGGATTCGGTATCAATCCGTGACGCCGCGAACGCCGCTCATGTGGACGGGGGTCAGGCGGTAGACGTATTCGCCGGGAATGCCGTTTCGCGCGCCGAATTCGTCCGCACGCTCGGCTCCCATGTACTTGCCGCCAAGCTTCGTGGCCCAGATGCGGCTCTGCTCCGGGTCCGGGTCGATGGTGACGGTACCCTCGATCGTGACGTACGACGAGCCATCGGCGGTGTCATCGATGCAGAGGGCCGCCTGACCGGTGCGAGCCAGCGCGTACCCCTTCACCGATGTATGCCACGAGGTGAAAACGATGTCTTCTCCGTCGACGATCACCCAGATCGTCGACACATGCGGGCGGCCATCCTTCCGGACGACTCCGATATGAGCGGTGCGAGGCTTCTCCTCGATGTAGGCGTAGATGTCTTCAACGGTCATCTGGTCGGACATGAAATGCTCCTGGCGACGAATGATCGTTACGAGGTTGACTGAACCTGATTTGGTAACGATTGATGCGACGTTTGCACATGTTCATGGCGAACGAGCGCGTTCAACCACGATTCGTGTTCGCGACCCGGCCGCCGGTCACCGCTGATCCAGAGTTCGATCGGAACCAGGCCCGTTCCGCTGGCAAGGACCTCGCGCAATGATGCCTCATCCTGATTGACGAACAGTCGCTCGCTGGCGATCACATCACCGGTGCCGAGCTTGAACGACGCGTAGAGCACGCCGCCCGGCATCAGGGCTCGCCGATAGCGAACCAGCACCCCGGGCAGGTCGGCCCGCGTCACGTGCAGCAACGACGCGTTCGCCCAGATTCCGTCGAACTCGCGGTCGAACGTAACATCCTCGTGCCGCAGGTGTCGCACCGGTTGCCCGAGGCGCTGGCTGGCGAGGTGCACCATCCCGATCGAGGCGTCCATCGCGGTGACCCGGTAGCCGCGCGCAATAAACGCCAGGCTGTCGCGACCTGGGCCGCAGCCCGCATCGAGCAGGCGCCCTCCCGGTGGCACGTGCGCCAGGAACCGCTCGTAGTGGCCCGTGAGATCGACGTCATCGGTGCGGCTGGCGTACTCCGCCGCGTGCTGGTCGTACCAGGCGGCCGAATTGGGCTGGGAATCCATCATGGGCTCTCCGTAGACTGGGTCCTTGAGTGACCTGGTGTAGATGCGTTCGACGATCGGGATGCCAAGCCATTCGTTCGTCACGTCGATGCCGTCGCTGGTCCATCCAGCAGCCTCATAGACGCGCCGCGCCCGGCCATTGTCGCGCAGCACCTGTAGCCTGGCCGTACGATAGCCCGCGCCCCGCATTTCCGACACGGCCCGGGCCAGGAGGAGCCGTCCGATTCCTCGACCAGTGCGTTCCGGGTGCAGGTACAGGGTGGTGAGATCGCCGGTTGCCGGATCGCTGACGACAGGGCCAAATGAGACGAACCCGGCGATATCTCCGGCAGCCTCGGCAACCCAAACCTGCACGCCTGGACGCTGGCCATCGAGGATGTCCCGCCACATCGGCAGCCGGCTGACGGACGTCAAACCATCCAGGAACGCATCCGGCATGATGCCGCGATACGCCTGCTGCCAGGATGCGGCGTGAATCGCGGCGATCGCCGGGGCGTCATCGGGATTGGCCGGCCGGATCAGCAAGTCATCAGGCACGTTGGCATGCTCCTTGCGATGAGTCCACGACCTGTTCGCAGGTGCCAGTTTACCCGGCGTGCCGGACGCACCCGCGCAGTTTGGGCGGTGTCCATTGGGCCAGAACTGCCGGATCAAGCGTTCGTTATCTTAGGAAATGGCGTTTCAGTAAGATAACGGAGTGAAATTTCGGCCGTTACCAAAGCGCGTGAAGGTAACGAATCCATGCGGGACCCCATTTCATGATCGACAACGCCACCATCGCCGCCATCGCAACCCCCGCCGGAGAGGGCGGCATCGGCATCGTGCGGATCAGCGGCAGCGACGCCGCGGAGATCGCCCAGCAGGTGTTCCGCCCGGCCGGGCGGCCGTTCACCCTGAAAGCATCGCCGAGTCACCGCTTGCACTTCGGGCGGATCGTGGACCCCGCCACCGGCGACCTGATCGACGAGGTACTGCTCGGCTGGATGGCCGCGCCACGGACCTATACGAAGGAAGACACGGTCGAGGTTTCCTGCCACGGGGGACCGGTGCCCTTGCAGGAGACCCTGCGCGTGGTGCTCGCGGCAGGGGCCCGGCAGGCCGAACCGGGCGAGTTCACCCTGCGGGCGTTCCTCAACGGCCGGCTCGACCTGACGCAGGCCGAGGCGGTGCTCAACGTGATCGGGGCGCGCACGGCGGAAACCCTCCGCTTGGCCGTCTCCGATCTCGCCGGCGATCTCTCGCGGCGGCTGGCGCCGGCCAACGCGGCGCTGGTCTCCCTGCTCGCCTACCTCGATGCCTCTGCCGATTTCCCCGACGACGAGATTGACACCTCTGATATCGACCTTGGGCTCGCCGCCGCCGGGGAAGCGCTGGCCGATGTGGTGGCAGGTTCGAACGCCGGGATGCTGTTGCGTGACGGGGTGCGGATCGCCCTCGTCGGCCGGCCCAACGTCGGCAAGAGCAGCCTGCTCAACGCCTTGCTGCGGTCGGACCGCGCGATCGTCACCCCCATTGCCGGGACCACGCGCGATGTGATTGCGGAAACGATCAACCTGCAGGGAATCCCGGCAACCCTGCTCGACACTGCCGGCATCGTGGACACCGACGATGTTGTGGAACGGATTGGAGTCGACCGCAGCCGCCAGGCGCTGGCGACCGCCGCTGCCATCCTGTTCGTGCTGGACGGGTCGGAACCGTTGCAGGCGGGCGACCTCAGCCTGGCGCGGTTGCTGGCGGCGCGTCCGGCCGACCAGCGGACCCCGGTGGTGATCGTGCGCAACAAGGCCGACCTGCCAGAGGGTGCTGACCTGGAACCGATCACCGGCTTGCTGCCGGACGTGCCGGTGGTGGCCGTCTCCGCCGTCGCCGGCGATGGGTTGTCGGAACTCGAATCGGTGATGGTGGCGGCATTGCGCGGTAGGGTACCGGCCGAGGCACGTCCCGCGTTGATCTCGGCGCGACAGCGGGCGGCGGTGGAACGCGCCCTGCGGCACATCCGGGATGCGCAGGAGGCGCGGGCGGCGGGCATCCCGCAGGATCTGCTTGCCACCTCGGTCAGGGCCGCCCTGCACGCGGTTGGCGAGGTCACGGGTGAAGATGTCGACGAGGCGGTGATCCAGGAGATTTTCAGCCGGTTCTGCATCGGCAAGTAGGAAACCGTTGACACACCATCGTCGCTCCTCACCCGGTCGATTTCCGGCCTGGTCGCTTGAAACCGGCGAGGTGGTCCGCCAGAATCCCATGCAGGTTCGTGCGCGGCTGTCACGCACGGCAGACTGCGCCCGAAAGGATGCAACCCCTCGTGCCCATCTCACCTGAACCGTCCACCCCGGTGACGCCGGAGGAGTTCCGCGCCATGGCGCGCATCGCCGGCCTCACGATCGATGACGAACGCGTCCCGGAGGTGCTGGCCGAGTTGAACGCGCAACTCGCCCTGGCCCGCACCATCGAACACCTCGTGGCCGGGACCGAGGCCCTGGCGTTCGCTCCCTACGATCCGGCCTTCCCGGAGATTCGCCTGGAGGACCTGGCATGAGTCTCGACCTCGCCACGATCACCCTGCGTCAGGCCATCGCCGGGTTGGACAGCAAGGAATTCAGCGTCTTCGAACTGACCCGTGAAACCCTGTTGCGGGCTCGCGCCACCGAGCCCGATCTCCACGCCTACGTCGAGGTGTTCGAGGACTACGCGCTGAAAACCGCGCTCAGCATGGACCGCTCGCGTTCCACCCAGCTCAAACTGCGGCCGCTGACCGGCATCCCGATCGCGATCAAGGACATCGCGGACATCGCCGGGATACCCACCCGATGCGGCTCGAAGCTGCGTGACGAGGTGAATGTCGCGACGCATGATGCCGAGGTTGTGCATCGCCTGCGCCGCGACGGCGCGAACTTCATCGGCAAGACCACGACTCAGGAATTCGCGGCCGGAGTGGTCAGCGCCCCCTGCCGCAACCCGTGGGATCTCGACCGCATTCCCGGCGGCAGTTCAGGCGGCTCGGCGGCCTCGGTCGCGATCGGGACCAGCCTCGGCGCGCTCGGCACCGACACGGGAGGCAGCATCCGTATTCCCGCCTCGGTAACTGGCACGGTTGGCTTGAAACCGACCTGGGGTCGCCTCCCGCTGAATGGGATCTACCCCCTTGCGCCCTCGCTGGACACGCCCGGCCCGATTGCCCGTACCGTCGGCGATGCCCTTTACCTGTACCTCGTGATGGCGAACCGGAAGAACGACCTGCCCGGGCTCGACGGGATGCTGGCCTCGTACGGCCGCAAGGGCCTCGATGGGGTCCGGCTGGGGGTGCCGGTCTCATTCTTCACCGAGCGCGTCCAGCCGGATGTCCAGACGGCCTATCAGGCAGCGGTCATCATCCTGCGCAACCTAGGTGCCGAGGTGGTCGAGGTCGATTGGGAGGGTGCCCCGTCGGCCCGCGCGGTTGGCGCGATCATCAACCGGGTCGAGACCAGCGCTGTCCATCACGACCACGTCCGTGGCGAGGACGCTGACCTGTTGGGGCGCGACCTGCGCCTGCGGGCGGAAGCGGGTTCGCTGCTGCCGGCCGACCTACACCTGCGGGCAGGCATCGCGCGGGAGAAGGTGCGCGACAGCATGGCAACCGTGTTCGCCCGCCACCGGCTCGATGCGATCGTGACGCCGACGACACCGGCGGTCGCACCCCGCGCCGACCGCCTGGTGGTGGACTACCCCGATGGCTCCGAGGAAGGGGTGGGATTCGCCCTCACCCGGCTGACGATGCCGTTCAACGCGACCGGGCAGCCGGTGATTTCCGTGCCGTGCGGGTTCGACCGGGACGAGTTGCCGATCGGCCTCTCGATCGCCGGGCGCCCGGACGACGAGATCGGTATCTGCCGGATCGCGCACCAGTACGAACAGGCAACCCAGTGGTTCCAGACCTTCGCGCAGGTCGTGACGGCGTAGCCGGGGTGCCCGGCAGGTCCGAGTGTGGGAATTGCATCTCGTTCAGGATGACGTGCCGGGTCCAATGCGGATGCTCACGGAACGTGTCCGGAAACAGCATCATGGAGCTTGCATCAACAGCGACATGACCGTGTTCCAGGGCCATATGGCTGGCCACTGCGATGAGTGCGGGGCCAGGGAACGTGAAGATGCCCGAGGACATCTTCCTCTTCCGCTTTCCCATCCGCCAGCACGTTCCATAATTCGTCCCCAACGTCACGTGTCCACTGATCGATCAGGGTCCAGTCTCGCAGATCGCCGATGGTCAGCCGCAAACCCGTCATAAGCACCTTCGTCAACCAGACGGGGCGCCCCATTTGCCGCCGGCCGAAGAAGACCTGATGGCCCCGCGCCCCGGTGTCCTCCATCAGGTCGGGCAGGTCCACTGGGTACACCTTGGGCCAGCCGCCCCGGTCTCGCCCCAGCATGCCCACGCTAAAGAGCCACACCGGACGGTCATTGAGTCCGGCCTGGAAGCGCCGCACGAAATGTGTCGCCTTCCGCATCCAGTGATGGGTATGAATCGCGCTGCCGAGGATCACCGCGTCAAACGAGGCCACATCCTCGACCGTGTCAACGTCGCGCGCGATAGCGTCGTAGCCCTGCGTCCGGAGCGTGGCCGCCATCGCCCCGGCGATCTCCGCGGTGCTGCCCTGCATCCCCGCGTACGCTACCAGCAGGTGGGGAGCTTCTTTCCCCAGGGCGGCATCAGGGGCAGTTCCCGCGTGCGCCTGCTCGGCGCGGTCGCGGATGCCGCGTAGCATGCCGATGTCCATGTACGTGTAGCCCGCCTCGAAGAGGAAGTCGAAGACCTTAACCCCCAGCGGTCGATTGCAGTTGGACCGAGTTCGCAACAGCAGGCGGCTGCGGTCGCCGGGAAGCGGATGCAGCACGAACTGCCAGGTCATCAGCGAGGTTGCGGGCGTTTCACCCATGCAGACGGTGAGTTCGCGTTCCTGATCGAGCCGCAGGACCAGTGGACCGAAACCCGGTCGATCCGGGCGACCGCGCACGAAGGCGATCGTGTCGCCGACTTTCAGATCCTGCCATTCAGGCACTATCCGGTCGGCATTGACCACGCCGAGGCGAAACAGCCCGTTTTCTACCCAGAGATGCGTATAGAGTCCTGCCCGGTCTACTCCCATCTGCACCAGCCACGGCCAGACGGCAGACGGCGGGGCATCGATGGCGATCGCCATCGTGGTTGGCGGGCCGGAGCGTGGCAGCACGTCGTCGCCGGGAAGCGACATCGTCCGCTCCGCTGCCGTGGCCTGCCAGTTGCGTTTGGCACTGTGGTAGGTGCGGGAGACGAGTATCGGAAACAAGAGCGCAGTGGCGATTGCCGGTAGCCGCACGTTCATGGATCGAACCTCCTGCCACACGATCGAACGGTGGCGACGCTGTGTCCATCATCGGACGTGAATCGTCTCGTGCGTGACCGCGAATGCCGGCATTGCGTGACAACTCCGCATCCGGCATTCCTCAACGTCAGTATGCTGGGGTAGGATTGCCGGCGAATCCGGGTGCCATCCCATCGATTCCGCCGCCCTGTCGCACTCGTGAAAGCAGACCCAGGCCGTGGTCGTTGCCGAGCCTCTCGCCGAATCCGCCGTTATCGAAACCCCGGTCGTTGCCTGGAGTCTGGACGAGATCGCCGCAGTCCAGCGGCGAACGGTCGGGGTGCTTGCGATTTCCCAGGTACTGGGCGGATTGGGCACCGGATCGGTGGCCGCGGTCGGGGCGCTGCTGGCGGCCGACCTGGCGACCGAGTCGTTGAGCGGGCTCTCATCGGCGGGTTCGGTGGTGGGGGCAGCGCTGATCGCGCTGCCGGTGGCGCGGATCATGCAGGAGCGGGGACGCCGTCCCGGTCTCCAGATCGCTTACGCAATCGGCGTGCTCGGCACCCTGATCGTGGTGCTCGGGGCGCGTCTCGACTCGTTCGCCATCGCCATGATCGGTGTTGTGCTGACCGGCGCCGGAATGACCGCCGGGTTGCAATCGCGCTATGCCGCCACCGATCTCGCCGCCGCCAATCGCCGTGGCCGCTCGTTGTCGACCGTGGTCTGGGCAACGACGGTTGGATCGGTGCTTGGCCCGAACCTCGCTTCGCCAATGGGCAGCTTCGCCGAATCGATCGGCATTCCCCGCCTGGCCGGACCGTATCTGCTGACCAGTGCGGTGTTCCTGCTGGCGGCCGTGATGATCTCGGTGCTGCTGCGTCCGGATCCGCTGCTGGTCTCGCGCGAGGTGCGGATCGCGGCGGGTGAGCGCGGCGCGAGCGATGCCGCCCGCCGCCGGCCGGTGGGTGAAACGTTCGCCATGATCCGGCAGATTCCCGCGGCGTTGCTGGGATTGTGTTCGGTGGTGATCGGCCACGCCGTGATGGTGTCGGTCATGTCCATGACCCCGGTCCACCTGCAGCACGACGGCGCGTCGCTCGAAATCGTCGGCATCATCATCAGCGCCCACATTACGGGCATGTACGTGGCGTCTCCCCTCGTCGGCATCGGGGTCGATCGCTATGGGCGGCGCCCGGTGATGCTGGTTGGGGTGCTGTTGCTGCTCGGGGCCTGCGCGTTCGCCGGCACGTCGACCGGGCACGAGACGGTGCAGCTGGGTATCGGGCTGACGCTGCTCGGGCTCGGCTGGTCGTGCACGCTGATTGCGGGGTCGACCCTGCTCACCGACTCGGTGCCGGTCGAAGAGCGGCCATCCGCCCAAGGCGCGACCGACCTGCTGATGGGCGTTGCCGGAGCCTCGGCGGCATTGCTTTCGGGCGTCATCGTGGGCTTCGGGTCATACGCGCTGCTGGCGATCGCGGCCTCGATCCTGGTGTTCGCCCTCGCGACGGTGGCCCTCCGGCCCGGCCTGCTCCGAATGGGAACGGCCTGACCCGAAGCCGTCGATCCAGTTG
>CAZSUN010000146.1:0-3061 GCA_964610045.1 uncultured Sphaerobacteraceae bacterium
CCGCCGGGGCGTCGTAGGCTGCCCGCCGGTGGTTGCGGATCACCCGCAGCATGTGCGGCGCGTTCTTCGGATATTCCGGGAACGGGCCGAGGACAGAGGCGAGTTCGGCCGAAGCAGCGTAGCTCTCGCCGGTCATCAGTGCCGTCACGGCGCCCGTGTAGGCACGGGCCTCGTCGGAGTCGTACGGCATGCCCAGGATCATCAGCAGGGTGCCGATGTTCGCGTAGCCAAGCCCCAGCGTCCGGTAGTCGTACGAGAGCCGGGCGATGTCCTGGCTCGGGAACTGCGCCATCAGCACGCTGATTTCGAGCACGACCGTCCACAGCCGGACCGCATGCCGGAACTCGTCGACCCGGAACTCTCCCGTGTCGATGTCCACGAACCGCAGCAGGTTCAGGCTGGCGAGGTTGCAGGCCGTGTTGTCGAGGAACATGTATTCGGAGCAGGGATTGGAGGCGTTGATCCGCCCCCCCTCCGGGCTCGTGTGCCACTCGTTGATCGTGGTATCGAACTGTACGCCCGGATCGGCGCACTGCCAGGCCGCTTCGGCGATCTGGCTCCAGAGGTCGCGGGCGCGGATCGTCTTCATCACCGAACCGTCGGTGCGCTTGACCAGGTTCCAGTCGCGGTCCTCGCGCACGGCCTCAATGAAGTCATTGGTCAGCCGCACGGAGTTGTTCGAGTTCTGGCCGGAGACGGTCTCGTAGGCCTCGCCGTTGTAGTCGTAGGTCAGCTTCAGGCCGAGCGCCTCCGCCCGGTCCTGCTGCTCCGGCGTGAGGTGCTTCATGCCCTCGACCATCGCCGCGACCTTCAGCTCCTCGCGCGGCTTCCAGGCCACGAACGATTCGATGTCCGGGTGGTCGGCGTCGAGCACGACCATCTTCGCCGCCCGGCGCGTCGTGCCGCCCGACTTGATCGCTCCGGCCGCCCGATCGCCGACGCGGAGGAAGCTCATCAGGCCGGAACTGGTGCCACCGCCGGAGAGCTTCTCGCCCTCGCCGCGCACGGCGGAGAAGTTGGTGCCCGTGCCGGACCCGTACTTGAAGATCCGGGCCTCGCGGACCCACAGGTCCATGATCCCGTCCTCGTTGACGAGGTCGTCGGCCACGTTCTGGATGAAGCAGGCGTGCGGCTGCGGCCGGGTATAGGCATCGGTCGACCGCTTCACCGTCTCCGGCTCGGCGGGATCGACGTAGAAGTGTCCCTGGGCTGGCCCCGTGATCCCGTAGGCGTGAGCGAGCCCGGTGTTGAACCACTGCGGCGAGTTGGGCGCGGCCATCTGGTGCACGAGCATGTAGGTCAGCTCGTCCTCGAAGGCATCGGCATCCTCGCCCGAGGCGAAGTAGCCGTTCTGCTCGCCCCACCAGCGCCAGGTGGACGCCAGCCGGGTGATCACCTGCTTCGCCGACCGCTCCGGACCGAGCGACCCGTCCTCCTGCGGCACCCCCGCCTTGCGGAAGTATTTGCTGACCATGATGTCGGTCGCCACCTGCGACCAGGTAGCCGGCACCTCGGCGTCGGCCATCTCGAACACCACCGACCCATCCGGGTTGGCAATGCGCGAGGTGCGTCGCGTCCAGGCAATCGTCGCGAACGGGTCCTCGCCGGCACGCGTGAACGCGCGGGGAACGGACAACCCGGCCGCTGGCCGCTGGACGTCGCTGGTGGTGCCGAAGGTGCTGGAGTCGGGAGCAACCATGGTCATGTCCTGATGGGTAATCGTGGGGCCCGCCGGCGGCCACCCCGCCGGACGTTCGCTGAGACGACCTGTGATAGAAGATGTTAGCAGTGTACGGACACAATAGCAATTCCGCAACGCTTCATCAGAATACCACAATATCTTGTGTTGTCTACCCCATCACTCTACCATACATGGTATTTTATGGCAAGATCCTTTGCCAACCTGGCACACACGCGAATCGCGGACAATGTGCGCCGCTTTTCTCCGGATGCCAGGTATCCCGCAATCACCAGGCAGGCGGGCTCCCCGGTGTGCCGCCCATTCTGTCGCCGAAGTCCCACCGTTTCTCACACGCCGGTACGTCGCGCGTTTCATCTACCTGTGACTCCGCATCACCCTCCGATGTGCGCACCAGGGGAGGTTCCATGAAGTTCGGATTCGTCGCGACATCGGGTTCGATCGAGGATCTCCTCGAAATGGCCGTCGCCATCGAGGAGTCTGGCTGGGACGGCTTCTTCTATTGGGATGGCATTGCCCCAGGTACGGACGCGTTCTGGGAGGATGCCAACGTCGACCCGGCATCGGCGGTCTTCTTCGATCCCTGGACGGTGCTCGCCGCTGCCGCCATCAAGACCCGGCGCGTAACGCTCGGCGCGATGATCTTTCCGCTCTCCCGGCGTCGCCCGTGGAAGGTCGCCCGCGAGGCCCTCACCGTCGATCACCTCTCGAACGGGCGACTGGTGATCCCGGTCGGACTCGGCGCCATCGACGAAGGCGGCTTCTCCCGCGTCCACCCGGAGGTCACCGACCGCAAGCTCCGCGCCGAGCGGCTCGACGAATCCCTCGAGATTCTCGACCGCGCCTGGTCTGGCAAGCCGTTCTCCTGGGAAGGAACCCACTACCAGCTCGACAACATCGCCTTCAATCCCCCATCGGTCCAACAGCCGCGCATCCCGATCTGGGTCGTGGGGTCGTGGCCCCGGCCGAAGTCGATGGCACGAGCCGCCCGCTGGGATGGCGTCATCCCTTCCATCTCCGGGGATCCATTCCGCCAACCCTCACCTCAGGAGATCCGGGACATCGTCGCGTGGATGCGCATGCACCGCGACACGGACGCCCCGTTCGACCTGGTGATCGAGGGCGTCTCGCCGGCTGGAGACGCCGGGTGGGTGGATGCCACCCTCCGCCCGCTCGCCGATGCCGGCGCCACCTGGTGGATCGAATCCCGCTGGGAATCCCCCAACGATCCCGCCACCCTCATGGAGCGCATCCGCCAGGGCCCACCCCGCCTCTAGCGGGTTTCAGAGGCGGACAGGTGGCGGTGGACGTCTGCCGAAAACGGATTCCGGCACCGAGACGGCGTTTCGGTCGTTTGTAGGG
>CAZSUN010000146.1:3161-8050 GCA_964610045.1 uncultured Sphaerobacteraceae bacterium
ACGTCTGCCGAAAACGGATTCCGGCACCGAGACGGCGTTTCGGTCGTTTGTAGGGCCGCCCAGCGAGCGGGTGGCGGCCCGTTGCTCACAATTACGGCGCCCCGCCTCGCCCATCGCCGCCGACCGCTGCCCGCTCCTGGCCAGAACCCGCGCCGGGATCATCGCGTTCCGCCTTCACCCCAAGCACGCCTGCCAGCAACGGCAGCACAACCGCCAGGAACACCGCCGTGATCTTCACGACATAGGGGTTCCATGCGGCATTGTCGAGAAACGTCCAGTCCGGAAGTTCGCTGCTTCGCTCCCAGAGCATCCAGTAGATCGATTGCTCCTGCAACACCAGCCAGATCATGAAGGCGCCGGCCGGAATCAGCGCCCGCAGGTAATCGAGCTTCTTCCACGGATCGCCGAACTTGCCGATCACGAAGAGCGCGATGCTGCACACCATCGACAGCACGATCAGCCAGACCGCGCCATCGACGTTCGCGACCGTGTCGGACCGCACGGTCACCCCATCCTCCACGGTCTCCCGCGTGGTGATCATGCCGGAGAACGAGGCCGCCGCGGCGTAGAAGGCCAGGGCCTCGGCCGGCACGATCGCCGACAGGGCGTCGACGTACGTCCCGACGCTCGGCTTACCGGGCGGCTGCAACCGCTTCTCGGGTTGTGCCGCTTCGGGTTTCCCGGCAAGCGGCGCGGCAAGCGCCTTCCGCATCCCCTCTGGCGCGTCCAGCAGCGTGGCCGCCGCCAGCGCCTGCGCGTCCTCCTGCCGGGTCGGGCTGTAGCGCTCCCGCTCACGCGTGAGCCTGCCGTATGCGAATGAACTCATCGTCTCCCCCAACCGCGCAACGACATCACCTGGATGTGGGTCCCATCTCCAGATCATACGGAGCAAATCCGTGGCCGGCACTCCCCCGAACAGGTGATGCAATCGACCCCAACACCCGTCGCATTGCCCAACCCGGGCGCGCCCGGTGCCGACAACGGCGCCCCGCAACCACCGTGGTACACTCCAGACCGCTGGCGGCGTGATCATTCGCGGTTGGGCATCCCCACGCCGCCTCTGGCAGTCGTGCGCAATGCTGGCGTGCTGCCCCTTCGGCCCGATGAATCCCCTCCTCCCAGGGGAACGTATGCACCATTGGAAGCCGCGATCGCATTCGGCTCGCCTCGTGCATCTGGAGCCTGACCCTCCCGCTCATGGCGCGCCTGCTCTTCGGCCTCCTGATCGTCTTCACGGCCCTGGTTCAGGCAACGGTCATGCCGCGCCTGAATCCGCTGCCGGTTGCGCCCGACTTCGTCCTCGTGTTCCTGTTCGTCTGGTCGGGTTCGCGCAGCCTTCGTGAATCGCTGTTCTGGGTCTTCTTCACCGGCATCCTGCTGGATATCCTGGCGATCGACCCACTGGGCACCAACGCCCTGGCCTTGATCGGGGTGCCCCTGCTGGCCGGGCTCGCCCGCCAGCGCGTGTTGCAGGCAAACATCCTGATCCCGATGGCGCTGATTGGGATCACCACCGTCATCCACGGCCTTTTGCTCGGATTACTCCGGGGCGATCTGCCATCTCTTTGGGCGATCCTCCTGCAATCGCTGATGCACATGCTGCTGATTCCCGCGATCTATCTCGTCATGCGGATCGCCCACCGGTAGGACTGCTCCATGGCCCGTCGCAAGCGCATGATCTACGACCCACCCGGACAGCGAAAGCGCCGCCGCCGGAGCGAGGGCGCCTACGGGCAGCAAACCTTTCTCAGCCGCCGCATGTTCGTCGCCAAGTCGGGCGTGGTCGGTGTCTTCGGCGCACTCGCCGCTCGTCTCGGCTACCTCCAGGTCGTCAAGGGCGAGGACTACCGTCTCCAGGCCGAGCAGAATGTCTATCGTGAGGAAGTCCTGCCCGCGCCGCGCGGCCTCATCTTCGACCGCGTTGGCCGCCCGCTGGCACGAAACCGGCGCTCGTGGGAAGTGCGCGTCGTCAAGGCCGATCTACCGGACGAACCGGACGAAGAGCGGCGCGTGCTTGACATGCTGATCAGCGCCCTCCAGACAGAAGACGTCCTCGTCATCCGGCCCAGCGCCGTGCCCAGCGGTTCGCGTGACACCGTGTTCAGCCGAGTCGCGGCCATGCTGCGCTACGACGAGGAAGACACCCAAAAGGCGATCGCCCGCTGGATCACCCGCTCGGGCGACAGTCTCGTCCTCGTCTCGCCGGTCTCGATCGACGATGCCGCCTACTTCCGCGCCCACTCGGCCGAACTCCCCGGCGTCCTCGTCATGAACGAGGTGGACTACCTCGTCGGCAACGTCTGGGCGCCCCGGCTCCCGATCACGATCAAGAGCGATGTCCCCCGCGATGTCGCCCTCAAGATCGAAGCGAACCGCATGTACATGCCGGGTGTTGTCGTCGACGACACCGGCCTGAGCCGGGAATACCTCGGCGGCGACGGAATGTCGAGCGAGATGATCTCGCACGTCATCGGCTACGTACAGACAATCGATGCCGCCTCGCTCGACGATCTCCGCAACCGCGACGAGCACAACCAGCGTATCTACGACCAGAACGACATCATCGGCCGCGAAGGGCTGGAACAGGCGCTGGAGGCCGAACTCCGGGGCGTCAAGGGGAAGCAGACGGTCGAGGTCGACGCCACCGGTGTCGTCATGCGGACCCTCGCCGACAGCGTGGTCGAGCCTGAACCTGGCGCCAATGTCCGCCTCACGATCGACCTCGAACTCCAGCAGGCGGTCGGCAAGGCGGTCGAAAAGGCGGTCGCCCTCGCCGCCGACGGCAAGGAAAAAGTCAACATCGAACGCGGCCAGGACGGCAAGCGCCTCTGGGAGATTCCGAACGCCGGCACCGCCGTCGCCTACGATCCCCGCACCGGCGAAGTGCTGGCGATGGTCTCCTACCCCTACTACGACAACCAGCTCTTCATTACCGGGATCTCCGCCCGCAAGTGGAGCGACTACATCGACCTGACCAAGGGCAAGGCCTTCCTCAATCGCGCCGTCCACGAGCTGTACCCGCCGGGTTCGACCTTCAAGATCTTCCTGGCCGCCTCGGCGCTGGATCACGGTGCCGTCAAGCCGGACGACACCCACAGTTGCCGCGGCGCGATCCGGGTACCCAACACCTGGGATCTCAACGAGGGTCTGACCATGGCCTGCTGGGTCGGTTGGAACAGTCGCGAACATGGCGATCTCGACCTCTACGGCGCGATCGAGCAATCCTGCGACGTCTACTTCTACAATGTCGCCCAGGAGTACGTGAAGGAAACCGACGCGTTCGATCCCATCTACTACTGGGACTGGAACCTGCTCGCCGGAGAGGTGATCAGCAACACCAAGCACACCTTCGACGGCCTCGGCATCGACCCCCTCGCCCAGGACATGCAGGAACGCTTCTGGTTCGGCCGCGAAACCGGGATCGAAATCCTCGACGAGGCGATCGGCCTTTTCCCGGACCGCGAATGGAAGCAGGACGCCATCGGCGAGGGTTGGGCCGTCGGCGACACGCTCAACGTCTCGATCGGCCAGGGCGAGGTCAAGGCCACACCGCTCCAGCTCACGATGAACACCGCCGCACTCGCCAGCGGTGGCTCGTTCAAGCGACCGCACCTGGTACGCGAAACAAGTCATGCGGACGGAGAGTGGAAGGCCACCCGCATCGAGGAGTTGGGCATTCTCGATATCGACAGGGAGCACATCGCGGTCGTCGTCGAGGGCATGCGCCGGGTCGTCCACGAGGAGTTGGGCACTGCCCACCACTCGCGCGACGAGAACGACGAGATGGTCACCAAGTGGCCGCTCACCAACCCGGAGGGCGAGGAGGAAATCATCATCGCCGGCAAGACGGGCACCGCCGAGTTCGGCATTGCCGACGACCTCGGATCCCGAGACACCCACGCCTGGTTCACCTGCTTTGCCCCGCTGGAAAATCCGGAAATCGCCGTCTCGGTCGTCATCGAGGCCGGTGGCGAAGGGTCCACCTACGCCGTCCCGGTCGCCGACGAAATGCTCCGCGCCTACTTCGAACTCACCGGCAAGCGCCCACGAGGCACGGTCCTGGGCCGGACGCCGCTCGCCATCCCGAACGAAGATGGCACCATGCCCGAGGCCAGCCCCGTCGCCTCACCGGTGGCAACACCCGCCGCCTCCCCGCAGCCCGCCACCTGACAGGCAAACCCGCTCGGGTAGGAAAGGGCGGCGGCGCAAGGCCAATCCCCTCGCCCACTCTCTCCCGGGCAGTTTGTGGTAGAGCGCCCGATCGGTCGTTTGTAGGGGCCGACCAGCGAGCGTCAGCGAGTGTGTATTGGCCCGTATTTCGGGGGAACGCGCTTGGCGCAGGGATACCTCGACACGCGATCGGCATGACATCTGCGGACAAGCAGCAGTTACCCTACCGTCACGTCTGCCGCCTGCAGCGCGCACAATCCGTCCACCGCCGCCCAGTAGGCTGCCTCCGGATCGGGCAAGGATTCGCCACCGGCAATCTCGCCGCGTTGCCCGCCGGGCAGCGGCTCCCCCCGGGGGGAGATCTCGGTCACCGACCACACGTACCGGGCCTCGCACCGTTCGCCATCGGGATACCGCTTGGCGATCGTCAGCAGATAGCGCCGCCCGTTGCTCGGCGTCCGCAGCGACACCTCGCCCAGCATCTGCAACCGCGCGAGTTGCCGCACCGGCTCCAGCGCCAGTTCCGTCATGTGGACCGCAATGCGGTCGAAACAATCAACCATGAGAGTATCCGGGAGTCTTTCGTCATCCGGGACACATCTGCCCGGACATTTCGGGCAAGTGTACCGGCAGCCGCCGCACGCCCGCCCCACTCCAAAGGAGGAAAGAGAAGTGAGAAAAGAGGAAAGAGGACGGGCGCGACCGACCTCAACAAACGA
>CAZSUN010000147.1:0-7914 GCA_964610045.1 uncultured Sphaerobacteraceae bacterium
GAGGCCAGACGGCAGGTCGATGGCGAGGATCGGGGCGGTCGAGGCGTTCGCCATGCCGATGAGGCGGGCGGTGGTTCCGCGTGGCGCTCCAGCCGCGCTGAACCCGAGCAGGCCATCGATCACGAGCGAGGTTTCGGGCATGACCTCCAGCGACTCGCCTTCCAGCACCTCGATGCCGAACAGGCGCGCCGCGCGCAGATGACCGGCGGCGAGCCCGGTGAGCGATCCCGCCGGTTTGGAGAGGACCACGGTCACACGCGCTCCCCAGGCATGGAGGAGGCGGGCGGCGACGAGAGCATCGCCGCCGTTGCCACCGGACCCGGCCAGGGCCACGATCGGCTGGCCGGACACATGGCCTTCCGGGCAGAGGGTGCGGGAGAAGGAGGCGACCGCGCTTCCGGCGACCTCCATCAACTGGATGGGGTCGACGCCGAAGTCGCTGGCCATGAGGCGATCGACCTCGGCCATCCGCCGCGCGGTGACCGCCGGGATCGGCTTCACGAGTTTACGTCCTTCCGCTTCTTCTTCGGGCTGGATGGGCGGCTTGGCTTCGGCTTGTTCTCCTGTTCCTTCTTGATTTGCTCGGCGCGCTCGATGATCTTGCCGCTCTTCTTCCCGCCCTTGGCCGGTGCGTCGTCGCCATCGCGGATGGCGAGGCGGCCACCCCGGCGGAGGAGCGCTTGTGGGTCGCCGTTTCCGGTGTATTCGATGAAGTCCACGGTGTTTCCCTTTCCAGGGCCGTCGGGAACGATGAATCGGTTGTTCCCAACCGGGACCAGGGGATAGGTGGTGGTCGATTCGACCTCGCCCGACTCCTCGTCGCGTGACTCGATGGTGAGTTCGAGGCGCGTATCGACCACCGTGACTTCGCTGGTGGAGTCGTGACGGTTGTAGGTTCCGGCGAAGGCGGCCAACTTCTTTTTCGAGAGTTCGACCGGTTCCGGTTGCGGGCGGGCGAGGTCCAGGTAGTGGGATAGGGCCCAGTTCTCGATCTCGGTGATGGCCCGTGATCCGGCGTCGCCGTTGGTGAGGATGGCGATGGCGAAGTCGCTTTCAGGGATGACGGTGAGATTGGCCCGGAAGCCATTGGTGGCGCCGCCGTGGCTGATGGTACGGAAATCCGGATATTCGTGAACGCACCAGCCGAGACCGTAGTTCCGGTGAAAGTCCCCGGCTTCGATGACTGGCTGTTGCATGGCGCTCGTGTGTTCGGCGGAGACCAGGCGGACGCCGTCGATCTCGCCGCCGCCCATGTGAAGCTGGGCGAAGCGCAGCAGTTCGCTCGTGGAGCAGACCACGCCGCCTGTGCCGTTGACGTGGCGGGGAAGCGAATAGCCGTGGGCGACCGTGTGGCCGTCATTGCGTTCGGCCAGTTGGTGGCCAACGGCGTGTGGCCGGGTGATGACGTCTTCGGCGAAGAAGAAGGCGGTTTCGAGGCCGAGCGGCTCGACGAGACGCTTGTTGAAGACGGCTTCGAACGGCTCCCCAACGACAACCTCGATGACGCGGCTGGCGAGATAGTACCCGGCGTTGCAGTAGGACCAGAGGTCGCCGGGGACCGTCCACTGGCGGAGCGAGGCGAACTCCGCGATGGCCTTGGCGAGCGCGTCGTCGCCGCGGCCGTAGTCGATGAAGCGATCGCCCTCGAAGCCGGCGGTGTGGGAGAGGAGGTGACGGAGGGTGATGCTGTCGCGGGCGGTCGTGTCGCCGAGGGGGAGGTCGTGTACGTACTCGATGACTGGCGTGTCGAGATCCAGCGTGCCCTCGTCGACGAGGATCATGGCGAGCGTGGCGGTGAAGACCTTGGAGATCGAGCCGATCTGGGAGATGGTGTCGTCCGTCATCGGGATGCGGGTGGCGAGGTTGGCGAAGCCGGTCGAGGTGGTGGAGATGTCGCCGTTGTGAAGGAGGCCCACGGCGATGCCGGGGACGTTCCAGCGGCTGGCCTCGCCCTGGACGGCGGCGGCGAGCGAGGTGTATGCGGGGCGATCCCATGGCCAGCCGGGCACGATGGGGCTGGATTCGCCGGTGGCGGTCAGGCGTTGGTCGAGGTCGAGGGGCATGGGGTCAGGTCCTCCCGGATGGTGAACGGCGTCGTAGACATTGAGGGGCATTATTGACGATTGGGCGGAAGTTGGCAGGGTTCCCGCCCGCGCCGCGGAAGCGAGCACTTTTCCCTGGTTAGCCGCGGAAGTCGCGGATGACGGCGGTGAGGATGTCCGTGGTCTGGTGGATTGATTCGATGTCGACCCATTCGGTGGCGGCGTGGGCGCCCTCGCCGGAGACGCCGAACAGCAGGCAGGGGATGCCAGCCTGGTCGAGCAGGGAGGCATCGGTCCAGAACGGTTCGGCGCGGATGTCCGGCTGGCGCCCGAGGACGGCTTCGGCGTGGCGGAGGACCGACTGGACGATGTCGCTGGCTGGATCGGCTTCGAACGGGTGGCGGACGAGGCCGGGTTCGAGAGTGTAGCGGAAGTCCTCGACGGTCGTTTCCAGCCGTCCGAGAATGGCGGTCAGTTCGGCGATGACGCTTTCGGCGGTTTCGCCGGGAACGGTGCGGCGTTCGATGGCGATCCGGCAGGACGCGGGGTAGCTGGAGGCTTCCTCGCCGCCCTGGATGATGGAGGCATGGATCGATCCAGGGCCGAGTCGTGGATGGCCGGGCTGGCTGGTGAGGTGTTTCGACCAGGCGTCCAGCGCGGCGAGGAAGTGCCCGGCTTTGGCGATGGCGTCGATCCCGAGGTCGTAACGGGAGCCGTGGGCGGCCCGGCCGTGGATGGTGACATGAAGCCAGACGAAACCCTTGTGGGAGAGGCAGGGCTGGAGCAGCATCGGTTCGGTGACGATGCCGGCATCGGCGGTGAACCGGGTGAGGACTTCGGCGGTGCCGAGGCTGGCGTGTTCCTCGTCGGCGACGCAGCAGACGAGGACATCGCCAGCCAGGGGCGTCGCGGTGGCGCGGGCGGCCGCGACCATCATGGCGGCGACGCCGCTCTTCATGTCGAACGCGCCACGGCCATGCAGGCGGCCGTCCACGATGCGCGGCTCCAGCGGATCGCCATCGTACCCGGCGAGGGTGACGGTGTCGTAGTGACCGTTGAGCATGAGCGACTTTCCGCCGCCGGTGCCGCGGGCAACGCCAACGACGCTGGGCCGGCCGGGTGTGGATTCCAGCCGGTGGACCTCGAAGCCGTGGCGTTCGAGCCAGGCGGCGCAGGCATTGGCGATGGCCGATTCGCCCGCCGCGCCGGGTATGAGCGACGGGTTGACGGAGTCGATGGCGACGAGTTCGGCGGTGAGGGCGATCGGGTCGAGGCCGCTGCTCGTGGGGTGGGTCATGGGGATGGCCTCCTGTGGGCTACGCGGTGGGAATCGCCTCGATCAGGCGGTCGATCTCCCCGCCGGTGGTGATGTAGTGGACGGACGCGCGGATGTAGGTTCCGAGGGCTTCCCAGGCGTCGTCGAGGTAGGTGGGGTAGATGTTCGACAGGGAAGTATTGACCTTCGCGGCGGAGAGGGCGGCCTGGACGGCTTCGGCTGGCACACCCTGGCGGGAGAAGGTGACGATGCCGCCGCGAACGAGCCCGGTGTCGTGGACGGTGACGCCGTCGAGTTCCTGGAGGCGATCGCGGAGCCGATCGGCCTGGGTCTGGACGCGCTGCTGGATGGCGGGCAGTCCGAGGTCGAGCGCGTAGTCGATGGCGGCGCCGAGACCGAGCCGGCCGGCGACGTAGCTCTCCCAGTTCTCGAAGCGGCGGGCATCGGGCCGGATGGTGTACGTGGAGGCCGAGGTGAGATTGGCGGCGTGGAGGTCGAGCAGGGGAGGTTCGGTCGAGGCGATGCGATTCTCTCGGACGTAGACGAAGCCGGTCCCGCGAGGACCACGGAGGTACTTGCGGCCGGTGGCGGAGAGGACATCGGCCTGGAAGCTTTCCACGTCGAGTGGAACCTGACCGGCGGTCTGGCAGGCGTCGAGGACGTACCAGGCGTTCGGCTGGCGCCTTCGGATGAGACGGCCGATGTCCGCCGCGGGCTGGATGAGCCCGCCGTTGGTTGGCATGTGGGTGATGAAGACGGCGGCGGTGGGCGTGGCGAGGGCGGCTTCCAGCGCGTCGAGGTCGACCTGGCCGTGGGCGTCGTTGGGAACGATGTCGATGACGAGGCTGTGGCGCTTGGCGATCTGGAGGATGGCGACGAGGTTGCTGGCGTACTCCCAGGGGGTGGTGAGAATGCGGTCTCCGGTCTGGAAGGGGATGGCGTAGGCGGCCATGTCCCAGCCGCGAGTCGCGTTTTCGACGAGGGCGATTTCGCCTGGGTGGGCGTTGAGCAGGCGGGCGACGGAGGCGTAGACGGCTTCGAGGCGGTCGCTGGCCGCCGCCGCAGCTTCGTAGCCGCCGATGGTGGCCTCCAGGGTGAGGTGGTCGACGGTGGCGTTCAGGACGGGTTGGGGTGGGAGTGACGATCCGGCGTGGTTGAAGTGGGCGACATGGGACGTGCCGGGGGTCTCGGCGCGAAGGGCGTCGATGCGGGAGTCGAGGGTTTCGGGCATGAGGGGGTCTCCGATGGGTACGAGCGGGTTGGCGATGGCTGGACGGTAGCACGGTGGGCGAGAGCGTTCAACGGGATGGCGATTTTCGGGAGTGGTGTGTGTTTCGTCCGCGATAATTCAATAATTCGTTTAATCACGATTCGAGGTGATTTGGCCCGGAACGACGGGCTTTTTGGGTGGCGAATTGTCGCGGAATTATCGCGAATTTACGCGGGGATACCTGGTGGCTGGCGTGGGTCATGATGGGTGGTCCATTGGTGGTGCGCGCGAAGGTGATGGTGAGCGAGCAAGGAGGTCCGATCGATAGGTGGCTACCCAGTGAACGCATCGAAAACGGAAAAGTCCGCCACCTGGCGGGGAATTGGATGGTGGACGCGAGGGGGGAAGCCCGGGAGGACAGGCCACGCTTCGCTCCGCACAGGCTCCGGTTCTCCTCGACGAAAAGGTGGCGTATTTCGGTGGTGAGCCGGGACGTGGTGTGGCGAGGGAAGCGCAAGACACCGTGATGGATGCGCGACGTGGTTTGCGAGGCGAGGGGAGGGGAGACCATACGCCTCGAGTAGTGGATGGAGTGATTTCGGCGGCGATATCGTTCCCATGAGGAGGTGGCATGGTATGCGTGGATTGGTTCGTGGGATCGGAGCCTTAATCTTTGTTTATAGAAGGACTTGACTTTCTGGCACAGGGCCGGTAATGTGTTCGTACAGTCAAGTACGTCATCTGACTGACGTCGATGCAAGAGAAGACCGGAGCAGGGGTCACAGACGAGCGAGTGACCTGGAGACGAGCGGGGCGCGAGTCTAGGCAGTCTCGATTGGCGAAGGATGTTGCGACCGTATACGAGCCCTCTGGGTTTGTGGTCCGGCAAAACCACGTTGAACTGTGAAGGTAACGATCGGTGTCGATGAAGACAGAGCTGTTGGGTAGACCTTCAGGGGAGAACTTCGGTTCGATCCAGGAATGAAGATGCACTCCTGACGATGTGGGACAGGAAATCCACAAGAGGACCTGGCGCTCAGCTCATAAAGCGTAAACAACATTCTGTCACGACGGCGGAGAGCCCGAGGATCGCAAGATCGTTGGGCTTTTCTGCGTCCGCGGGATGGTGGGACTGGATGTGCGCTCGAGGGAAGCCTCCCACGCCGCGCTCTGGACAAGCCACGCTCCGCATGCACCGGCACGCGCCGCATGGAGCAATTCGCGTTGTGCCGGTTGGAGCTTCCGTACTGGGCCGCGGGGCGCGGGCGATGGGCGGACGTGCATGGTGGAGTGTGGTTGGCATGGTTGTTTGAGCGTGCCGTCCACGAGGATGTCGACGTGTGGTGGGGCGGAGGTGAGCGAGGGTATGCCCGGGCGGACACCCTTGGCGCGGATATGGGGCGATTCGTACAGAACGGGGATCCGCCCCTACCTGAGAAGGCGTCGTATTTCGGGGTGAGTGCCGGTTAGCCGGGTTGGCCGAAGGGGAGCGGGTTGAACGAGGTGTCGCGGTCGAAGGTGTCGATGCCTTCCTTCTTCTTAAGCGTGCCGACGACCAGGTACGTGACTGGGGTGGCGAGAATCTCATACGAGGTCTTGAGGATCCAGCCAGTGTAGATCATTTCCCAGATGACCTGACCGGAGAAGACGCCGGTGAAGGCAATGGTGACGAAGATAATGGTATCGAGCCCCTGGCCGACGAAGGTGGAACTGATGGTGCGCGTCCAGAGCCAGCGGCCATTGGTGGCGACCTTCATGCGGGCGAGGACGATGGAGTTGGCGAATTCGCCGACGAGATAGGCGATGAGCGAGGCGGCGAGGATTCGAGGCGTCGAATCGAAGATGCGGCTCCAGGCTTCGTGGCCGTCCCAGGAACCTTCCGCCGGGAGGGCGCCGGCAAGCTGGAAGGTGAGCACGGCGATGGTGTTGCAAATGAAGCCAAGCCAGATGACGCGGCGGGCGGCCTTGAAGCCGTATACCTCGGTGAGGATGTCGCCGACGATGTAGGCGATGGGGAAGGTCAGCAGCCCGGCGTCGGTGACCCAGGGGCCGAATTCGAGGACCTTGACCGCGAGCAGGTTGGCGGTGATGAGGCTGGTGACGTAGAGGGCGACGATGGTGAGGAAGTACGGCGAGCCGAAGGTGGAAAGGCTGGGTGTGGACGTGGGGTCGCCTGGTGTCTGCTGGGTCATGAGGTGTCCGGTGATGAACGCTGAATCGACGAGGCGCGCCGGGCGATTCGGCCCGGTGGCGGTTCATAGTGTAGTAGGTGCGCGGGGTTCCTGATGGCTTCGAATGACCTGAGTGAGAACTCGATTGGCGATCTGGAGGCGTTTCAGGCGCGGATGCGGGTGTGTCGCCGGTGTGTGGAGGCGGGGTTCCTGGCGGAGGCGCACCCGGTGTTCCGGGGTCACGCGGGTCAGGTGCGGATGCTGATCGGGCAGGCGCCGGGTGCGAAGGCGCATCTGGCGGGGGTGCCGTGGTCGGGGCCGTCGGGGAGGTTGCTGAGGGAGTGGTTTTCGCGGGCGGAGTTCGATCCGGAGCGTTTCCTGGATGACTGGTACCTGACGAGCCTGACGAAGTGCTTTCCGGGGAAGGCGGTGGCGGGATCGGGAGACAGGGCTCCGTCGGCGAGGGAACTGGCGCTCTGCCGGTCGCACCTTGAGGGGGAGATCGGGTTCGTGCGGCCGCGATTGGTGGTAACGCTTGGTAGGATGGCGGCCGATGCGGTGATTCCTGGCGCGAAGAGGATATCGCTGGCCGGGTTGGTGGGGACGGTGCACGATGTGGATTTCGGTTATGGATTGGTGCCTGTCGTTCCGTTGCCGCATCCTTCAGGGGTTGGGCGGTGGTTGAACGATCCGGCGAACCGGGCGTTGGTGGAGGTGGGGCTGGGAAGGATTGGAGAGATCGAGCGTGGGTTGACGGGGTGATTTGTGATGGGCCTGAAGTGAGCTGGGGGTGCCGGGAGGACACGCAGGTCCTCCCCTGCGAAAAGGTGTCGTATTTCGGAGGAGAGCGGCGGAATGGTTCGTGATGGGTCAGGCGATCCAGGTTTCGTTTTTCCAGGCCATGTCCCAGAAGGCGAGTTCGTAGCGGCTGGAGGTGATGAAGGCGGACTCGACGCGTTGCACACGATCGGGGCTGATGTTGGCGCAGGCGTCGTCGACGAGCGTGCGGCACCATTCGGCGAGTTCGCCGAATTCAGGGTCGGCGTAGACGTTGATCCAGCGGCGGTAGCGGTCATCGTCGGGCAGGCCACGCTCGGCGATGCGGGTGGCGATTTCGGAGTATCCCCACATGCAGGGCAGGAGCGCGCCGAGGATTTCGGTGTAGTTGTTGGTGGTGGCGGTGCGGAGCAGGAAGTCGGTGTAGCCCTGGGTGGT
>CAZSUN010000148.1:0-7710 GCA_964610045.1 uncultured Sphaerobacteraceae bacterium
TGCAAGCGCGCGATGCTTGATGGCACAACCTCGATTTCCCGCGTGCCGCCAGGTCCTGCATCAGCCCCGGATCAAAGGCCTACAGCGTGTTGCAGGGACGTTGATTGCGAACACAGGACAGAACACCGATCAAGCTCACCGCAACGGGCTGTATGGTGCGGCGCGAGATCGACTCCAGCCTGCGGTTGGGGCAGCCACGGTACATACGCCGGGTCGATCGCCATCAAGCCTTGTTGACGCTGGGTGTGCTCCGGATCAACAGCCTGCCCCAGCTTGAAGAGTGTTGAAAGGCACTCTCAAGACCGCGGCAGTAATCGCGACACGTCCTCAACCACATCTGCGAGGTAGTTCCTGGCGATCGGGATGACCTCCTGGGACTTCAGCTCGACTCCGTGAGTCGCAGCAAGGGTGCCGCCGACGATCACGAGTGGCACGGGCCCCCCAGTCAATTGCAACTGACGCATCACCGCCGTGACCGACGCCAGATGCGATTCCATCGTGGCCGAAAGCAGAATCGCGTTCGGGCGTATCCGGTGGACGGCTTCGATCAGGAATTCCGGTGAAATATCAGCACCAAGGAAGCGAACCGGGTAACCGCGCATGCGCAGGCATCCGCTTACCATCCGCATGCCAAGATCGTGAAGTTCACCGGCCACACTCCCAGCCACGACAGGCGGTCCCACCGGTGGCGGCAACTGGTGGCGCGCGAAAAGGGTCGAGATGAGATCACGAGCCAGCTCGGTCACTTCCTTTTCCTCTGACACGGTCAACTCGCCGCGCTCCCATCGCTCGCCAATCTGGAGCATGGCTGGCGCGAGGACATCGCCAAGCAGACTGAGCAGTGGAACGCCCTGGCTGTCAGCAGTCGTCATTACCTGGCGCGCGTGTATCAGGTCACCGGAAATCACCAGGTCGAGGAAGTGAGTCGACAGCCGGGCGACGTCGCTGTTTTCCTCCCGGGCGTTGAGTCGATGCCGGATTTCCTCCAGGGTCAGCCGCTGGGTCTGCCATCGCTTGATCAGGCGGATGCGCTCGATATCGGACCTGGAATACAGGCGATGACCACCAGTGGTTCTTAGCGGCTCCAGTAGACCCTCTCGCTCGAGAAACCGGAGACTCGAGTGGGTGACCCGCGGATATTCGGTGGATATTTCTGCCACCACCAACCCAATGGGAACGAGGTCACCATGGAGTTGAGGCAATGACTTCGACACAAGGCGATCCTTGTCACTTCAATCGATGTCTACCACCTCACCGGCACTCCGCCAAGGGAGCGGCCAGCAGAGACTCCCCAAGACTGTGAGATTGACGAATTATCAATCTCAAGTGTACATTGAGATACATCCGCAGTGTGACGATTGGGCAGGCTTCCCCAACTCCCACCCTTTTGAACCTGCGGTCAGCCTCGGGCCCGGCATCCCACGATTCCGGGCTCAACCTCGGAAGGACCGGTTCATGGTCACCTCCCGTACGTACAGAACTTCCATGCCAGTGTCAACGGACCTGCTTGCCCTGTGGCATTCGCAACCAGCCGCATTCACCCGGTTGGTCCCACCGTGGATGGACGTCCGTGTCGAGCACATGGAAGGGACGAGCGCTGGAGACACCGCACGGGTGACGGTCCCCATCGTGGGACCACTCCGGCGCTCGTGGAGCATCGTCCACGAGGCACTGGACGAAGGCAGCGGATTCGCCGATGTGCAAACGAGCGGTCCGTTCGAGAGTTGGCGGCATGAGCACCGGTTCCTGCCTGCGGCCGACAGTTGTTCGATCCTGGAGGACGCGGTCGCCTACAACGCTCCGTTCGGGACCGCTGGTTCCGTTCTTGCAGGCAATCGCATCGATCGCACCATCGATCAGGTCTTTGCCATGCGGCACCAGCGGACGAGGTCCGATCTGGCACGGCATCAGCAGTCCAGTCTGTCGCCGCAGCACGTTCTGGTGTCCGGTGCCACGGGCCTGGTCGCCAGGCGCCTGATCCCGTACCTGGAAACCGGGGGCCATCGTGTTTCCCGGCTCGTTCGGCGTCCCGCGGCGGCCAGCAATGAAATCACGTGGAATCCAGAGACCGGAGAGATCGACCAAAACGCGATGAACGGGGTCGATGCGGTGGTACATCTCGCGGGAGCTACGATCGCTGGCGGCCGCTGGACGGCTTCCAGGAAGGAGGCCATCCGCTCCAGCCGCGTCAATGGAACGTCGCTGCTCGCCCGTACCATCGCAGCGCTCGACCCGCAGCCACGGGTGTTCATATCGACGTCGGCGGTGGGGTATTACGGCGACCGGGGTTCGACGCCGTTGACCGAGGACAGTTCTCATGGCGGTGGCTTCCTTGCCGATGTCTGTCGCGATTGGGAAGGCGCTGCCGCGCCCGCCGCGGCTTCCGGTATACGTGTCGTGCATCCACGGTTCGGTGTCGTGGTTGCCGGAGACGGGGGTATGTTTCCCCTGCTCGCACGGCTGTTCCAAATGGGAATGGGAGGAAAGGTTGGCTCCGGTCAGCAGTACATGGCATGGATCGCCCTCGATGACCTGGTGGGCGTGATTCATCGGTGCATCGCCGACGTATCACTGGAAGGCCCGGTCAACGCAGTAGGACCGACCGCCGTCACGAACGCCGAATTCACCGGGGCGATGGGAAGGGTGTTTGGCCGGCCAACCCTGATCCCGGCACCGGCATTCCTGGTGCGGACCGCACTCGGCGAACTCGCTGACGAACTCATCCTCGGGAGTCAGCAGGTGGTGCCGCAACGCCTCGTCAAGTCCGGATTCGCGTTTGACTTTCCCTCGATCGAGGATGCGCTCCGCTTCGAGTTTGGCCGGCTCAAACCCATGGCGGCCTCCAGTCCCTGAAACGTCTAGCAAATGTTGACGAGCTTACGTGTAGCCCGGTTTCCGCAATGATGGCCTGCCGCAGGTGGTTGAGACTATGGTCGGAATTACACTATGAGCTGCGTTTTTCCTACCGATGTACAGTGGAAGTGAATCGCCATGAGCAGCACCCCGACCCGAGACACCCTTCTCGCCCAGATGGACGCAAGCTGGGCAGCGCTCGAGGAGACGGTTGCTTGCCTGGGTGCCGAACGCCTGACCGGACCGACCGACGCGAGTGGATGGACCGCGCAGGATCACCTCGATCACCTCGCGGCCTGGGAGCGATCGATGGTGTTCCTGCTCCAGGGAAAGCCACGCCATGAGGGGCTTGGCATCGACGAAGCGATCTACCTCGGTCACGACTACGATGCGATCAATGCGGCGATCCGAGATGCCACCTCCGGCTGCTCGCTGGACGAGACCCTCGAACGTCTGGGGGGCGTTCACCGCGAACTGAGGGGGTTGGTTGCTGCCTTGCCGGAGGACGAACTGGCCCAACCGTACGCTCATTTCCTGCCCGACGAGCCGGGAGTGGACGATGGCGGACCGATCAGTGACCGTATCGGGGGGAATGCCGGCAGGCACTATCGTGAACATCTCGGTTACATCGACATCATTGCCAGGTGAACAGTCTTCTTGTTCGCTTTCCTTCCATCGTGATCCTTGGTAGGCTGGCGCATCGAATCGATGCTGGCACAATCGCCCGTCGACCCACCCAGGAGCACTCCAGTGAAGATCACCGATGTACGACTTCGGCATGTTTCGGGACACCTGCCGTTCGAGGGGACGTTCTGGGAAGAACGGCTGATCATGCCGCTCGACGTGTATCCGGAATACCGGAACCGGATGCGCCGGGAGATGTTGACGCCAGACGAGGCCGGCATGCCGATCAAGGCTGTGTTCGTCGAGATCGAAACCGATGATGGCATCACCGGAATCGGCGGCCCGGTCACCGTGGATGTCGCCTTCATCGTTTGGCGGCAGTTCCGACACATCCTCCTCGGCGAGGACCCGCTGGCGATCGAGCGGATCTGGGACCTGATGTACCGGTCGGCCGTCCACGGCCGCAAGGGAGAGGCGATGTTCGCGATCAGCGTCATCGACTGTGCCCTGTGGGATCTCAAGGGCAAGTGGGCCAATGCGCCGGTGTACAAGCTCCTCGGAGGACCGATCCGAACGGAGGTTCCGGCTTACGCCAGTGCCCTCGGCTTCTCGATCGAACCCGAAAAAGCCTACGAGCGCGCCAAGGGATTCGTGGAGCAGGGCTACCGGGCGACGAAGTGGTTTGTCCGTAATGGCCCAACCGATGGGCACGATGGCATCCGGAAGAACGTGGAACTCATTCGAACGTTACGTGAAGCCGTCGGGCCAGATGTCGAAATCATGATCGATGCCTGGATGTCGTGGGACGTTCCGTATACCGTCCGGATGTCCGAGTTGCTGATCGAGTACCGCCCGTACTGGATCGAAGAACCGGTGCTGCCGGACATGATCGACGGCTATGCCCAGATTCGTGCGAACTCACTCGTCCGCACGGCAGGCGGGGAGCACGAGTACACCCGCTGGGGCATCAAGGGACTGCTGGACGTTCAAGGGCTCGACTTCATCCAGGCCGATACCTACTGGGCTGGCGGTATCTCCGAACTGGTTAAGATCTTCACCCTCGGCTCGGTCTATGGCCTGCCCGTTATCCCACATGGACACTCGATTCCCGCAAACATCCACCTGAGCGTTTCACAGCCTGTCGTCAACGTGCCATGGATCGAATACCTGGTGAAGTGGAACGAGATTCACCAGCACTTCCTGCTTCACCCGGTGAAACCAGTCAACGGCGTGATCACGGTCAACGAGGAGATCGGGCTCGGCATGACGCTCGACGAAGCGAAAATCGAGCAGGAGAAATACCTCGACTTCTCGGACCTCTAGCACCAAGCAATTGACCGCAGGATCAAGTGATCCTGCGGTCAATTGCTCCACACGCCGATATCGCAGGCAACCGTCGTTCGTAGATGCAGCATCCATATCGAAACAGGGACCAGGATCGATCCTGGTCCCCGTCTCATTCCGTCCCTATGCGATCAGGATACCAGCGGTTCCGGTCGCTCCAGGGTGCTTTCGATATCGATGTGGCGGCCCGCCGCGCTCGAATCGAGCGTTGCCAGCATCACGTCGAGCGCATGGTAGGCCAGTTCGCCACTGGCGCGCGCCCGACCTCCGTCGCGAATCGCACGCGCCAGATCCGAGACTCCCAGCCCTCGCGAGTTGGTGGTGAACCCACGCGTCAACGACACCTCCGACCACTGGGGACGCTCGACCTTGTTCGGGTCGCGGGTGTCGTCCGGGGTGCGGCCAACCGAAAGCGGATCGCGCTTCGCCGCAAACTCGGCCGGTTGCAGGATCTCGATCCTGCCGCCGAAGGTGTTTGGGTCGGGCAGCTTGAGTGAGCCCTCGGTGCCGTAGACGATGATGTGCGAGTGGGTCGTGTCGTAGAGATCGAACGATGTTATCAGCGTGCCGATCGCACCAGAGGCGAAGTCCAGCGTCGCCGCGATATGCGTTGGCGTGTTGACCTGGATGACCTCGCCTGCCTTCGGTTGGCTGGTCACTACGCGCTCGGCGAACGAGGCTCCCGCACTGGACGCCACCCGTCGCACCGGTCCGAGCAGGGAGACCATGGCGGTCACGTAATACGGCCCCATGTCCAGCATTGGCCCAGCACCCGGCTGGTAGAAGAATGAAGGGTCCGGGTGCCAGCTCTCATGCCCATGGGTGAACATGTGCGCGACCGCGGCGATTGGCCGGCCAATGGCGCCGTCGTCGATCAGCTGGCGAGCAGTCTGGTATCCACCGCCGAGGAAGGTGTCCGGCGCACCTCCGACCAGCACGCCCTGCTCCCGGGCACGCGCGAGCAATGCCTTGCCTTCGTCCCGCGTTGCCGTCAGCGGCTTTTCGTTGTAGACCGACTTCCCGGACTCTACCACCTGCAATGCCACACTGCCGTGCGCTTTCGGAATGGTCAGGTTCACGACGAGTTCGATGTCGTCACTGGCGATGAGATCGTCAACCGTGCGGGCATCGACATCGTACTTGTCGGCACGCGCCTTCGCCCGATCCACGAGCAGGTCCGCCACCGCCACCACACGGGTGTTGTCGAACATGGTCGACAGGTTGGTCAAGTAGATGTCGGAAATGACTCCGGCTCCGATGATACCGACCGATACCGGCTCCCCGGCCACTCCAGTCATGTGCGTCCCTCGTGCGCGACAGGCTGCCTGCCTCGAATCCCGATCTCGTTCGCTGGAAGCAGCGGTGGCCGCTCGAGCGTGCTCTCGACCTCGACGTGCTCACCACGTTCGGCCGCATCGAGGACCGAATTCATGATATCCAGGACGTGGTACCCAAGTTCCCCACTGACGCGCTGCGGGCTACCGGTCAGGATGGATGCGGCGAGATCCGAGACACCCAGTCCCCGGCTGTTCTCCGTGTTGCCGTAGAGCAGCGGCAGATCGGTCCATTCCCGCGAACCACCCTTGAGCACCTGGATCGGCCCGCCGAAGGTGTTTGGATCCGGCAACCGGAGAGTGCCTTCGGTGCCGTAGACCACGAGCGTGGAGCCCTGCGATTCCCAGACATCGAAGGAGGATGTCAGGCCGCCAATGATGCCGCTCTCGAATTCCAGGGTGGCAACGATATGGGTCGGGGTGTTGACCGGGACCTTTTGGCCCTTCTTCGGCTCGCTGCCAATGGTGCGCTCCGGAAAACTGGCTCGCGCCATCGCGCCAACGCGCCTGACCGGACCAATGATGGATGCGAGGGCCTGTACGTAATACACGCCAACATCGAAGAGCGGTCCCGCCCCCGGCTGATAGAAGGCGAACGGGTCCGGGTGCCACATCTCCATGCCATGCCCAAGCATGAAGGCAGAAATCGCCACTGGCTCGCCGACGATGCCGTCGTCCAGGTACTTGCGAGCGCTTTGCAGACCACCACCGAGGAAGGTGTCGGGTGCGGAACCGATCCTGACTCCCTTCGCCGCCGCTTCGGCGAGCAATCGCTTGCCGTCCTCACGGGTGATCGCCAGCGGCTTTTCGTTGTAGGCGGATTTGCCGGCGGCTATCGCCATCGACGCGATTTCGGCATGGGCATTGGGGATCGTGAGATTCACGACCACCTGGATTTCCGGGTGGGCCAGGAGTTCATCTACCGTGAACGCCCCCACGCCGAATGCCTCGGCCCTCGCCTTCGCGCGATCCGGGAACATGTCGGCGATCCCGACCACGTTCACATTGTCGAACACGGTGGTCAGGTTCTTCAGGTAAATTTCGGAAATGTTGCCGGCACCGACGATGCCGACATTGACGCGTGTTTCCCCCATGATTCGCGTGTTCCCTCTCTACGCCGGGTGCGACCACCCGCCAGTCATCCATCGCGCAGTGTATACGCGAATCGGCTGGCTGGGTGCATCGAGAAGCCTGTAGAAGGACAGACACCTCTGAGAACGCGGCAGGGGTGACGTGCGGGGACCGTGCCCAGTCACTTGATGGCGCCTCCTCCACAAGCGGGACATCCCCTCCTGGCTCTCTCTACCGGACAATATGCCGGCACCCCCAAAAGTCGTCACGAGGTCATGGCCGAGTTCGACCTGGCCGGCCCGGCCAACGAGATTGCCCGCAACGTGGTGCCGCCTCGCCGCCCGAACCTGAATGGCCGAGCGACGGAACGGCTCCATTGGGAACGCCCACATCTACGCGCTCGGGTCTCGCACTCCCCTCGAAGCGCCCCCCTCCATCATTCCCAGAGGTCCTGAACCAGCACAATGTTTTGCCTGCATCGCAT
>CAZSUN010000149.1:0-7705 GCA_964610045.1 uncultured Sphaerobacteraceae bacterium
CGAACGTGTTGCTGGCCAGGGGATCGTCGTGGGTCAGCAGGTGGACGATGGCATCTCCTCCGGCGGGCGCCGTGAACCGCACCTCGGCCGGTTCCGAGCGATGCCGGTTGACGATCGCGAAACGCTCCATGCCATCCCGAAGTGTCGCCACCACATCCACGGGCGCCACCGAACGCACCTCGTCGGAACCTGGCCTGTCGATTCGTACCGGCACGTCCTGGGTTTCCACGTCCACCCGCGTTTCGAGCGATGTCCCGGTCATCAGGTGGCGATAGAGCCAGAACAGGTCGAAAAGCGGGGTCTTGACGATGCCATCGGGGTTGGCGAGCAGCACCCCGTTGCCGTTGACCAGGAACACGTAATTCGCCATGCCAACATGGGCCGGATGCCGCAGCATGGCGTGGAGCACCCCCGCGGCACTCACCGCGTCCTGGACCGTGCGGGGGCTGAGCCGGTCGAGTTCCGGCTGGGTGGACCCATCGCGCCGGGTCAGATGGCGAATGTTCCATTCATCCACTGATATCCGAACAGGCGACTGGCGGCCGATGGCCGATGTTGCCGCCTCGATCACGTGGATGAGGCGCTTCAACCGCTCCTCGAAGAACACGCCGAAGTTCACGGTGGGATAGTAATCGTCCGTATCGGGATCAACGATCGAATGCCCGTAGGTATGCAGGGTGATCCAGTCGATCAGGTGACCGGCCGTGAGCAGCACGTGCAGGTCCCAGGCGGGGTCCCTGGCCGAGTGCGAGGCGATGCCCATGAACTGCGCAGCCGGGTCCAGCTTCTTCAGGAACTGGGTCCAGTTGCGCAGGCGTTCGGCGTAGGCTTCGGCATCCATGGAATTGGCTTCCCACGGCCCCCACTGCTCGTTGCCAACACCCCAGTACGGAACGCTCCACGGCTGCTCCCGGCCATTGGACTGGCGGCGGAGGACATCGGCCGTGGGATCCGTGCCGTTGCAATAGTCCAGCCAGCGCACGGCTTCGTCCAATGTGCCGGTGCCAATGTTCAGGTTCAGGTACGGTTGGGTTCCGGTGGCCTCGGCCCAGTCGAGAAACTCGTGGGTGCCGAACGTGTTCGGCTCGATGCCGTGCCAGTGCCAGTTGCGGCGAGCCGGTCGCTGGTCCCGTGGCCCAATACCATCCTCCCAGTGATAGATGTCGGCGAAACAGCCGCCCGGCCAGCGAACCACTGGCGCCGCCAGTTCGCGCACCGCCTCCATCACGTCGAGGCGGTAGCCCCGCTCGTCGGTGAGCGGCGAAGGCTCATCCACTATCGCGCCGTAAATGCAGTGGTGCTCGGGCTGCACATGCTCCAGGTATTGCCCGTAGATCATGGGATCGACCTCGCCCAAACTCCGCGAGGCATCCACCGTTACCGTCGCCTGGATCACGTTTCGCGTCTCCTTTGTGGTTGAGAAGTGGACCGTTCGGAATCCGATTGAATGCCTGAGGTCAAGTGGCCGTCACCTGAAGCCGTCCGTCTGTAGGGACAGCCCAACGAGCCGAAGGCGAGTGTGTGGCTGTCCTGGACGGGAGCGGGGCCGACCGGCCTGTGCTGAGCGTGAGCGAAGTATCGGCCCTGTACGAACGATCGAGATGCCTTATTCCTTGAGGGCGAGATGCACAAGCACCTTGACCTCGCCGGTCACCTCACAACGCAACCGGAGCCAGTGGCCGAAGTCGCGGAGCGGAAACGACCATAATCCTGGCTCGCTCAACTCCAGCGACGCCGATCCCTCGTCGCACCAGGTCAGGCCGTCGGGCGAGATTTGGGGCCGCACGCGGAGGGTGCCCGTGATGTCGAGCACGCGGATGAACCAGCGGGCCTCGGTGGCCCACCCGGTTTCGTAGGGTTCCGTGTCGAAGTCAGCCCGATACGTATTGCCCTGTTCGATCACCGCGGTAAAGGAATTTCTCATCGTGCCTCACCAGTCCGCCGACACGACAACCGAGTCGAGCCAGAGGAAGTTCCGCACGGTGGTGTGCGTGCGAACATCCACGCAAAAGTTCAGGAGCCGCTCACATCCGTAATAGGGCTCGTCGTAGATCGGAACCGGAAGTTCCCGCAGGTCCATCGTCAGATCGTTCACCTGCAATTCGGTGTTCCGCCGGGTTCGGGTATCGAACACCCAGCGGAGGTAGTGCCAGTTGGTCTTGGTCGGAATCTCGTTGTAGCACAGTGCCTGGTACCCACCCGGCACATCCTCCCAGTCGTCGGGATGCATCACGTGGTAGTCCTCGGGTGTTGCCACCCCCTCGAAATGCACCATTTTCGAGGTGGGTTGCAGCGAGGTTTTGTACTGCCATTTCTGGAGGAAGTTCCCGCGCCGGTCGGTATTCGCGTAGCGCAGGGCACAGTGGTAGCGCTTGCCATCCTCGCCCTCGCCAACGTCGTTGCTGAAGGTGATTTCGCCGAACTGCGACGCCGAGGGATGGTAATTGCCGTCCCATGCCCGTTTGCCAGCCGGGCCATCGGTGACGGCCTCGGCCTTGTAGGTGAAATACGTCTCGAACTGCACCAACCCCTTCGCCACGTAGGTGAACCGTTTGATCAACTGGCTCATGTGGCCTGGAACCGGGCGAGTGGCGGCCTTGAGCGAGTAGGTGCCCGAGATCGATCCGTGGGAACCGGTATCGAAGAAGGTGCAGTTCGAAAGCTGCGGAGGGCGCAGGTCACGCGCCCGCTCGCGCAGGTTGTCGAGGTTGTTGTCGTGGTTTCCGCTGAGTTCCGTCCACCCCTGGGTGCCCCCGTCGAAGTCGTTGACGAACAGTATTCGGGGCAGCGGATTGAACCGGCTCAGCTCGGGATTGGATTGAATCAGTACGTGGCGCAAGGCCTCGGTATCCATTGGGTATCCTCGTAAGTGAAAAGCGGCAAGGTTGGGAACGGGTCATTTCACGGCGCCGGCAATCCCTTCGACGTAGTAACGTTGCAGCAGCAGGAACACCACCATCACGGGCACGAGGGAAATCGTGGCCCCGGCCGCCATGCCCGACCAGTCGGTCTCGTGCTGGCCCACGAACGCTTGCATCCCCACGCTGAGCGTGCGCAGGTCGGGGCGGCTGAACGTGAACACCAGCGGAACGAAGAACGCATTCCAGGTGCTGAGCACCGTCATGATGCCAACCGTCGCCAGCGCGGGCCGGGCGAGCGGCAGCATGATGCGGAAGAAGATCTCCGGAAAGCTGGCGCCATCGAGAATCGCCGCCTCTTCGAGTTCCCGCGGCAACTGGTGGAAGAACCCCGTCAGCAGCAGGATCGCGGCCGTGTGGCCCGCGCCGCCGAGGACGATGATCATGCCCCACAGCGAGTTCAGCATGTTCAGCCGGTCCGCCACCTCCAGCACCGGGATAATGGTGTACCCGGCCGGCACGAAGAGGGTGCCGACCAGTACGCCGATCACGACTTTCTTGCCGGTGAAGCTGTAGCGGCCCAGCACGTACCCGGTCAGCGAGCAGTGGGTGAGGGTCAGCAGCGTGGCACCGCCGGTCACGATGACCGTGTTGAGCAGGTATGACCCGAATTGGGCGTCGAACCAGGCGCGCTGGTAGTTCTCCCAGCGCAGGGTCTCCGGCATCAGGCTGAGTCCACCGGCGAAGATCTCCATCGGCGACTTGAGCGACGCGCTGATCATCCACAGGAACGGATAGATCCAGATCATGCAGAGCGCGGTGAGCAGGATGACGGTGATGATCCGGTGGGGCTTGCGCAGTTCCCGCAGGTTCGAGTCCAGTCGAAGGGCTTTAGCCATTGGTCGACCTCATTCGTTGTGCCTGGCGGAGGCCGAGGCCCTGGATCAGCGCCAGCACCAGCGTTGCCATGCCGAAGAACACCGCCGCCGCCGATGCATACCCGAGGCGAGGCACGCTCGCCGTGAATGCCCAGCGATAGATGTACACCTCAACCACTTCCGTGGTTAGCGCGGGACCACCGCCCGTGAGCGTGTAGAGCAGGTCGAACGAGTGCAGCGCTCCGAGGGCCGTGATGAGCGTGATGATGATGGCGAACGGTTTTAGCAACGGCAGGGTGATGGTCCAGAAGATCTGCCATGGCCGCGCGCCATCGACCGCCGCCGCTTCCTTTACGTCGGGCGGCACGGTCTGCAGGGCGGCCAGCCAGTAAATGAGGGTCAGGCCGAACCATTTCCAGACATCGATGGCGATGGCCGTCCAGATCGCGCTGGTGGAATTTCCGAGGAAGTCCACCACCCGGTCAACCAGCCCAAGCTCCAGCAGCAGGGTATTCACCGGCCCGCCCGCCGGGTCGAAGATGAACGTCATCAGCACGCCGACGATCGCCATGGTGGTGACCACCGGTAGGAAGAGGGCGGTGCGGAACAGGCGGGCGAACGGCAGGCGTGGGTCGTTCAGCACCAGGGCGACCAGCAGGGCCAGTCCCACCCGGAGCGGAACCACGCCCCCCATGTACCAGAACGAGTTGCGGAACGCCCTCCAGAACAGCGGGTCGTCCATCACCTCCCGGTAGTTGTCGAGCCCGATGAATGTCCGCTCGCGCGAGAAGCCGTTCCAGTCCAGCATCGAGTACCAGTAGCTGGCGACCATCGGCCACACGGTGAACAGGAGGTACAGCACGACCGTTGGCGTGAGAAAGAGGTATATCCAACGGTCGCGCCAGAGGCGGCGTCCCAACGACGGCCGCGCCGGTCCGGGAATCGCGGTCTGCATGATTTCAGGCTACCCGCCGTACTTTTCCGAGGTGTAGTCTTCCAGCCGATCCCAGTTCGGGAAGACCCAGTCTTCCACGCTGACGTCGACGCCGGTTTCCGCGACCGTGGCGATGGCGTTGTCGCGTTCGGCGGTCATCTTGCCGGAGTACTCTTCGATGGCGGTCTTGTAGTCGGTGATATCGCCGCTGAAGATGCCCTGAACGATTTCGCCGAAGTTCGGGCGAATGTCGGTCATCGAGGCGTAGACATCGGAAACGGCCGGGTTCTTGATCTCGGGAACCGGGGCAAGCCGCACGATCTCGTCGAACAATCCAAGGGCCCTGGCATAGGCCGGGTGGACGTTGGCCTGCTCCACCGCGCCGAGATCCAGGGGCGGCTGGTCCATGCGTTCGGCCAGGCCAACGTAGAACTCGGAGGTGTTGAACCCTTCGAGGATCCCGGCCGCCTGTTCCGCGTATTGCGATTGGCTGTTGACCCAGAAGTCGCCGCCAACGGGGCCGCGCGTGATCGACACCGGAGTGGTGGCGTCTGGCCGGGGAATCTGGGTGACGCCCAGCAGGTCGGCGAACTCGGAATAGTCGTTGTTGATGACGCCAACGGTCCATGGGCCATCGAAGTTGAACCCGGCCACGCCGGTGGCGAACCGGGCCCGGGCGTTGCGGGCATCGAGCGATGTTGAGCCTGGGAAGAGGTTGCCATCCTGCTGGATCGAGAGCAGCAGTTCGATGGCTTGCATCACGGGTTCGGCATGATAGGCATACTCGCCCGTGGTCCAGTCGATGGCGCCGGGGCCGCCCGCGGTTTGCGACAGCTGGAGGACCTGCTCGCCCAGTCGATCGGCAAGCTGGATCGCCTGGATCCAGCCCGCCGTGCGGCCGCCACCGGCTTCGGTGACCGCGGTGGCCGCCTGCCGGAACTCATCCCAGGTTTGCGGGCCGGTCTCCGGGTCGATGCCCGCGTCTTCCACCAGTTGCTTGTTGAACCACAGCAGCGTGGTGTGGCTGCGGAAACTGAACATGGGGAATGAGTAGAGTTGCCCGTCGAACATGTGCAGGCCTTCGAGCAGCGTGCCTTCGGGGAACCTTGCCAGGAACTCCTCCGAGACGAGGTCCTGGATCGGCGTGAACCAGCCATCGGCCACAAGGCGGCTGACGGGCACGTTCAGGCTCGCGATGGCGTGGACATCGGGTGCCTGGTCCGAGTTGAACGCGAGTTGCAGCGACTGCCCAAGCTCAGGGAGGTTGTACAGCGTCCTGTCCACGGACACGTTCGGATTGGCTTCGGTGTAGGCGGCGAACTGGGCTTCGAGCAAGGCTTCCAGTGGTGCGTAATGATCCCACCACTGAAGGGTCACGTCGTCCTGAGCCAGGGCACGATGAGCGGCGGGCAGCGAGAGCGCCAGCGCGGCGGCGCCACTCGATTGCAGGAGCGTACGTCTGGTAAATGCGTTCATGACAAATCCTCCAGGCACTGTGAACGGGCGAAGCACGACCGATTCAGAGACGCGACTATTGCATGCAATGCGTGTTTGTACGATCCTAGGCAGGCTTGCCAGTCAAGTCAATCCGGTTTCATATCGATAGGCAGAGGCGTTTCATCGGCTATGAAGGAAATGCAGCATGGACACGGGTGAAACGCTGGAGGAGCAGACGTACCGGCGGTTGTTGATCGCGATTCAGACCGGGGAACTCGCGCCCGGAACGAGACTGGTCACGACCCAACTGGCATCGACGTTCCATGTCAGCCGCATAACCGTCGCCAATGCGCTGAAGCGGTTGTCCAGCGAGGGGTATGTCACATCGCGCCCGCATCGCGGCGCGGTGGTCGCCTCGCTCGATGAGCACGACCTGCGGGAGGTCTTCCTGATCCGGCACGCGCTGGAAGACATCGCCGTGACCGAGACGGCGCGCGGCGTCGACCCCGCGTTGATCGACCAGTTGCGGGACCTGGATTCCGCCATTCGCCAGGCATTGGTGAGCAACGATACGGACGGCTATCGCGAGCACGAGCGCGCCTTTCACATGTTGCTCTACTCCGCCTCACACCTTCGCCTTGTCAGTTCGACCCTGATGGACTTGTGGAATCGCCTGGAACCCTATCGCAACCGGAGGCATGCCGAACTCGAACTGGAACTCGATTCGTCCGACGACCGGATTCGGATCATCGAGGCGCTCCAACGCGGAGATGGGCCGGTGGCTGCCCTGGAAATGCGTCGCCATGTCGATCGCGGGTACGACCGGATCCTGGCCACGCTGCGGCATCAGGCGATCCCGGATCATCACCGGCAGGCAACCCGGCGGGTCCGAACCGTCTCTGGTCCACCCCAGGGCTCGCTGGTCGCCGCGTTTCTCTCCACCACGGATGCCGCCAACCGCCCCCAGGGACGCCTCTACCGTCCAGAGCAGCTTCTGGCGGCGGTGGCGCTGGCTCAGGTTGCCGGTGTGCGGAGCAGGAAGCAGATAGCGCGATGGCTCTCACGGTTGCACCCCATGGTTCGTGAGGCGCTGGGCATGGCGCCGGATGCCCTGCCCAGCATGGCGACCGTCCATCGCGCCATCCAGGCTGGCGATATCGCGCCGCCCCTTCGCCAGTGGATGGAGGCACATGGATACGACACAGGGCTCGCCACCGGGCCGTTCGTCGTAGAGGCCGATCCTCCCGAGCGCGGCGAGGGTGTGTCGACCCGTTTCTGGGGCAGGTTCGCGAGCCTTGCCCTGCATGGGGTTGATCGCCCGTCGGTCGAGTCGAGGCATCTCGCGGATGCGTTGCGGCAGCCCTTTTCTCGGGCCACCCTGGTTGGCGGGGAAGGCGACGAAGCGTAGCGGCTGTCCGGACGTGTGGTGGTTGGTTGTGGCGCGGACGACTGGTTTGGAACGGTGGCCGGAGCGGGTACCATGGGGACAATGATGCTGCCGGACCCTGGGCGCTGAATGATGCCCTCCCTCGAACAGGAATGCCTTGTGAAGATTTACTCGTGGAACGTGAACGGTATCCGGGCTGTCATCCGCAAGG
>CAZSUN010000150.1:0-7671 GCA_964610045.1 uncultured Sphaerobacteraceae bacterium
GACGTGGCGCGCTCCATACAGTTCGTGCATACGCAGTGCACTCCATGTTTTTTTGCGAAGAGGTGCGCTAGATTCGTGTCGTTGTTGTCAGGGTTGCGAATACACCACCGGTGCTGCAGGCAGCTGCCGGGAGGCATCGATCCGGGTGTTACTGTCGCCCGGTCTCGAGGCGTGAAAGGAGTTGTGCTTGGAAGTTGGCCCGATTCTCTACATCCTGATCATCATTCTCGTGGTTCTTGCCATCGTCTACCTGGTGCAGCGCATCCGGTAGCACGCATGGTGTTCGCCGTGAGCAGTCCATTCGGAGGAGAATTTCCCATGGCTCGATTCGGCAGTCTCTCCCAGTTGGCGGCAGGAGTGGTCCTCGTTGGCGGCCTTGCCCTTGGTGGTGCCGGCCTGGTGGTCGCGCAGGACGATAGCGCGGCGCCGGACGTCTCGCATCCTTCCCACATCCATGCCGGCACCTGTGACGATCTCGATCCCAATCCGGCTGCGCCGCTCAATTACGTGGAGCCGCGGCTCAACGACAGCGACGACGATGATGCCAACCAGCCGGAAGGCGTGCTGACGGCTCCACGCGTGCTCTACGCCGAATCGGATGACGTCGACTTCAGCTGGGACGACATGCTGGCCACCTCCCACGCGGTCAACGTCCACCTCAGCGATGAGGAAATCGCGACCTACATTGCCTGCGGCGACATCGGTGGCGTCGTGGTCGACGACGAACTCGTCATTGCGCTCGAGCCGCAGAACGATTCCGGCTACCACGGCATCGCCATCCTGACCAAGGACGACGATGGGAATGTGGATGTCGAGATCTACCTCGCAGAGCCGGCCACCGGCGATTCGGATGCGACTCCTGTGAGCTGATGCGGCTCGTTCCCTGAGCGCACCGCAAACGGGCCGGGTGGAGATTTCTCCACCCGGCCCCCGTGCTCGTTTCAGGTTCTGGCATCGAGTTCCACGCTATCCCAGCGCGTCGGCCCGGATATCCTCGACCACCTCGATCGTGTCGTGGCCTGCGCGATAGATGCCCGCGAGCGCCCGCCCCGCGCGTTGCAGGGTGGCAGCCACAGGTTCCTCACCGGCATCGATGCGCTGGTAGGACACGCCGTACTCGTCGAGGGTAGCGGCCAGGATTTCCAGTTGTGCCTGCCGGTGCACCGGCGCGTTGGCGCGCCCGATCAGGATGATTGGGACATCGATCACTCCCGCAAATGTCGATGGTGTCCGCAGGGTGAAGGTATCGGCGTTGGTCAGCGGCATGCCGTAGGTGCGGCTGATCCAGTTCCTCCACGCCGTGTCTGCTTCGCCGGCTTCGATCGACCAGTCCGCGACCGGATCGATCGCAACCACCGCCGAATAGATGCCGGGGCGCGCTCCCGCCGTGAGCAGGGCGAGTGCGCCACCGTACCCAACGCCGACCAGGGCCAGCTTTGAGGCGTCGATATTGGCGGCCTCCCCGAGCGCGTAGCCGGCCTCGGCGAGGTCGGAGACTTCGAGCTCACCCTGCACGAGATCGGCGAGATCCTGCTCGACTCCCAGGCCGAATCCGGTCGCCCCATGAATGACCGGAGCCAGGACCGCGATACCGGAACTCGCCAGCGCCTGCTCCTCGATCTGGAACTCGCCGCGCCGGGTTTGGAGCGGGCCATCGGGAATGTAGACCAGGGCCGGGGCACTCCCGACCGTGCCTTCCGTGCGGTAGAGCAGCCCGGAGAACTGGCCGTCGTCACCAACCGTGAATTCGAACGGGGTTGGGTGTCGCAGCCTGGCGTCACTGGTGTCGACGGCTTCCGGGAGTTGCACCGTCTCGCGGTCGGCTGTGGCGACATTCTCCTGCGCCAGGAATCCGAGCGGTTTCTGCGGCGCGGCGAATCCGTAGACCACCCGCTTGTCCTTCAACCAGCGAGGGGTGGTGACCACGCCCTCGCCGGGATCGAGCGCGACCGCGCCGGAGGCGTGCAACCCGCGCTCGCAGCAGACCGTGGTGAAGCCTTCGCTGCGGACGTAGAGGAGGCGGGCTTCGGTCGGGTGGAAACGTGGCTCGGTTTTGTCACCGGACTCGCGAGTAACGGCCCACCCTGCCTTGTTGTCGGCGTTGATCACCGATATCGAGAGCCAATCGTTCTCGATCGTGACGTAGGCGATCAGGTTGCGGCCAGGCACCCATTCCAGCGAGTGGCGGACCGCCGATGATTTGGCACTGGTGAGGTCGGTGAGGACGCCGGTTTCCGGGGCCCAGACGAGGATGTCGGCGTGATCGATCCCATCGCTGCGCTGGCGGGTAAAGGCGAGAAATCGTCCATCGCGCGACCAAACCGGTTCCCGGTCGTTGCGATCGCTCCACGTCAGCAGTTCGGCAATCGTCGGTTCCTCGCCGTCGGTGGTGGCGAGGGCGATCGCGTCTCGTCCACCACGATTCGTGACGAAGGCGATCATCGACCCATCGAGCGACCAACGGGGAGAGCGTTCGGAACCCGGCCCCCAGGTCAGGAGGCGGGGTTCGCGGAGAGCGGCATCGTGCTCGACCACTGCCGACACCTGTGGCGTGGCCTCCGCCAACGCGTCGGCATCGGCAGTCTCCGCCGTCTCGCTGCTGGCTTCCGTGGCCTCGGCATCCGGCTCCACCTCCGGGACGGTTTCGCCCTCGGTGGCGTCCTCGCTCGTCGCATCCGGTACGGACGAGACCACAAGTGGGGTGGCATCGGAATCGACCGGTGACGGCACCAGCCAGATTGCGGTCCGCTGTTCGCCTTCCACCGTTCCGGCCAGCGAAATCAGGTGCCCGTTCGGCGACCATTGCGGTCCCCGCAACAGTCGGCCGGTATCCGGATCGCGCTCGACAATGGGGGTGAACGGCAGGTCAACCTGCTGCGGCTCCCCTCCGTCGGCCGGGGAAATCCAGAGTTCGGCCGGGCGGTCGTCGCGTTCGAGCAGGTAGGCGACCCACTCGCCGTCTGGCGATACTTCTAGCGTGCGCGGCGTGGCGATTCCACCGGCGAACAGTGGCGATGGCGTCCACTCGGGCTCCGCTGCCACGGGATCCTGCTCGTCCGCCTCCTGATCGGCCTCGGACGCATCGACTGGCGTGGCGCCGGTCTCTGTTGCGTCCGTCATGGTGTCGTCCGGTTCGATGGTCTGCGGGAGCGATTCGTTCTCGTCGGTCGAGATCGGAGAAGTTGAGGTCGTATCGGTCATGCCGGCAATCTCTCTCGTGCGCAATTCCCCGGCAAAGTCCCGGGGACCCCAGTCACGAACGACCCGGTCGTGCGCACCCGCGGTGTCACGACCAGTGCCCGTGTCGATTTGGTTCGTCTGGGTAGGTCACGAGTGGACCGCACACGACGCCCGCAGGGCACGCATCCACGCGGGATGCACCTTCGCTCGGTATCGAAGGAAACCGGCCATGCGGACAAAACGTCCAACCATGGCTGGCCAGCTCCATGCTCGCACTATGGTAGCCGTGTCACCTGCTGACTGCCAGACCCCCGCCGCCCGTTCGTGGCGAAAGACCTACCCTCGACGTCGCGATGGAGATCGCCGGACGGTCGCTGCGAGTGCAAACATGACACCGGCCGCGAGCACCAGACCGATCAGGACCATCGGCTGGCGCGACACACCTGCACCGGTTTCGGGGAGGTCGGTCACCTGGGCGAATTGCTGGGCGCCCTCCGGAGCGGCGCCACTCCCGGCACTGCTGCTGGAATCGCCGGAACCATGGCCGCTGGAAGGGCCCGACGGTGGCGCATCCTGGGCCGGTGGTGGTTCGTTGCCGACGCCTTCACCGGATCGGGGAGCCGTGCGCACGATCTCGACGTTGGCGGTGACGACCCGCCCAGGGACCACCCTGACCGACGATGTGGCCGTGTCATACGATGCGGCGCCGCTCACCCTGATCTCCTGCCAGCCATCCTCCAGCCGCTCGAATTCCCACTTGAATCCGGAGGTGGAGTCTCTGGAGAGAGTCTGGCAGACATTGCCGATGCAGGCAGTCGTCCCGGCCGGCAACATGCCACCATCGGAGGTATGGATCGACAGCGTAACCTGTCCCGGAGCGACGCCTTCGTTGTCCATTTGCGTTGGCGACGGCACGATGCCACCGCTTCCCTCGCCTGCGGGCGGCGGCGTTTCGGTTGGCCTGGGCGGTGTCTCTGTACCCTGCGGTACTTCGGTGACACTGGCAGGGGCATCACCGGCGATGGCGGCGGGTACGGTGCCAAGGACCAGCAGGAGGCACATTGCCAACCCGACGACACCGCAGGGGAGCCCGCGCTCAACGATGCGATGAATCATGAGGTACTCCAGAAACGGGATGATGGCTCGAACACGAGGAGGACCCGGACGGTACAGGGCAGTCGCAGCGCCCAATCGGGCGCGGAAATGCGGCAGCATCATTGCCGGAATCGTCGCTCCCAATCCCATTCTACGTTGCCGGTAGCCAAACTGGAAACTGGGCGGAACGGACAGATCTGCGAAACGACCGGCATTCTCCGGGTGAACCCTGTTCCTTCGCTTCATCGCGCGTACCCGGTTTGGAAGTCAGGCCAGCGACTCCGGATCGAGCGTGCCGCGGGCAACGAACCGGGCCGAACCGCCAAGCCAGACGCAATCGTCCCGAGGCGAGACCGTGAGCGACTCGCCGCTGCTGACGATGACCCGCACCGGGGCCGTCAGGCGGCCAGCGGCGATCCCTGCCAGTGACGATGCGATGGCGCCCGTGCCGCAGGCCAGCGTTTCGGCCTCCACTCCCCGCTCCCACGTTCGCATCCGGATCGTCTGCCGGTCCACCACGCTGACCAGGTTGACGTTGGCGCCATCCGGCGAGAAGGCCGGATGGTGGCGAATGCCACGTCCCCATGCATCGAAGCTGGTGGCATCGAGCGCCACGTCGGCATCATCGACCCAGGTCACGACATGCGGCACGCCGACGAGGAAAACGTCGAACAGCCACGACTTCCCGCCGATATCCACGGACTCGGTCCGGTTGACGCCGGAGGGCGCGTCCATCCTGATCTCGACGCGAGAGCTGGCGGTGCCGTCCGGAAGCCGCGCTTCAACGATGCCTGCATCGGTCTCGAACCGGCATGATGCCGGCGCGATTCCTGCAGCCACGGCGTAGCGTGCCCCGCACATCGCGCCGTTGCCGCACATCGCGCCCCGTGATCCGTCCGCGTTGATATAGATCCAGCGGAAATGCGTGCCGGCCTGCGCTGGGTGGTCGATCAGGAGGACGCCATCGGCCCCGAGCCCGAGTGCGCGCCGGCAGACTGCCCGGGTGAACGGCACGACCTCGTCCGTGGCGAGCGTGCCATCGCGATTGTCGACCAGGACGAAATCGTTGCCGCTGCCGGTCATCTTGGTGAACGGAATGGGGCGCAGCACCGTTCATTCGCCCCAGACGACAGCCGACCGGAACCAGTTCCAGCCCCTGGCATCCCAGATTACCGTCTGCGCCGCCAGGCGTGGTTTGTAGGAAACCCACGCCGTGTCGTCTGGAGCTGGAGACCAGCCCTTTTCGAGGATGCCCGGCAGGCGTGGCAGCATCAGGAACAGGGCATCGTCGAGTGACTCGATCGATTCGGCCCAGATCGCGGCTTCGACTCCGGCGATCGAATCCTCGGTCAGCGCGGGACGGATGGTGCCGGGATCCCAGTCGTAAAACTCTTCGACCGTGGACCTGGGATAGAACGGCATGCCCAGCCGCCGGTGCTCGGCGGCCTGGTCCATCGACGCTGACGGCTCCCGGTACTTGGTATCGAGATACGAGCGTGATTGTTGTGACACCAGAATCTTCGCGCCTTGCGCGAGGGCGGCATCGAGGTCGGTCTGGGCGAGGGCGAGGAATTCCGTGAACGCTGCCAGCAGCGCTCCGGCGTCCGGCGGCATCTCGAACCCCTCCGGCAGGTCGGACATGTCGATCTGCGACGGATCGCCCTGCCCGGGGCTGACCCACAGTTGGGCGATGTCACCGGGTTCGAGTCCAGCGCGAGCCGCTTCCTGCCAGGCCACGATCTTCTTGCCCGTGGCGCGCACGACTGGCATTGCCTGGTGCATGAACCGGCGGTACTGCTCGCCGTCCATCCCAAGCGCCTCATCGCCGCCGATGTGGAGCCAGGCGGCGGGAGACATGGCCGCGACCTCGATGAGGACATCGGTGAGGAACGGGAAGACCTTCGGGTTGTCCGGGTGCATCGTCTGGAAGTGATGCGACTGTTCGAGATCCGGGGCGGATACGCCGTCGCCGGCCAGTTCCGGGTAGGCCCGGAAGATCGCCGCGCTATGCCCCGGCATCTCGATCTCCGGCACGATCGTGATCGAGCGATCGGCGGCATACCGGACGAGATGGGCAAAGTCGTCTTTCGTATAGAACAGACCTGGCCGGTTGTTCGCTGCCGTCTGGCCACTGACACGGGTCAGATCGGGCCAGGCGTCGATTTCGATCCGCCAGCCCTCCGAGTCGGTGAGGTGCAGGTGCAGGACGTTCGCCTTGTAGAGCGCGAGCAGGTCGATCACCTGCTCGACCTCGGCCACCGGATAGGCGCGGCGGACGACATCGAGCGAGAGACCGCGCCAGGCGAAGCGGGGCGTGTCGAGGATCGAGACCGGGCCGAGTTCGATTCCGGCCCTGGTTGCGGGAGCGCTCGCGGCGATTTGCAGGAGTGTCGCCAGTCCGCGGGTCAATCCTTCCGGAGCGGCAGCCCGGATCACGATGCCGTCGTGGTCGACATCCAGCGCATACCGCTCCGCCGTGGGATCGCCGTCGTCCGCGCGGACCCCGCCGGGGACCGGGAGGGTCGCCAGGTCGGGGTCGTCCGGGGTGATTGCGAGCCGGATTGCCGGACCGGTGGAGCCGTGCTCGTCAACCTGGAGCGTGATCCCGCAAATCGAGGCGAGTTCGCCGGCGAACCACGCTGGCCCCCCTCCCGCGTCGGTTGGCACGACGATCGGCGTGTCGCTTGCGAGAATGAATGGTTGGCCAGGGCGCGTCTCGACCCGGTAAGGCGCCGGAATGACGTTGACCATTGGATTCGAACCCTCCACTGTAGGCATGGGCGGTGCCGATTGTTTGCAGGAACCAACCGCGTGTCGGTCCGTTTCGCTACGGCCGGCGTGGCTGGACGTGGGGCGGGATCGGGCACTGGTACGGCTTGCCGGCCGTGACCTCGCGGAATTCCGCCTGCGCCCGTTCGATCAGGCCGGGATCGGCGATCGCATCGGCCCCGGTGATCGCCATCACCTTCGCGGCGTGCAGCATCCCCTTGTGCCCGATCGACATCGCACCGGTGGCGGTCACCGCCCAGGAGTGACCGGGGATGCCGAGCGCCCAGGTCGTGGTCGTGATCTGCGCGGTCGGCGCAATCCACGACACATCCGAGACATCGGTCGAGCCGGGCATGACTTCGCCACGATCGGTGATCGGCCAGACAGCGCCGGTGAGTCCCGCATCGACCATGTCGAGGGGGACTTTCTCCTGCTCCAGCAGGAACGTCCGGAGTTCCAGCGGGAAGGCGCTGGAGACCGTCTTGCCGTAGGCGACCTCTTCCTCGGTGAACTCCATCGGGCCGAGTTCCTCGAGCACCTCCATCAGGTGGTCGCTGAGGACATCGTTGGAAAGCATGTTGTAGGCGCCGGAGACGAAGTTCTCCTCCAGGGTCGTCTCGGTCATCA
>CAZSUN010000151.1:0-4793 GCA_964610045.1 uncultured Sphaerobacteraceae bacterium
CCGCCCAGGCCGAGCGAGTACACATCCGGCATCCGGAAGTTGGTGCGGACCCCGCCGACCTCCACCGCGACCGACGCCTCTCGGGGGAAGCCGTTCGTGAGCATCCCGACATCCGAGGTGGTGCCGCCGATGTCCACCACCACGGCATCGGTGAGGCCGGAGAGGAAGGCTGCTCCGCGCATGGAGTTGGTTGGGCCGGAGGCGATGGTGAGGACGGGGTAGGTGCGGGCGAATTCGGCCACCATCAGGGTGCCATCGTTCTGGGTGAGGTAGAGCGGTGCCTCGATGCCCAGCTCGGAGATGGATCGCTCGAAGCCACCGAGCGTGGTCGCGGCGAGCTGGCCGAGGGACGCGTTGAGGATCGCGGCGTTCTCGCGTTCCAGCAGGCCGATCCGGCCGATCTCGTTGGATTTGGAGATCACGACGTCCGGAATGACCTCGGTGACGATGTTGGCCGCGATCTCTTCCTGGTCCGGGTTCACCGGCGAGAAGACCGAACTGATGGCGACCGCCGTGATGCCGCGCTCGCGGATGTCCTCCGCTGCTTTCCGGATGGCGTCACGGTCGAGCGGGGCGATGGGGCGGCCGTCGAACTCGTAGCCGCCGTGGATCAGGAAGGTGGCATCGCCGATTTCGGCCACCAGATCGTCCGGCCAGCCGATCATCGGCGGGAGTGCGGCGGTGGCGGGCAGTCCGATCCGGATCACGCCGACCGGCTGAATGTTCCGGCGCTCGACGATGGCGTTCGTGAAGTGGGTGGTGCCGATCATCACCGAGGAGATCGACGCCGTGCTGGCTCCCGATTGCTGGAGCACGCTGGCGATCGCGGTGGTGATGCCATTGGTGACATCCTCGGTGGTGGGCGTTTTCAGCTTCGCCACCACGGACCGGTTGTCCATCAGTACCGCGTCGGTATTGGTCCCGCCGACATCCACGCCAATTCGCAAGCCCATGGAATTTTTTGCTCCCGCACGTTGGAAAACAGTTGACGACCCCTGCCCAGAATTTATAGGCTAATCGCACAAGGCCGATTGCCAGGTATCACGACCGTTGCCGCGTGCCAGGGGCGTCGCGGCGGACGCGCTGTGTACAATGGCGAGCGATACGCAACCGGGGCTGATTGTTGCAAAAATCCGTGCGTTTGCCCAGATAACAGAAATACGATGAGGCTCATGCAGATCGAACAGTTGCGGCGTTTCACGCACGCGCATCTCGAACCACTGGCGATTGGCGCGGGAATCCTTGGCACCGGCGGCGGTGGATCGCCGTACCTGAGCAAGCTCGTTGTTGGCGAGATGCTCAAGGACGGGTACGAGGTGCCCGTGGTGTCGCTGGCGGACGTGCCGGACGACGCGATGGTGGCGTCCACCGGTGGTGTTGGCGCGCCGACCGTTGGCGTCGAGCGGATGTCCGAGGGCCACGAGATGTTCCACGCGCTGCGCGCGCTGGAGAAGCATGTCGGACGTCCCGCCACCCACATGATCGCGGCCGAGATCGGCGGCGGAAATGCCCTGGCCCCGATCAAGGTCGCTATCCAGGCGGGGCTCCCGGTGGTGGACGGCGATGCCATGGGCCGGGCGTTCCCCGAACTCCAGATGGATACGTTCATGATCTACGGCATTCCCCCGACTCCGGCGGCCATCGCCGATGTGCGGGGTCACACCGCCGTCTTCGATCGCATCGCCGATGCCCACGACCTCGAGCGCTACGTTCGCCAGGTCACCGTTCAGATGGGAGGCGGGGCCGGCGCCGCTGGACCGCTGATACCCGGCTCCGAGGCCCGGCGCACCGCGATCCCGGGCACGCTGACCTTCGCCGTGCTGCTGGGCGAGGCCGTGCTGGCCGCGCGGCGCGAGCATGCCGATCCGGTCCAGGCGGCGATCGACATCGCTGGTGGCGTGCATCTGTTCGCCGGAAAGATCATCGATGTGGACCGGCGGTTCGTGGCCGGTTTCGCCCGGGGGAACATGAAGCTGGACGGGCTTGGCGACGATGCCGGCCGGGTCTTCTCGATCGACTTCCAGAATGAGAACCTCGTGGCGACCGACGAGCAGGGAACCGTGTTGTGCAGTGTTCCCGACCTGATTTGCATCGTCGACGCCGAAACGGCCGAGCCGGTGACGACCGAAATGCTGCGGTACGGGCTGCGGGTGGCGGTGATCGGGATTCCGGCCCCGCATCTCATCGCGACTCCCGAGGCGCTGGAGGTCGTGGGCCCCGCCGCGTTCGGGTATCCGGACGTGGAGTACACGCCGCTGCCAGGTGTCTATGGAGGACAACTGGCGGACCTGGTCCGTTCCTGACCGGGAGCGTTGAATCGCGCGATTCTTTTGGCCGGGCCCCCCTGGGCCCATCGTCCACCTCATCGCAACGACGCGACTGAACCCGCGCACGCTCGGCGCGGTATCGCAGGCGAGGCACAGAGCGGGTGGCGAATCCAGCCACTGGATGTTTCGGATGCGGGCAAGGCCCGGGGACCCAGTCAATCTCACGTACTCCCGCACGCCGGGAACCGCGCTGTTTCGGAAGGACACGCCACATGTATCCATCTCGGGAACTCTCCGCTCTGGTCAATGCCGGGCTCGCCGGTGAAACCGATCGCCGCACGCTGCTGAAGATGGCCGGTCTCGCCGCGGCGGCATCTGGCATCGCCGTCACCCTGCCGGCCGTGGCGACGAACGCCGCCGCGCAGGTGGAGGACAACGTCTTCATCTTCGGCAGCGGCCAGGACATGGCCAGCCTGGACCCACACACCGGCTACGACGCATCCATCTCGTGGGGCCTGAGCGCCACCTACGACTCCCTGCTTCGGTTCGAGGGCGATCCCCTCGAAGTGAAGCCGCTGGTTGCCACGGAGGTGACGGGTTCGGACGACGCGGGTGTGTGGACGATCAAGCTCGATCCGGCGGCGACGTTCCAGGATGGTTCCAGCGTGACGGCCGAGACCGTCAAGTGGAACTTCGAGCGCCTGCTCACCCTGAATCTCGGCTCCGCCTGGATGTTCACGCCGATCATGACGGCCGATTCCATCGCCGTCGTCGACGATCACACACTCGAAATCACGTTGACCGCCCCGTTCGGCCCGTTCGACTTGATCCTTCCGTACGTGTACATCGGCAATCCCGCCATCATCAACGAACATGACGTGGATGGCGACCTCGGCGCGGAATGGCTGATTTCGAATACCGCCGGTGGCGGCCCGTACACGCTTTCGCGCTACGAACCCGGTTCCGTCTACCAGTTCGATCGCAACCCGGACTACTGGTTCGAGGTGCCGAGCAACCCCAACCCGGTCAACACCTTCGTCTGGCGCATCATCCGCGAGTCGTCGACCAAGCGCCTCGCCATCGAGGCCGGGGAAGTCCAGTACGGCGACAACTTCACCGTCGAGGACATCGCCGCCCTGCGTGAGGACGACCGGTTTAACGTCAATGACGCCGGTGGCCTCCTGACATTCTCGATCAAGCTGAACAACCAGGTTGGACCAACCGCCGACCTCAACGTGCGAAAGGCGCTGACGGCGCTGTTCGATACCTCGGCGGCGCTGGCCGCGGTGGACAATCGCGGCGAACTCCTGGTTGGCCCCATCGCCTCCGCGATTGGCGCCGATTGGGTGAACCCCGACCTGCAGGCAATTCCCTTCGACATGGACCTCGCCCGGCAATACCTCTCCGAGAGCGCCTATCCGGACGGGTTCGACCTCGAATACGTGTACGTCACTGGCCTGGCGATGGAAGAGGCGTTTGGATTGATCCTCCTGGAGAAGGCCGCCGAGCTGGGCATCAATGTCACCATCACCCCGCTCGTCTGGCCCGACATGGTGGCCCGCGCCGCCAGCGCAGAGACCATGCCCGGCGCGATGGCGATATATGTGAGCGCCACCTACCTGGACCCGGACGCGTACCTGTGGCCACAGTTCCACTCCAGCCAGGCGGGGTCATGGGCCGCTTCCTCCTGGTACCAGAACGAGGAGGTCGACGCGAAGCTGCTCGAAGCCCGGTCTCTCGTGGACACGGAAGTCCGCCGGACCATCTACAACGAGGTCCAGCAGACCCTGGTGGACGATGCCGTGGAGATCTGGGTCTACGTCGAGGTGGCGAACACCGCCTGGGTCAAGGAACTCGGAACCAGCGATATGGCGATCGCGGGTGGCTCCGATATCCGGGTCGTGTCGTACACGCAGCCGTAGAACCTCTTGTTCCAGACGCCTGATCGCCCATCCCACCGTGGATGGGCGGCCGGGTGGAAAGCACGCGCATGAATCTGTTCAGGTTTGTGACCAGGCGAATCCTGCTCATCATCCCGGTCCTGTTTGGGGTGTCCATCCTCACCTTCATCCTGGCCCGGGTGGTGCCTGGCGATCCCGCCCGGCTGGCCGCCGGACCGCAGGGCACCCAGGACATGTACGAGCAAATCCGGGCGGATTTCGGGCTGGATGATCCGCTGGTGGTTCAATACTGGCATTACCTGACGGACCTGCTCGCCGGTGACTGGGGAAACTCGATCCTCTCCCGCCGTCCGGTGTTGACGGACCTTGCCACCTACTGGCCCGCGACACTGGAGTTGGTGATCGTGGCGATGTTCATCGCGACCATCATCGGCGTGCCGCTCGGCGTCATCGCGGCGGTGCGTGCCGATCGCTTCGCGGACCACGCCGCCCGGCTGATCTCGCTGCTCGGGGTGAGCGTCCCGGCGTTCTGGCTGGCCGTGCTGATGCAGATGTTCTTCGGGCTGCGGCTCGACTGGCTTCCCATCAGCGGGCGATTGCCAACGCTGGTGCCGCCACCGCCAGA
>CAZSUN010000151.1:4893-7640 GCA_964610045.1 uncultured Sphaerobacteraceae bacterium
ATCAACCTGGCGGTGGATGTCGCCTACGGCTTCCTCGATCCCCGGGTGAGCCATGGATAGCATCACCGCCATGCAAACCCGTAGCGCGACCGGAGGACTCGACCATGAGCGCTGGTAGCGCTGTCCAGGCTCCGGCTGGCGTCCCGCTGGGCGGGAGCCGGTGGCGGCTTCGACCGGAGACGTCGCGGGCGATCCGCCGGTTCCGGCAGAGCCCGCTCTCGGTCGCCGGGCTGGTGATCGTGGTCTTCCTGGTACTCGTCGCGGTGATTGGGCCATTCTTCGTGCCGTATCCCAAGGACGCCACCGGCGCGGTGCATATCGCCGACAAGCTGCTGCCACCGTCGGCCGATCACTGGTTCGGAACCGATCATGTGGGACGCGACATCTTCTCCCGGCTGGTGGTCGGCGCCCGGATATCGCTGCTGGCGGGTGTCACGGTCATTATCCTGGCGGTGGTGATCGGCACCGTGCTGGGAGCGCTGGCTGGGTACTTCGGCGGCTGGACCGATACCCTCATCATGCGGGTCACGGATGTCTTCCTCACCGTTCCCGACCTGATCCTGGCGATGGCGTTCGCGGCGGCGCTGGGGCCGGGCCTGATGAACGTGATGATCGCGGTGTCGCTCGTGTGGTGGCCAGGGTACTGCCGGCTGGTGCGGGCCAATGTCATCACCCTGCGCCACGAGCAGTACGCGGAAGCGGCCGAATCGCTGGGATCGAGCCGGATTCGCATCCTGTACCGGCACATCCTGCCGAATGCGATGCCCAGCATCCTGGTGAAGGCCTCGATGGATGTTGGGTTCGCCGTGCTGACCACCGCCGCGCTGGGCTTCATCGGGCTAGGCACCCAGCCACCGACTCCCGACTGGGGCCAGATGGTCTCCGAGGGACGCAAGTACCTCCGCGATGCCTGGTGGTTCTCGACCTTCCCTGGCCTCGCGATCCTGCTCACCGTGCTGGCAACGAACCTGCTCGGCGATGGCATTCGCGATGTGCTCGATCCGCGCTCTCGCAACCGTTCCTGATCGACCCAATCCATTCCACATGGCGGCCCGGAAGACAACTGGCCAGCCCGGGATTGCGCGATAATGAGCGGATGAATGACGCGGATTGCGTGGACCAAGGATCGAGGGAACATGACTGACATCGTGCGAATGGGCGTGGTTGGCGCCGGAACAATCGCCCAGCGGGGAATCCTTCCCCACCTGAGCCAGGCGGACGTTCAGGATCGGGTGAAGTTGCGGGCGATCTGCGACCCGGTCGAGGGGCGGGCCCAGGCGGCGGCGGACACGTTCGACATGCCGTACGCCACGACATCGTTCGAGGACCTGCTGGCAAACGGCGACGTGACGGCGGTGACCATCGCCTCCCCCATCGGGCTCCACTTCGAGCAAGGCAAGGCGGCGCTGGAAGCCGGCAAGCACGTTCACTTCAACAAAACGATGACGACCACCGCCGCCGAGGCCACCGAACTGATCGACCTGGCGGCGGCGAAGGGCCTCAAGATCGTCGCCTCGCCGGGCGAGGTGCTCCGGCCCCAGGTGCAGGCGGTGAAGAAGGCGATCGCCGACGGCCGGATCGGCGCGCCGGTCTGGGCCGCCTGTGGCGCCGCCTTCGGTACCTATCACCTCGACGAGGAGGAGCGACAGCAGGGCGGTTCGCTCGCCAACCTCGACCCATCGTGGTACTTCCGCAAGCCGGGCGGCGGGCCGCTCTACGACATGACGGTATACGCGCTGCACGGTCTCACCACGGTGCTGGGGCCGGCCCAGAAGGTCACGGCGATCTCGGGCATCGCCATCAAGGAGCGTGAGTTCAACGGCCAGGCGATTCCGACCGAGGCCGATGACAATACCGGCATCCTGATCGGCTTCGGCGACGGCCTGTTCGCCCTCGCCTACGGCACCGCCGCCGGCAGCCTCACGCCAGGATTCGCCGGCACGTATTTCGGCACGACCGGCAAGATCGAGGGATACACCATCAACGGCGAGCCGCTCGATTACCCGGAGAAGGCGATCGCCGACCAGGCGCCGGCCGGAGATGGACCGCAGTGGACGCTTGAGTACGTCACCGAATCGCATCGCGGCATCATGGAGCAGCACGTCTTCAACGACATCATGAACCTCGTCACCTGGATTCGCGAGGACCGGCCATCGCCGGTCACCGGCGAGCACGCGCGCCATGTCATCGAGATCATCGAGGCGGCCTATCGCGCCTCCGAAACGGGCCAGACGCAGGATCTCACCACCACGTTCTGACGTTTGGAGTTTGGTGCTCCGCCTGGTTTGCCCGCCACGGACAAAGCGTCCCCCGATCCATGAATGGATCGGGGGACGCTTTTGCATGTGCTACCGGCCCCCGTGAGAAGGGGAAGGACAGGGCCGGTCCAGATAGGGGAATGGAATCAGGCGGCGATATCGCGCTCTCGAGGTTCCTCGATCACGATGCCGCCGGGTCGATCGACTGGGTGGTAGTAGAGTTCGGTTCCGCTCGTGCCGTACCGGCGGTCGTCGCGTTCTTCGAGCTTTTGGTCGATCCAGGCTCTCAGCCGGCCAATGGGACCGCTGGAGAAGAGGGCGCGGAGTCCCATGTACACCGGATCCGGCTCAAGCGATTCGGCTTGATGGAACCGGTCGGGATCGTTTTGTGAGTAGGATCGCGTCATTGCGTTACCTCCAAAGATTTCGACGCTTAAGTCCTTGATATGTGAGGTTGGCAGGAAGGGCTGCATTGTATTGCTCCATGGG
>CAZSUN010000152.1:0-7605 GCA_964610045.1 uncultured Sphaerobacteraceae bacterium
GTCGAGGACAGCTTCGACACCGCGAACGCGTCCTCGGCGGTGTTGTTCTCCGAGCCATTCGGCGCGGATGTCGTCGATGCCGTGGAGGCATTGCCGGAGGTTGCCGGGGCGGAGGGCCGGACGACCGTCTCGGTCAGCATCCAGGGAATCGACGGTTCATGGCGTAACCTGGAACTCGCCGCGATCGGCGATTTCGACGACATTCGGGTCGACCGGATCGTGGCGGAAGAGGGTGTCTGGCCGCCCGCTACCGGGGAAGTCCTGATCGAACGGGCATCGCTGGCTGACACCGGCGCGGACATCGGCCAGGAACTGACCATCGAGACGCCGGATGGCGTGCGACACACGTTGTGAGTCACAGGCACCGCCCATGACCCGGGCAAGGTCTCACCGTCATCGGCCGACGATCAGCTCTCGGGATACATCCAGCCGGATACGCTTGCCGCGCTCGGCCAGCCCGCGACGTTCAACGAGCTTCACATCGTGGCCGCCGAGAATCCCCGGGAACTCAGTCAAGGCGAGGCGGTGGCCGCGGCGGCTCGGGACAACGTGCTTGAGCCGGCGGGAGTCGACGTACACCGGGTCGCGGTGCAGCACACGCCTCGATACCACGGCCAGAACCTGACCGACATGATCATCCTGGTGCTCACGCTAGTGGGCGGGCTGATCCTGCTGCTTGGGGTGTTCCTGGTGTTGAACACCGTCAATGCCCTGATGGCCCAGCAAATCCGTCAGATTGGCGTGATGAAGGCCGTTGGCGGCCAACAGCGCCAAATCGCTGGACTCTATCTGGGCCTGGTGCTGGTCTTCAGCGCGTTCGCGCTCCTCGTGGCGATACCGCTCGCCATGGGCGGGGCGTGGGCGCTCAGTGGCGTCGTCGGTGGAATGCTCAATCTGGAACTGAATGGTCCCTGGCTTCCTCCGGGCGTGTTGGGCATCGAGGTGGCCCTGGGCTTGATCGTGCCCATCCTCGCGGCGCTGGTTCCCGTGTTGCGTGGCACACGCGTTACGGTCCGGGAAGCGATTACGTCATACGGCATCGGCAATGTCGACTTCATGGACGCCGAAGCGGATGTCGCGTTGGGCGAGGTCGTGACGCTGAAGGTGGATGGGACCGATGTGTCCTGGCCTGTCGTCGGCGTCGTGTCCAGCCAGTTGACAGGACCCGTGGTGTACGCGCCGCTTGAGCCGTTGAGCCAGGCGCTGAGAATTCCTGGCGAAGTCAACAGGGTGGTGCTGGTCGCCACCGGGGACTCGGTGGATGCGCGAGCATCCGTCGCGACCGGAGCGGAACAGGCATTGCGCCACGCTGGCCTGCCCGTGGAGCAGGTGCAAACGAGTGACGATCTGCGCGGTGGCACACAAAGCGTCTTCGATTTGCTGGTCATGCTGTTCCTGCTGGCGGGGGCATTGCTTGTGCTGGTCGGCGGGATTGGGCTGGCCGGAGCGATGTCGCTGAATGTGATCGAGCGGCGTCGGGAGATCGGCGTGATGCGCGCGATTGGCGCATCGAACCGGACGATTGCCCGGCTCGTCATCACCGAGGGGCTCACGATAGGGATCCTGAGTTGGGTGCTCGGCGCGTTGGCGGCCGTGCCGCTCAGTTGGATGCTGGTGCGGGTCATCGGAACGGCGTTCCTGAAGTCGCCCCTCTCGTACTCGTTTTCGATGGCGGGCGTGTTGCTCTGGCTGGCGCTGGTCCTCGTGTTGTCCGTCGTCGCGAGCCTGCTTCCGGCCCGCGGAGCGTGGAGGACCAGCGTTCGAGAGACCCTGGCTTACGAATAGGGACCGGTTGCCATCACGCGAGGGTGGGCGCTTCGTTTACGGTCCTGGCTTCCATGAGTGTGCTTCCGAAGCCCAGCGAGACACGCTGGCCGGTACGGCGGGACTCTTCGGCGGCGTAGGCGAGCACCATGGCGGCGCGTCCATCCTCGCCAGTGACGGCCACGCCGGCGTCATTGGCGATGGCGCCGACGAATGATAGGATCTCCGCTTCGTAGGCGTTGGCGAAACGTTCGAGGAAGAAGTGCTGGTGGTCCTCGTGGACGCCGGAGGAGTCGAAGTGGCGAACTGGTGTGTCGCGCGAATCGCCGATCGTGATCGCGCCACGCGAACCAAAGACCTCGGTCCGGACGTCGTAACCGAACCCGGATCGCCGGCTGTTCTCGATGGTGGCCAGCGACCCATCGGCGAAGGTCATCAGCACCACGCTGGTGTCGATGTCGCCAGCGGCTTCGACCTCGGGTCCAGTGAGCGCTGACCCAGCGGCGTAGACCTCGACCGGCGATTCGCCCTTCAACCACCGGACGCAGTCGAAATTGTGGATGGTCATGTCGCGAAAAAGCCCACCGGACCTGGCAAGGTAGTGGGCCGGAGGCGGAGCGGGATCGCGCATGGCGTCCCGGATCATCTCGATACCACCAAGCGCTCCCTGCTGGATGTGTGATTTCGCCGAGGCGTAGCCCTTGTCGAAGCGGCGCTGGAATCCCACCTGGAGCCGGACGCCAGCGGACCGGACATCGGCAAGGGCCAGGTCGGTGGACTCCAGGTCCAGCGCGATCGGCTTCTCGGTAAAGACGCTCTTGCCCGCGCGCGCGGCTTCGCGAATGTAGGGCGCGTGGGTTTCGGTGCTTGAGGCGATGACGACGGCGTCGATGGTCGGATCGTCGAAGATGTCGCTGACATTGTTGGAGGAACGAACCAATCCGTATGTCTCCGAGACGGAGCGCACAGCTGACTCGTTTGCATCGACCAGGGAAACCAGTTCGACTTTCCCGGGATGAGCCAGCAGCGTGCGGAGGTGAACCAGGCCGATGCGGCCACAACCGATGAGTCCCACGCGAGGACGTGCTCCCATTGAATCAGCCTTTCGGACTGGCGACGAGCGCCAGGAGTTCGTTTACGGCATTGGCGACGTGCGACGGCGTCAGACCGTATTTCTCCAGCAGCGCGTCATTCGGCCCCGACTCGCCGTAGGTGTCCTGGAGTCCGACGCGGCGCATGCGCGTGGGAACGTCCTCGGCCAGGACTTCGGCGACCGCGCCGCCGAGCCCGCCGATGATCGAGTGATCTTCGGCCGTGACAATCGCTCCCGTTCGGGCGGCGAGTTCGCAAATCGCATCGCGGTCGAGCGGCTTGATGGTTGGAACATGGAGGACGGCCGCGGAAACGCCATCGTGTTTCAGGCGATCCGCGGCTTCGAGCGCGCGGACCGTCTGGATGCCGGTACTGATGATTCCAACGTCCGAGCCTTCTCGCAACAAATGCGCCTTGCCAGGGGTGAAACGATAGTTCTCGCCGAAGATGACGGGGCTGGCATCGCGCGTGACTCGCAGATACGTGGGACGATCGTCTTCCATCATCGCGGTCATGGCCGCTTGAAGTTCGACGGCGTCGGCGGGGACTATCGTCATGACGTGAGGCATGGCGCGAAAGACCGCGATGTCCTCCACGGACTGGTGAGTCTTGCCGGTTTTGCTGGTCAGGATGCCGCTGTAGGCGCCGCACATATTCACATTGAGCGACGGCTGGGCGATGACCATCCGGATCTGGTCGAGCGCGCGTTTGGTGACGAAGGCGGCGAACGTGCTGATCCAGGGGATGAAGCCAGCGGTGGCCAGACCAGCGGCGACGCCGAGCATGTTTTGTTCGGCGATGCCCATCTCAAGGAACCGCTCAGGGTGAGCCCCGGCGAAGATGTCGGCGCGGGTCGAATTGGCGAGGTCGCCGTCGAGGACGACGAGGTTTGGGTAATGGTCGCCAAGCGTGACGAGTTGCTCGCCCCAGGCCTTGCGGAGTTCGATCGATTCGGTTGACGCGGCGAGGATTGTCATGATCGCCCGCCTTCGATTTCCGCGACAGCCGCCGCCAGTTGTTCCGCGTTCGGCGCGGTGGCGTGCCAGAGGTAGTCGTTTTCCATGAATGAGACACCCTTGCCCTTGACGGTGTGGGCGATGATCGCGGACGGTCCATCGGTGTGAGCTTCGGCGGCGTCGAAGGCGTCCGTGAGCGCGGCGTGATCGTGGCCATCGACCTCGATGGTATGCCAGCCGAAGGCGGCGAACTTGGCGGCCGGGTCTTCGATGGGGCTCGTACGGGTATAGCCAGCCGGGTCGGGCCAGCCGAACTGGGGCAGGCCATTGTAATCGACGATCGCGGTGAGCGATGAGAGGCGATACCGCGCGGCGACGAACGCGGCCTCCCAGATTTGGCCCTCCTGAATCTCGCCGTCGCCCAGGACGACCCAGGTTCGAAAGTCCTTGCCGGAGAGGCGGGCGCCCAGGGCCATGCCTACGCCTGGCGAGAGCCCCTGACCCAGCGATCCGCTTGACATATCGAGTCCGGGCAAGGCGGTCATGTCCGGGTGGCCCTGCAGTCGCGAGTCGATCGCGTCGAAGGTCGAAAGCTCCTCGACCGGCAGGTAGCCGCGCAGGGCGAGGACCGAGTAGAGAGCGATGGAGGAGTGACCCTTGCTCAGGATGAAGCGGTCCCGGTTCTCGTCCAGCGGATTGGCCGGGTCGACACGCAACCGGGAGAAGTAGAGGTTGACCAGGATATCGGTGACGGAGAGCGGTCCGCCGACGTGACCGGCGCCGGCCGTATGCACGGATTCGAGGATCAGGCGTCGAGCCTGGCGCGAGAGGCTTTGGAGTTCGGCTATCGACGCGGAACTGGTGAGGACAGTAGTTTCAGGCATATCAATCTCCCCCTAACTGGCGCGTGCTTCGAAGTCCCTGGCGGTGGCGAGATTTGCCCGGGCATTGGCCGTCTGGTCGCCTTCGCAGGTGTCCTGTTCGATAATTACGTATCCACGGAATTGTGACTGAACCAGGTGCTCGATGGACTGTTCGACCCGAGCTCCGCCCTTGCCGAGAGGACAGAATATGTATTGACGAAGGGAGTCCTGAAAGTTCCATCGATAGCGGCGAGCCTGGTCAAGGACATTCAGGTCCACGTCCTTCAGGTGCAGCAGACCGATGGCATCGAGATGGGCTTGCAGGAACGCCAGCGCATCGCCGCCTCCGAATGCGTAGTGGCCGGTGTCGAAACAAAGGCTGACGAGGTCCAGGTCGAGGTGTGGCAACAGCGCGTCGAGTTCTGCCGGGGTTTCGATATAGCTTCCAACGTGATTGTGATACCGAACCGCGATTCCGGCCTCCCGGACGCGATCCGCCAGCCGGTGCAGATTCCGGGCGAGCGTCCGGAGATCGGCTTCGCCGAGCGACCGGGAACCGTCGTCAGGCACCGCGCCCGCGATGGCGGCGCGTTCGGGGCGGAGCGAGTCGGCGACGAGCAGGTTGTCGACCCCGATCGCGGCCAGCGTGGGCAGGATGTCTTCGATGCCGGCCAGGCTTCGCTCGAATCCTTCGCCGGAGAGAAAGTCGATCCATCGGTACGCGCCCACGTACGACAACCCGCGAGCGTCTCGCTCTCGATTCAGAACGTCGGGATCGGACCCGAACGACGCGTCCCATTCCGTGAGTGTGTACCCAGCGGAGGCCATCTCGTCGAGGATCCGCGGGAACGGGACGACCGGGCGCCAGTTCTCCAGGTCGAAGTTGTTCCAGTTGACTGGCGCCGTGCCAAATCGCAGGCGTGTCCCCATTGGCTCGGTTCCTGATTGCATGGTGCATGTTCCCCCGTGAACCGGCACAGCGGCAACGAAGCAAACGCTGGCCCAATGGCTAATCGCTGGCCGTTAGTTCCCGCATCAGCGCCGGCAAGTCGGCGAAGACGAAATCCGGCAATACTTCGGCGGTGGCCAGATCGTCCCGCTGAGAGACGCCAGTGAGCACCATCGCGGTGTGTAGCCCGGCCCTGTGCCCGGCGAGGATATCGGTATCCAGCCGGTCGCCGACCATGATCGCCTCGCCCGGGAGTACACCGAGCCCTTCCACTCCCTTCGTCATCATGAGCGTTTGCGGTTTCCCGACGACCGTGGGCGTGGCGCCCGAGGCGGTGGAGATCGCCGCGACGATGCTGCCCGCTCCGGGCTGGAACCCGGATTCGTGAGGCAGCGTGGCGTCGGCGTTGGTGGCGATGAACCGCGCGCCAGAGACGACAGCGTCGCTGGCGCGTCGAAGTTTCTCGTACGTGAAGTCGAGATCCAGTCCAACGACAACCGCGTCCACGGTCTCGCCGGCTTCGCCCGTGGCGATGGTGAAATCCGTGCCGGTGAGGAGCGTTGCTTCGAGCGCGGGCATGCCCACCGGGAGGATGCGGGCGCCACTGGGGAGCTCATCCTTCAGGACATCGCGGGTCACCGTGGAGGAGGTCTGGATCTGGTCGACGGAGACTTCGACACCCATTGCGGCCATGCGGTTGACGTATGCATCCTGGGTGGCCATCGAGTTGTTCGTGGCGAGCAGGAAGTGGACCCCGCGAAGCGTGAGGAAGTTGAAGAGATCGGAAACGCCGGGCAACGCCTGGGTTCCCCGGTAGAGCACGCCGTCCATGTCGAAGATGAAGGCCCTGGCAGTGCGCAGGACGTTTGGCGGCGCGTCGATGTTCTCGATGGTGGCGTTTGTCAATCCAGGTTCTCCAGTCGGCGATCGAAGTGTTTCGTGCGCGCCGGGCGTATTGAGGGTATGAGTGTGGATCCAACGTGCCAGTCGTGACTCGCTTTCCACCGAACCCGGATTCGGCGACACTCCTGTATGCGTTGCCGGGCAGGGATTTGGCCGGCGCCAGGCCCATGGTGACTATAAGGATAGTTCGACGGAAGGGAAATCGCATGAATGACGAGGCGACAAGTCACCTGGGGGCTGGGGAGCTTGCCGGCCCGCGGGCGAAAGTGCTGGACCAGATCGACGTGGAGTCAGTGGTCGCGTTTCACCGGGGGCTGGTGCAAATCCCGTCGGTGAACCCGCCCGGCGATGTGCGGGATGCGATCGCATATTGCGAGCGTCCACTGAGAGTCGCGGGCTTCAGTACCCGGATCGTCTCGAAGCTGGAGCACATGCCGAACCTGATCGCGACATTTGGCCCCGCCGGTGGACCCGTGCTCGGATTCAACGCGCATGTGGATGTCGTGCCCATTGGCGAGCGCTCAGCCTGGACCCACGACCCATTCGGCGCGGAGATCGTCGACAGCAGGATCTACGGGCGCGGCGCGGGCGACGACAAGGCGAGCGTGACCGCGCAGGTCATGGCCGCCATCGCGATCGCGAAGTCGGGCATCCCGTTGAAGGGCCAGTTGGTCGTCAATGAGGTCGCCGACGAGGAGGTTGGTGGCTGGAATGGCGCGGCCTTCGTCAATGAGCAAAGCTTCTTCAAGCCGGACTTCATGATCGTTGGCGAACAGACGATGAACGAAGTCGCGTTGGGCGAGAAGGGCGGATCGCCAACGAGGGTGGTGGTTCGCGGGAGGACCGCCCATGGCGCCCTTCCGTGGGAAGGGGCAAACGCGATCGAGGCGATGGCCGAGATTGTCGTGGCGCTGCGCCGGGAGTACTGGCCGGTGATCGCCGAACGCACGAGCCCGTATTTCCACCCATCGTCCGCGTCAGTCAATATGTTCAAGGGCGGCGTGAAGGAAAACGTGGTGCCAGACTACGCGGAAATCTACGTGGATCGCCGGCTCGTGCCAGGCGAGGAGCCCGGCGA
>CAZSUN010000153.1:0-7479 GCA_964610045.1 uncultured Sphaerobacteraceae bacterium
ATCGCCATGAGGTCCATGCCCGGTCCGGTCGAATTCCGCGAGAACATGGCTGTTTTAAAGGCATTGCCTCCGGGAGAACCTGACCCTATGATGGAATCCTGCGATGATGCAATGGCCAGTTCGCGACAGTCAGGGAGTTCCCGATGGATGGTACGACCTCCACCCTGGAGTTGGCATCGCTTCGACCCGCCGTTCACGACATCGTGCGTCACCTCTGCGAAGGTGATTGCCATACCTACGGTTCCGTCCTCCAGTGGTGCGAATCGCGTGGCGACTGCACTTACGCCATCGTGTGTCCGGCCTGCACCACCCAGTTCCTGGTCGATGAGGACGATCTCGCCGATCTCGAACGCTGGACTGATGCCCAGGGCGAAGCACTCGTCTGCGGCGTCCGCAGCTGATTTCTCGGACAGCCCCCGTCATACCCGGGCAGCATTCACGTAGAACTACGCATCGTGGGGCAGCCGTGCAGGCGCTAGAATCAGCACGAGAGGTCACGGTTTCGACCATTGCCTGCTGATCGCCACGACTTGCCTGGGGAAAATCCTGCATGGACACGTTGCTACTGTTGATTCGCGTCGCCCTGGCGGCGGTGTTCGTGCTGGCCGGGGTGACCAAACTCCTCGACCTGGCGGGGTCGCGCAAGGCGATGCGCGAATTCGGCATCCCGGAAGCGTGGGCAGGCTACGCCGGAATCGCCTTGCCGGTCGCCGAGTTGCTGATCGCCGCGCTGCTGATTCCGGAGGTCACCGCCTGGTGGGGCGCGCTCGCCGCCTTCCTGTTGCTGCTGGGCTTCATTGCCGGCATGGTAAACGTCATGCGGCAGGGCAGGGCGCCGGATTGCCACTGCTTCGGCCAGGTGCATTCCGAGCCGGTAGGCTGGCAATCGGTTGCCCGCAACGTCCTGCTCGCGGTGCTGGCGTTGGTGGTGGTGGTTCAGGGGCCGAACGGTGCCGGTTCCGGCCCGATCGGCTGGTGGGAGCAGCGCAGCGACGCCGCCCAGGTCGCGCTGGCGCTGGGCATGACCGGCCTCGCATTGTTTGCGGTGCAGGGGTGGTTCCTGTACCAGCTGATGCAACAGAACGGCCGTCTGCTGCTGCGGCTCGACGATCTGGAGGCAGCGGCAGCGGGCGCACCCACCGCCCCGGCGACTGGTAATGCCCCGACCCCCGCTGCGTCCAGACCCAGGCAGGGCCTGGCCACCGGCGCCACCGCGCCGGAATTCAGCCTCACCGATCTCGACGGCGCCACGCACTCGCTCGCCTCGTTACGGTCCGCGGGCAAACCGGTGGTTCTCATCTTCACCGATGCCAAATGCCGTCCTTGCGAACTGTTGATGCCGGATATCGGCGCGTGGCAGAAGAGTTACGCCGACCGGTTGACGGTGGCGGTGATTGCGCGCGGCGATGTGGAGGTGAACCGCCAGAAGGCGGCTTCGCACGGCATTGCCAACGTGCTGGTGCTTTCGGACCAGGCCGTCGCCGAAGCCTACGGCGCGATCTCGACCCCAACCGGTGTGCTGGTGCTGCCGGGCGGTACGATCGGGCGGACGAACGCCCTCGGTGCGGACGCCATCCGCGCCCTGGTTGCCCAGCAGGTCACCACGCCTGGTTCCCCCATGCCGGATGGCCGGCCACAAGTGGCGATTGGGCTCTCCGTGGGCGAAGCGGCGCCAGGGGTGTCCCTGCCGGCGCTCGACGGCGAAAAGGTCTCCCTGGCCGATTTCCGGGGCGAGCAGATGCTCGCCCTGTTCTGGAATCCGGCCTGCGGTTTCTGCAACCGGATGTTGCCGCAGTTGAAGGAGTGGGAGGCCAGCCCGCCAACGGATGCACCGAAGGTGGTGGTGATTTCGCGGGGGTCGGTGGAGGAGAATGCCGCCCAGGGGTTGGCGTCGCTGGTCCTGATCGATGACGCGGGCACGGCGATGCGGGACTTCGGGGTGCCCGGCACGCCGGCCGCCGTGCTGATCGATGGCGACGGCAAGGTCGCGTCGAAGGCCGCGGTAGGCGCGGATGCGGTGCTCCGGCTGGCTGGCGTCAACGGGTCCGCCTGAGGTCAGTCCGGGGCGTCGCACGCCTTGACGGTGACGACGCTGACGCGGCTCCCGTCGTCGAGGTTGACCGGCTTCACATGCACCTCGTACCAGCTCCGGCTATCGTCGTCGTTGACCACGATCACGGTCTGGCTGACGTCTGCCGCCAGGTCGCCCGGCCGGAACGATCCCATGGCGCCGGCGATCGGGTTGCCGTCGATGGTGGTGATCCGCGCCAACCCCCCGTTGCTGCTCCGGAGGTCGGTGAATGCCGCGTTTTCGGAGACAACCTCGCCCGACTCGCCGATGATCACCACGGGATCGATGACCGCATCGAGCACCGGCTGCATGTACAGCTCGACGACCTGCTGGCGGGTGTCCGTCTCTACCCCGGCGATCTGCGAGCGCAGCGCCACGTTGGAGGTGGCGAGCACGCTGACAGTTGATTCGAGCCGGTCGGCTCGTGATTGCAGTTCCTCGTTGTGGGCGCGGAGTTGATCGATCTCGATCCGGTGCTCGCCGTTCGCTGGTTCGATGTCATCGGCGCCGGTCCAACCCGAGCGGACCAGCAGTTCGCCAAGCGGGACATCGAGCGCCGCTGCGATTTGCTCCAGGCGCTGGCGGCGCGGCAGCGTGACCCGGTCATGCTCCAGGCGTGAGATTTCCGCCTGGCGCACACCCCCGCCGATCATCTCGGCCAGCGCTTCCTGGGTCAGGCCCAGTTCCGTGCGCCGCCGCCGGATAAATGCGCCCAGCGTTGGCATTGTCGTGTGCTCCCGTCTGCCGTTCGCTCGCCAGTCGTGCCCCGAATCATCCTCGAAGAATACTTGGAATGCATGTTCGTTGCATGCCATAAATGGTCCAAACCCAATGTCCGCCGCACGGGTCCCTCGATGCCCCGTTGTGTGAACGCATTCTGGCGATCCCGTCCCGCTGGTTTCGCCCTGCCCGGAGCGCTTGTGAACCCAGGAATCCCACCCATCGCCACCGGCAACAGCGCCGGCTCGCGGCCGATTTCCCCCACCGATGTCTCCCAGTTCATCCGGCTCGACCAGTGCCAGCGGTTCCTCCGGTTACGCCTGCTCCAGCATGCCGACCGCAGCGGGTTTCGCGACCTGATGGAGCAATACGACGCCAATGTCCAGCGGATTCCCGCCCTGCTCACTCGTTCCGGTGCGGATTTCGAACTCGCGGTCGAGGTCGAGGTCCGCGAGCGATTCTCCCGCGTCATGACGTTCGAGGAGAAGTATCCGGATTCCAGCGACAACGAGGCGATCGTCGAATTGCTGGATGAGTTGCCGCCCGGAGAGGCGCAGATCGTCTTCCAGCCCCGGTTGCAGGCGATGCTCGATGGATGGCGGTTGCGGGGCGATGTCGACATCATCCGGTTCGAACGGTCGGCCTCCGGGGTGCTCTCCATCCTGATAGCCGACATGAAGAGTTCATCCGCCGCCAAGGTCGAGCACCGGCTGCAGGTCGCCTTCTACCACCGGATGCTCGCGTCCATCCTTGCGGAGGCCGGTGTCGAGCACCGGGACATCGACCTCGCCATCCTGTACCGTGGTCCCGCCATCCTCCCGAACGCCGACGCCGCGCGCGCGGAGTTGGCGTCGCAGCGGCAGGCCGCCCGCGAGACCTTCGGAGTGCAGAGCGGGTACCTCGAGCGGGTGTCCGATGCCGCGGCGTATCTCGATGCCGTCCGCGATCTCGTCACCGGGCCGCAATCGCTGGCGCGCCGGATTGTCGCCACCGATCCGCTCGACCTGCCGTTCCATTTGACGGCCAGGTGCGACGGGTGCGTCTTCAACCAGTTCTGCTTGCGTCAGGTTGCCATTGCCGACGATCTCTCTGTTCTTCCATACCTCTCGGAAGGCGACAAGACGGCGCTCCAGCGACATGGCATTCGCACCACCCGCGATCTCGCGTCGCTGAAGGAACTTCAGCGGCATGGCACCGTCGCCATCGATGGCGAGCAGCATCCCGACATCCGCCTCGTGGCTGCCGCCGGCCGGGAGCAGGTCGCCCGCGACCTGGCCAGCACCTGGCCGGTGGGGCCGCACCTGGACGAGGTGATCCATCGTGCCCGCCGCTACCGGAAATCGAAGCACGAGCCGGTCGATGCGCTCGACTGGATTCCCGGCAAGGGCTACGGATCGCTGCCCTACAGTGACGCGCACCAGAACCCGAACCTGGTAACCATCTTCCTCGATGTGCAGCGCGACTACCTGCACGATCGGGTGTACCTGCTCGGCGCTCTGGTCACTGGCCGCCAGGATGGCGTCGTCAGGCGCCAGGAGTCTGTGGTGCGGCTGGCGGCGGCGCCACCAACCACCCACGAGATCGAGGCGGAGGTTGTCGCCGGGTGGGTTTCTGCCACGGTCGAAGCGATCACCCGGGTTGCCTGTCCCGATGCCGATGGCGCGCCGAAAGCTCCGATCCACCTCGTCTTCCACGATGCGCTCGCCCAGCAGTACCTGCTGGATGCCCTGGCTCGCCATGCCACGACCGTGCTTGGCACGACCGCCCTCTACGATCTGGTCACCCAGGTGGCAGCCTTCGATTCCTCGCTGGTGACCCAGCTCGACATGCAGATTCGCCAGCGGCAGAACTACCCCATGGTCTGCCAGTCCCTCCAATCAGTGGCGACGTTCCTCGGCTTCAAATGGAACGAGGGCGTCCCCTACCGCCGCCTGTTCCAGCGGCAGGTGTTCGACTACATTGGCAAACTGGACTCCCCGGCCGACCCCGATGAACCGGCGAACGTCAACTGGATCACGACCCGGGCCAGGTTCGGCAGCCAGCTTCCGCTGGAGTATGCCTATGCCGCCTGGGACGATCTCCCGCCGCCTGATCCCGGTCGGGCCGACGACGTTGCCGATTACCGGGCAGCAACCCCTGACCTGTTGACCGGGTTCCACGCTCGCCGGCTCGAAGCCATCCAGTACATCGCCGGCAAACTCCGGCCAAACCGGCAGACGTCGCTGACCCCGTTCGACCTGACCGGCCTGGGGACCTTTTCCGGCAAGGCTTCCACCCTGGCCGACGCCATCGCCGAGTTCGTGACAATCGAGCGGCACGTCGAACTCGCCGACTGGAAGCAGCAGTGCCACGCCGCCCCGGAGCAGCGGATGCTGGCCGGTCAGACCCTCGTCGTCCGGTACGCCGAAGCAGATCAGCTACCCGGTATTGCGGAACGGAACCGGGAGAACGAACGCCGCCGCATCCTCCGCGAAGAGCAACGGACCATCTGGAAGGCCGAGCACCCCGACGCGAAACAGGTGCGCCTGCCGAAGGACCAGTCGGCGGCTTCTGCGTGGAATTTCGACGACATGATCTACCGGTTGCGGATAGAACCGGAGGGAACCGGCAGCGGGCTTGACGACATCCTTGCCCGGACCACCATGCGTGACGGCTCGTACCTGGTGCTTGCGCCGAGGACGACGGTCGATACCCGACTGCCTCCGGACGAGCGGATGCCCTTCACGCCGACGCCGAAACAGGTGCTCTGGGGTCTGCGCGCCAACCTGCAGCGGTTCGTGGTCGAGCGTCAGGACGGCAGAGTGGTCAAGGCCTGGGTCGATGTGACGCTTCGGCCAGAGCGCGGTGCCGGCAAGCACGATCCACAGGGCTACATCTTCGGCACCATCGCCGCAAACAACCTGCCGCTCGAACCGGAGGCTACCTACACCCTCGATCCCGATCCGGGCAACCGCAATGCGCTTTGGGCGGCGATCGTCAGTCGTGGCCTGGTCGCGGGCGGCGAGAACACGGTCGCCCGCATCATCGGCGGCAGCGATCGACCGCAACCTGCCTGGCCGGACGCGTTCGTGGCCGGCCAGGAGCGGTTCATGCTCGGGCTCGACGCGCTCCGCGCCGCCGGGCTCCTGCATGGATTCGAGGACAGCAAGCGCGAGTTCATTGGTGGCCACGCAAACAGCGGCCTGCTGATGGTGCAGGGGCCGCCCGGCACCGGCAAGAGCTATTCGACCGCTTTCGCTCTGCTGGCCCGGTTGCAGGGTGCGCTTGCGGCCGATCACGAGATGCGAATCTTGCTGTCGTGCAAGACACACGCGGCGATTGACGTGCTGATCGACAATCTCACCAGTGTCCGGCATAACCTCGAAACCATCGCCCGGTCGCATCCCGGCCTCTATGACCAGTGGTTCGACCGCCGCCTCCTCTCCGTGCCGATCTACCGCTATCGTGGCAAGGCGGTCCAGCCCGGTGTGGTCGCGGTGCCGAAGGATGACGATCGGGAAACCGGTGATCCCCCAGCCTGGGCGCGGTTCCAGGCGGATCGCTGGTGCGTGATCGGGGCGACTCCCGGTGGCATCTACGGACTGGTGAAGACCTCGCACAAGGACGGCATCTTTGGTCATACGCTGGTCCAGTGCCTGGTGCTCGACGAGGCATCGCAGATGAACCTGCCGGAAGCGATCCTCGCCGGGCTCCCCCTTGCCCCCGATGGCAACCTGATCGTTGTCGGCGACCACCGCCAGATGCCGCCGATCATCAAGAACGACTGGGCCAACGAGCGCCGCCGCACGTTCTCCGAGTTCCGGACCTACGAATCCGTCTACCTCACCCTGATGGCACAACACCCGCCGCGGATCGGGTTCGCCGAGAGTTTCCGCCTGCATGCCGACATGGCCGAATTCCTCCGCCGCGAGATCTACCGGTACGATGGCATCGATTACCACTCGAATCAGCGTGACGAAATCGATCACATAGAGCATGGCGACTCGTTCCTCACCGCCGTGCTTGACCCGAAACACCCGCTGGTGGTGATCGTGCACGACGAAGCCGCGAGCCAGATGACCAATGTCTTCGAGCAGGAGGTGATGGCACCGATCCTCTCCGTGCTGGCCGAACCATCCGGGCTCAACCTGAGTCCGGACAGTGGCCTGGGCGTGGTGGTGCCGCACCGGGCGCAGCGGGCGGCACTGGTCGACCGGGTGCGCGCGGTGTCGATCCGGAATCCGGAAACCGGCGAGATCGAGGTCTCGGCGGTCGACACCGTCGAGCGGTTCCAGGGGCGGGAGCGAACCGTCATGCTGTTCGGCGCCACCGAAAGCGATCGCGACTACCTGCTGGTGGCGGGCGATTTCCTGCTCGATCCGCGGCGGCTGAATGTGGCGCTCAGCCGTGCCAAACGGAAGATGATCCTGGTCGCCTCGCGCTCCGTTTTCGACCTGTTCAGCGCCGACGAGGAGACGTTCGCCAACGCGCAGTTATGGAAGAACCTGCTTCGCCACACCTGCACCGTGCCGCTCTGGCAGGGTGAGCGGCACGGCCACCACGTCGAAGTCTGGGGCAACCGCGCCATCAGCACGGAGGAGCGCCACACCTGACGGAGACTGCATGCATGAACATTCCCGCGTTGACGCCGTGTGACGAGCCCATCACGATGACCGTATCCATCGGCCCGATCTCACCGCCGTCTCCAA
>CAZSUN010000154.1:0-7459 GCA_964610045.1 uncultured Sphaerobacteraceae bacterium
GGTTTACGTGGAGCGGGAGACCGGACTCGAACCGGCGACATTCTGCTTGGAAGGCCGATAAGAGGCCAAATTGCACATAACGGCATCAATCACCAGATGACACCAGATCGCTAAGAAACCCCATGAAATCAGGCATTTTCGCCCTTTCCCGATCCGCTCACCTGTTCTATACTGTCAGCTAATGACAGGTATTGTTCACTAGTGCGTAGCCATTTGGTAGCCATCGGTAGCCATTTTCGCAGGAAGGGCGGGCCGGGATGTCGATTCAGAAGCGGACCGGGAAGGACGGGAAGCCCCACTATCGGGTCCAGGTCGCCGCGGCCGATGCCACCACCGGGAAACGCCGCAATGTCACGGTCGGCACCTACCGCACCCGCAGGGAAGCGCAGGATGCCGAACGGGAGGCGATCCAGCGCCGCGACCGCGGAACCCTCCTGGACCCGTCCACAGCGACGGTGGGGGAATTGCTCGATGAATGGCTCGCCAGCATCGCCGGGACGGTCACGGAGCAAACCCGGAAGGATTACGAGATCACCATCCGGTTGCACCTGAAACCGGCATTCGGCGCGGTCAGGGTCCAGAAGCTCACGGCCGCCGCGATCGATGCGCAGTACCGCGCCTGGCAGGATGCGAAGAAAACGCCCCGCTTCATCCGGGGCGCGCACCTGCGGCTCTCGCAGGCGCTGGCCTATGCCGTGGCGCGCGGCATCATTTACGTGAACCCCTGCGGGACGGTGAAGCCGCCAACGCTTGCCACGAAGAAGGCCGATGTCTGGACCGCTGCCGAGGCGGCGACGTTCCTGCACACCGCCATGCACCGCCCGGTCCTGACCCGGGGCGGGGACAGCGGGGTGCGCCGGCCGGACGACCTGACGCCGCTCTGGCATCTGCTGCTGTTGGAGGGGATGCGCCGCGGCGAGGCATTGGGGTTGCGGTGGTCGGATGTCAACTGGGAGCGGGGAACCGCCCATATCGTGCAGACGGTCGCGGCGGACAAGACCAACCGGGGCGCAGCGATCGTGCAGGACCGGGCGAAAACGAAGGCATCGGCGCGAACGGTTCGGCTGACTCCGGACACCCTCGCCATCCTGAAGGACCACCGGAAAGCGCAACTCGAACGCCGCTTGCAGGCGGAGACCTGGCACGATCACGGCCTGATCGTCTGCACGGGCAACGGCACGCCGGTCAACCCCAACAACGTGTCACGCTCATTCGAGGCGCTGGTGAAGGCGGCAGAGGTGCGCAGGATCCGTGTCCATGACCTGCGCCACACCCACGCCACGCTGTTGTTGTTGTCCGGCGAACACCCAAAGGTGGTCAGCGAACGGCTCGGACACGCGAGTGTCGCCATTACCCTGGACACCTACAGCCATGTGCTGCCGGATTCACAGGACGGGGCCGCGCGGGCCATCAGTGACCTCATCCGGGCGGCCAGCCGGACCGGTACGGCGGGATAACCTCGCAAACGCTCCAGGATGCCCCAGGACGGGCGAAAGGCAGGAGGAACCCATGCAGACCTATCACCTGATTGTCGACCCGGAAGGCCGGGTCACGATCCCGAACGCGAGGCCTGGCCAGGCCGTGACGGTGCAGGTGGAACCGCAGCCAGCCACGATCGTACCGGACCGGTTGACGCTGGCCACCGCGACGACGCCCGAAGAGCGGGCGGCGGTGATCGCGGAGTTGAAACGGATTGCCCACGACCTGCACGAGGAATTGCGCGACACGCCGCCGTTCACGGTGGAGGACCTCTACGGTGAAGACGGGCTCCCCGCATGATCGTGGATTCGTCCGCCCTGTTGGCGATCGCGTTTGACGAGCCCGCCAGTCCCCAGGTATGGGCTGCCCTTGCCTCGGCTCCGGTGCTCCGGGTGTCCGCCGCCAACCTGCTGGAAACCTGGATGGTGATCGACCGGCGCGGGACTCCCCGTGCTCATGCCCTCCTGGCCGACCTGCTCGATGGCATGCACCCCATCATCGAACCGGTGACCGCCATCCAGGTGGAGATCGCCCGCCACGCCTGGCGGACGTACGGGAAGGGCAGCGGCCACCGGGCCCACCTCAACTTCGGCGACTGCCTCGCCTACGCCCTGGCCAAACACCTGGACGAGCCGCTCCTGTTTACTGGCGATGACTTCCCGCACACGGACCTCATCCCGGCCATCCCCTGAATCCCCCCACCGCAGGAAGAGCGTTGCAACGCGCCAGGATGCCCCAGGACGCGTTGAACCCCCGTGCGTGATGCGAACCACAACAACGACCGCCTGGGCTGACCACGCGCGTTGTCGCGTGCTGCCTGTAACGAGCGAACGTACTGGCGTCGTGGGCTCGATTCGACACGAAAACACCTGTTCGCAACCGGCATACGTACGCAGTCATTGGGGATCGTCGCAGGCGGCAATACATGCCAATCGCTGACAGTGTATGATGGGAAAACGACATGAGAAGCCCGCTCACCGGCTGGGCACCGGTAGCGGGCATGGCGTTCACCGTTGGAGGGTGAAGGCATGGACAGGGTAGCATCAGGCGATGGCCGGCGCTTTGCGGAGTTTCTCGGCATCGACACGGAAGAGGCTAAGCCAGTCGAGTACTGGCGCGAGCATTCCGGAGACCTTCGGGCCACAAGCGAACTGCTCCTTTCCGATCCTCTCGCCGTCATGCTGGATGCGCCATATTACGCCGCGCTCGGGCAAGGCGTGGTGTGGCACGTCCTGCAAGAGTCTCTCGACCGGTGGGCTTGTGATTGGCTTCCGCAAAGCCTGATCGACAGCTGCCCGGACGATATCGAACCCTGGTTAGGTCTATGGCGGGGCAGTTGGCAAACTGGCGCGCTTCCCATCGGGCCACTGGCGATGAAGCGGTACTTTGAGAATGACCTGGGGCACGAGGGACGGTCTCCGGGTAGGGGTAGGTTTTGTCAAATCGCGCCACCGCCGTCATTTGCTGCCGCCGAGTCCGCCGCCGGAATCTTGAGAGTGAACGTAGACGGTACCGCGTGCGACGCGTTCTGCCTGGCTGAAAAGATCGTCGATCCCGATGACACACCATGGGGTGATTTCTGGTGGGCGTCAGGAGAAGTCCGATTCTGTGTCAATGGTGATCCCGAGATCGGCGACCTACCTGCCTGGCGCGATCGTGTACGGGAATGGTGGCGGCACATGGCCGGGATCGGACTGTGCGTCAGGGGGCGTCCGGCAGGGTCAACAGTGATACCCGCTAACCGAATCATGGATCGGCTCAAGATGGAACGCGCGGCAGGGCGTGCGCGAACACAACTCGACTTCGCGGGTGAAATGGGAGTGTCCGAGCGGACGGTGAACCGTTACCTGGTCGGATACGGTGGCTGGAAGGCCGTGATTCGATCCCTGGATAGCTGATTTATTGTCCGGTTTCTGTCCGGACATCACCTCAAACCACATCACATCATGGGGATGTAGCCACTACTTGGCACCTGCGACGGGCTACACGCAGGGACAGGACACCCCATGGAGTGATGCCACATGGCCACCGTTACCGCCTTTCCCACCGTCGAACCGTATTCCCCTGACTTCCTGGACCTGTACGAGTGGTGCGCTCGCACCGGCGACTCGTACAGCGCCGTCGTGGAGCGGGCCCGGACTGGCACGATGCCGGTACCCGTCGTGCGCTCCGGCCGTCGCTTCCTCATCCCCCGCAAGGCGTATAACCGGCTGATGGGTGGCGAGACGGCCGCACCCGATGCCGCCTGAACGCGACAGCCCGCCGGGGGACGTTCCGGCGGGCTGTCTGACCTTGTGGGAGCTGCCACCATGGTAACCGATGCCCCCGCCCTGCGGGCGATCACGCCGTATCCACTGAACGCATCCGAACGGGCCTATCGGCTGGCATTGCAGGCGATCCCGTCTGCCGAGGAAGACCCGCAATACGCGCTGCGGCCTCGCCTGGACCTGCACGGGGCAGACGCGGCGCGTATCTACACCATGCGGGGAACGACCGGGAAGGATGGCAAGCCGCGATGGGCGAACATCGCAACCGATATCCCCCAACTCCGGGCCGTGATCGCTGCGTACGGTATTGGCGTCGTGTTCATTGACCCGATCTCAAGTTACCTGCCCGGCACGGACCGCAACGCGGAAGGCGACATGCGGGATGCCTTGAGCGGCCTGCAAACACTGATGGAGGAAACCGGCGTTGCGGTGGTGGGGATTGCCCACGTCGGCAAGGGGGAGGGACGCGGACGGCGGATCGAACAGCGGTTGATGGGGAGTACGGCATTTGTCGCGCTGGCCCGCACCGTCTGGATGCTCAACCGGCTTCCCGACGAACACCAGCCGGAATCGACCCCGGACAATCCGCAATCACCGCGCCTGGTCTTTGGCGTCGCCAAAGCCAACTACGCCATGAAGCCGCAGAGCCTGATGCTCACGCGTCCGCTCGATGGCCCGTTGCAATGGCTGGGACCGTCGCCGGTGTCGATCGAAGCGTCATTCGAGACCAGCGACAAAGGCACGGTGTCGCAGGGTGCCGAAGCGTGGTTACGGGCGTACCTCACGGACGGCCCGAAACTCTCGCGCGACGTGGACACCGCCGCGCGGGGAGCCGGGTTCTCCCAGAACGCCATCAGGACCGCCCGCGCCAGCCTCGACGTGAAGTCAAGGAAACTGCCAACCGGCGAGTGGGAAATGACGCTGCCCAAAAACATTATGGAAGGTGCGGGCACCCCACAGGGGGACACGCACACCAATACCTTACATAATGTTGACGACTCAAAGGCGGGGAAGGAGTGGAATACCCCCATCTTCCCGGAACAATGGGCTTTTTCGGCAATTGCCCCGGAAAACGGTCACGCCGGAAACGACCCCGAAAGCGTCGATATTATGGAAGGCTGGGGTTTCCCTGTATACACACAGACCCCAGCCTTCCATAACGAACACGAGAACGGACCCCTCCCACCCACTGGCACGGATGAAGACGGGAGGGCGTACTGATGGCGGCCTCCCGCACCCTGGACGACGCAAGCACGGTGGTCTGGCTGGGGGCGCGTGGCCTCACCTGCCGGATGGAGGGGGAGCGGTTGATCGTCGCCCCCGAACGGCTCATCACCCCGGCTGTGGATGCGTACATTCGGAAACACCGCGACACGATCGCGGGGGCCGTCACTGATCCCGACCTGTGGCGGCTGCGGCGCGAGCGCTACGGCCGCCTCTCCCGTGGGGAGCTCGAACCATGACCGACATCAAGGCCGAAATCCGGGAACGGAAGCGGCTGCGGAAACTCGGCATGCTGCCCGGCCCACCGCACCCCGGACCCACCGTCAACGACCAGGACCCGTCACCCCAACCTGGCCCCACCGTCAACGACCCGGAGCCATCACCCCCACCAGTGGGCCGGCTCTGGACCTGCCGGGTCTGCCGGACCGGGATTCGCTCGACGCAGATTCCAGCCGGGTGGCTCTCCATTGCCCGCTGGCCACCGGACCGGGAACGGTTCGGACCAATCACCAGCACGTTCTGCCGTGCGGCCTGTGCGATGGACTACCTGCAACGGGTCGAACTGGGCGGCGCCGTCCAATTCCCCGTCAAGGGCGGCAAACAGGCGAAACGGCAGCGATACGAGGAGCGAAAGGCGGCAACATGACCACCAACGAGATCGACATGCACGTTGACCACGCATACGGCAATCTCCCAGCGTGGGTGTGGAAGGCGATTGCCAACACCACCCGCGACGCGAAGGACGCCATCCCGGTGACGATCCTGCGGACGGGCAAACCGGCCTACCCCGATCCTGGCGGGCTGGTGGTGATCGACCTGGACGACTGGCAGGCCATCCGGCGCATCCTGGAGCGGGAACCATGACCCCACAGGTTTACGGGGCTAGCCCTGTAAAACGCCAGCGACGGGACCGGACCGCCATTGCCGCGATCGAAACGGCCATCCTGGAGATCGTCGCCGGCGACCACCCGATGACCTTGCGCGGACTCTTCTACCGCCTGGTGTCCGCCGGCGTGATCGGCAAGGATGAGCGCGAATACAAGAACGTGGGCCGCTACCTGCTGGCGCTGCGGCGACGGGGCGACCTGCCCTACGGCTGGATTGCCGACAGCACCCGCTGGCAGCGACGGCCCCAGACCTTCCAGGGGCTCGATGACGCGCTCTGGCAGACCGCCCGCGCCTACCGCCGGCCGCTCTGGGAGGATCAGGGCGCCTACGTCGAGGTCTGGATCGAAAAGGACACGCTGGCCGGGGTCCTGTACGAGGAAACCGAACGCTGGGACGTGCCACTGATGGCCTGCCGGGGCTTCGCCAGTGAAACCTATCTCCACACCGCGGCGGAAGCGATCGCGGCGCGGAAGACGCCGTCCTGGCTCTACCTGATGACCGATCACGATCCCAGCGGGCTGGGCATCGCGGCCCATGTGGAGCGCATCATTCGCGGCTTCCTGCCGGACGGCTTCCCGGTCTCGGTGGAACGGCTCGCGGTCACTCCGGAGCAGATCGCCGCCTGGCAGTTGCCGACGCGTCCGACGAAACGGACCGATAGCCGCGCGAAGGGATTCGCCGGTGAGAGCGTGGAGCTCGACGCGATCCCACCGGCAACGCTGCGGGCGATCGTGCGGGAGGCAATCGAGCGGCACATCGATCCGGACGCCCTGGACCAAACCCGCCGCGTCGAAGCCCTGGAACGCGACACCCTGTTCGAGATTCAGGAACGTTGGGGCGGTGCCGCATGATCGACGCCCGAACCCTCGCCATCCTGGACCTGCTGCACGCCGGCTACCACCCACCGGCACCCGGCCACCCCATCACGATGCCCTGATGGCCACCTGGCGCGACCGCTACCGGGCAGCCCAGGCCAGTGCCGAGCGGATGCTCGACGCCGTCGCCGCCATCGAGGCGGACACCACCCCGGAGGAACCCGCACCGTGATCGCCATCTCGACCACCTGTATCGTCTGCGGCACCGAGCACGAACCCACCCACGCGGATGTGATCGCGGGGACGTGGCGCACCTGCCCACGGTGCCGGGGGCAACCGGACCGCACGATATCCGGATCCGGAGAACTTGACGACGATTCCAGCGGCCTGGAGGGGCACACAGCGGCCCGGAATCAGGCGAAAGCACGGAAGGCCAGCGACCCATGATGACCACCGAAGAACGGGCAGCGGACCTGTGGGCATGGCAATTCATCGCGCACGTCCTCACGGGCGCGCCCCAACCGCCAGAGCCGCCCCGCCCAACGCCGCTCGATATCGGGGAGATCACGCAGGCCATGATCGATCGGGGCGCGGCTGGACGTGAAGCAGCACAACGCCTGCCGACCTATGGGCGGTTGCTCGCGCAGCTGCACACCCCGGCGATGATCGATGCCGAGCTCGAATGGCAGGACATCGGATGACCCTGAACGACGTGCCAGCGGATCGCCGCTGTGGGGCCAAAACCCGCAGCGGCGATCCGTGCCGGAAGTGGGGCATCCTGCCGAG
>CAZSUN010000155.1:0-1312 GCA_964610045.1 uncultured Sphaerobacteraceae bacterium
CCGGGCCGGATGCGATGATGCACCGGCCCGGACGTCCCCATCGCAATGCATCCGGGAGGCTTCCTGTGTCCAGATTGTTCGGCCGCCTTCTGGCAATCCTGGCGGTGTCTCTCGCCACGGCCACGCCGGGGTTGACCGCGCTGGCTGCGCAGGAAGGCACCCCGTCGCCCGAAACGCCGCAATTCGGCCTCGCCCCGTCAGGAGAGATCGGAAGCGGCTACTTCGACCTCTCTCTCGATCCTGGAGCATCCGTCTCGCTTGTTGCCCAACTCAACAACTCCGGTATCGCGGTTGACCTTCGGGCATTCGTGGCGAATGTCTCGAACCCTCCCAACGGCGGATTCGCCGCCGGCGAGGAGGACGAGGAACTGACCGGCACGTCGCTCTGGGTCGATTTCGCGGCCGAATCGTTCTCGATGGAACCCGGCACCAGCCGCGATCTCGCCTTCACCGTCACCGTTCCAGCCGATGCCGCTCCTGGCCAGTACATCACCTCCCTCGTGGTCCGCACCCAGGAAGCGGTTCCAATTGCCGGCACCACCGCCTTCGACCAGGTCATCCGTAGTGCAATCCCGATCCTGATCACCGTGCCGGGGCCCGTCTCGCCATCGTTCGAGATCGGCGAGCCCGGCTTCAACATTGAGTCCGACAATCGCCTCGTCGTCCCGATCGTCAACACCGGGAACGTGCTGGTCAAACCGGGCGGTACCCTGACCGTGACCACCCCCGATGGCGAACCGGTCGTGTCGGCGCCCGTCCAGATGGACTCGGTCTATGCCGGTTTCACCTCATCGATCATGATTGGCTTGCCGGACCAGTTGACCCCCGGACCATACCTCGTCTCGCTCGATTTGGCGGACCAGGCCACCGGTGCCTCCGCTTCCATCGACGCCGTCGAGATCGAGCTGCCTGATCGCGACGCACCGCCGCCAGCCTTCGTCATCGACCCGATCACCATTACCGCCAATGGCTCACCAATCCAGTTCGCAGATGTCGCGGTGACCATCACCAACGCCGGGTCACCGATACCCACCGCCAATGTCACCCTCAAGGTGATGCGTGACGGTGAACCCGTCGAGGATTACCCGCTGGCCCAGAACCAGGCGTTGTTGACCGGTGACACCACCGTCAGCCAGCGATACCTGCCGGCGACTGGCTGGCAATCCGGGACCTACACCTTCCAGGTGGAGGTCGCCTCGGTGAACGATGGCGTGCAGACCGTCCTGATTACCGCCGACGCGACGGATACGATCGTCGTCCCGTAATCACGCTGACACTCGCGGGGCGACCGTCACCGGCCGCCCCACTGCTC
>CAZSUN010000155.1:1412-7407 GCA_964610045.1 uncultured Sphaerobacteraceae bacterium
CGATCCCGGGCGGGTCAGGACTGTACGCTCTCCGGGGTGAGTTCCTCGGTCCCGTGCTCCACCGCGCCGAAGAAGAAGCCGCGCATCTCCTGGCGCAGCAGTGCGCGCGTCTCCGGATCGGCCGGGTTCAGGCCGTAGTGGTTGATGATCGTCGTCATGTGCGGCAGCCACAGGGCGTAGGCCTCCGCCGAAATGTGCTCGTAAATCTCCTGGCCCAACTCGCCGGAAAATGGCGGCTTCTCCAGGCCGGGAAGCGTTTTGCCCAACTTCACACACTCAACCATCCGGGTCATGTCTGGGAAATCTCCGTTGGTCGCCGGGGAGGCGACACTCTATCGAGGGGGGAGCTTCGGATCGCGAACCGGCGTCCGGCTCCGTTCGAGTGTACATCAGGGCGAAAGGTGGAGTGAGGAACGAGAGAAGCGTGAGATCGATCGCGGCATCCCGGGCTGCGCGATCACCGTGCTCCTTGCCCGCCTGGCGCACATTCCCTGGGACACTGCGTTCACATGGAAACGGCTTCCCGTTGCGGCGTGCTGCCTGAGCCATCCTCGACCGGGAGCACATGCGGAATTCACGACACCTCCGCATCGAGCCCGCATGTGCGAATCCCCGTCGTTCCGGGACACATCGGGGTAAATGCGGAAGTGCAGGTCGATTGCACAAACAAGTTGCCAGGCCGTTATCGGTTCCCTCCCGAACGCATCCATCCGGGACCGGTTCGTTTCCTGCCCGGCAGCTTCGGGACCATCCGCCTCGTTCGTCTGGTCTGCATGCTCTATGCTCCTTGCTCGTCCCCCTTGCCTCGTCGGCTGCCCCATGTATTTGACATAGCAGTGCGGAATATGGGATAAGGGACGGTATCAGCGTCTGTACGTTCAATGACATCGTTCTTGGCTGTGTCGATGTTGTGATCGCGAACGTCGGACCTGGGTTCCGGATGGATACCATCGCGCCGGTCAGCCGGCCGCGTCCGGAACCGCTGAAGGGAAGGAGAGACTCCACCGTGCCGTTGTCCACCCCTGCACCGGGCGCCCTGTCGTGGGTTTCCCGCCTGATGCTGGTCACCACGACCATCGTCATGGTTCTGGCGAGTGTCGCCGTCATGCCACGGCCTGCCGAAGCGGCCTCGTACCAGGCGACCGCCAACCTCAACATTCGCAGTGGCCCCGGTACGGACTTCCCGGTTGTCGGAGGCATTCCCGAAGGCGCCACGGTCGAAGTGGCCGGGGAGGCTGTCAACGGCTTCCTGCCCGTGAGCTACAACGGGGTTGCCGGGTACGCGTCCGCCAGTTGGCTCTCCCCCGGCAATGGCGGTGGAGCGGGCAGTGGTCCCACCGGCACCCGCTACGCCGAAGGCCGCGTCAACATGCGGTCGGGACCGGGCGCCTCGTATGGGATTGTCCTTGTGGTGCCGGATGGCGCCGCGGTCCAGTTGACCGGCGAGGTGTCGGCGGACTTTTCGCAGGTCACCTGGAATGGCACGTCTGGCTGGATCGCGACCTGGCTCCTCAGTCCTGATGCGCCAACCGCGCCGGGTCCGACTGCTACCCCGGTGACGCCGACCGCCGCACCCGTTACTCCGACGTCTACCCCTGTCATTCCGTCCGCGCCGGAGGTGCCGGCCATCGGCGACACCGTCGTTGGCAGCGCCACGGCCAATACCGGTGGCCTCGCCCTCAACCTGCGGAGTGGTCCCGGGACGGCGTACGCCGTCCTGCGCGGCATCCCGAACGGCACCCGGGTCGATGTCATGGGCGATGCGGTCAACGGCTTTCTGCCAGTGCGGTACAGTGGCGTCAAGGGCTGGGCCTCGGCTCAATACCTGACCATGGGTGCCTCAGCCGCCACACCCACACCCACCGTGACACCAACCCCAACCGGTACGCCGGCCACACCCACACCGACCAGCACGCCGGTTACGCCCGAGCCCACCGGGACGTCCGCCGCCTCGGGAACCGCCGTCGTCACCACCGGTGGACTCAATCTCTATCTGCGGTCTGGCCCGTCCACGACAGCCAGCGTCCTTCGTACGATGCCGAACGGCGCGCAGGTCGAGGTAACAGGCAGCGACCAGAACGGCTTCACCCCGGTTCGCTATCAGGGAACCGCCGGTTGGGCATCGGCGCAGTACCTCGGCGTCACACCATCGCCCACCGCCACTCCGGTTACGCCCACCCCCTCGCCAGGCCCGTCGCCAACCTCCAGCCCAACTCCGTCGCCCACGCCAACGTCCACCCCCGTGCCGACTGTGCCGGGTGGCTCTCCGGTTGCCACCGCCGTCGTCTCCGTCAGTGGCGCCAACCTCAACATGCGGAGTGGGCCTGGCACCAACTACGCTGTCATTCGCGGTTTGGCCAGTGGCGTCCAGGTCGACGTCATGGGCGACGCCGTCAACGGATTCCTCCCAATTCGTGTCCAGGGGACCAGCGGCTGGGCGCACCAGGATTACCTCATCATCGGCGGAGTCAACCCGAACCCGACGGTGCCCGCCATTGGGAACACTGCTGTTGGCAAGGCCACCATCAATGCCACGGTCTGGAAGCGGACCGGACCTGGCGCTACCTACAGTGCCAATGAGCAACTGCCGGCCGGCCGCAAGGTCGAGATCATGGGCGATGCCTTCAACGGCTGGACCCCGATCCGCTACAACGGCTCGAAGGGGTGGGTGCCTTCGTCATACCTCGATCCCGGCTGGGGCTGGACCATCGTCGACCAGATGGTCACCACCCGCATCATCCCCATGACCACCGCTCCCGGCGGCGGATCGGTCGTCATCAATGTCGGCAGCGGCTCGCTGATCGACATCACTGGTCCCGCCAATGGCAGGTACTACCCGGTGCAGTGGTATGGCCGCCTCGGTTGGGTCGATGGCTCCACCCTCATACCGCTCAACCAGTATGTCGATCCCGGACCACGGAACCAGCGGGAAGCGGACATGATCGCCATCGTCTACGAGTTCGCGGACAAGTGGGGCATCTCCCGGGATACCTTCCTGCGGGTGGCCCGCTGCGAATCGAGCCTGAACCCGAATGCGGTCAGCAATCAGGGCGCACAGGGACTCTTCCAGTTCATGCCAGGGACGTGGGCGTGGACCCCAAACGGCAGGAACGGTGAGGATCCGTTCAACCCGCGCTCAAGTGCCGATGCCGCCGGCTGGATGTTCGCCAATGGCATGGCGCACCACTGGATGTGCGCCTGACCAGTCATGGGACTGCAAATACGCCCGCTTCCTCACGGTGGGTTCCTGTTTTCAGTTACCTCTCTCCTCCCTTTTCGCCCGGAGCATCGACCCTGGACACCGCCACCATCGAGCGACGCCTCACGTTCCTCCGCGAAGCCGAGCGGTTGAAAACTGTCCTCCGGAGTGGCTACACCACGGCCGGCGAACCCGAAAGCACAGCCGAGCACACCTGGCGCCTCTGCCTGATGGCGATCGTCTTCGAGGATGCCCTTGGTGATGTGGACATGCTCCAGGTACTGAAACTCTGCGTCGTTCACGACCTTGGCGAGGCGATCAACGGCGACATCCCGGCCATCCACCAGGACGCCTACCCCGATCGTCACGAGCGCGAGCGAAACGATGTCCAAACCCTGACCGCGCCGCTCGACCCGGAAACCCGTGGAACGATCCTCGCGCTTTGGGACGAGTACGACCGGGCGGAGACGCCCGAGGCGAAGGCCGTCAAGGCGCTGGACAAACTCGAAACCATCCTCCAGCACAACCAGGGTCAGAACCCGCCCGATTTCGACTACGGGTTCAACCTTGGCTACGCGCGCCAGCATACGGAAGCAACCCCGTTCTTCCGTGCGGTCCGGGAGATCCTCGATGGCGGCACCCGTGCCCGCCTGGATGGGCCGGCGACGCCGCGCCGCCCGGCCGGCAATCGCTCGTAGGAACCAGGAGCTACCACGTACGCGTGCGTCGCGCCCGGCATCCTGTGCCGCAATCGGTCACATCTCCGGAAATGCGCTCGGATTTCCCGTACGTTCACTCTTGCATACCAGCTCGTACGTTCACATACATTTCCCATGTCCTATTGCAGGATTTGTGACCGGTTGACACGGTCAAAACGGATATGCGATACATGAACGTCTGCACGTGAGCGCATCGCTGAATCCATGGCTGGTGGACGCGGTCCCGGCTCAGGTCAGGTTTCCAGTATTCGCGGCTTCCGGAACGTGGAGCGAGGGCGTGTCCCTCGTGAATCCGGAATCCGGGCACGCCCGCGGTCGCCGGAGGGACGACACCGGGAAGGAACCTTTCGCGCATCCGGTTCCCTGAGGGGGAGGACCTTCATGACCACGGTTCCCATTGATATCAGCAAGCCCCAGCGCCTCTTGTTGGTGCTGACGGTCATCGTCACGGTCTGCGCGGGGCTGGTGTCAACCGTCGAACCCGCCGCCGCCGCCGAGTACCGCACCACCGCCAACCTCAATCTCCGGAGCGGCCCCGGCACCACCTTTGCGGTGATCCGGACGATTCCGTCAGGCGCTACCGTCAACGTCACCGGCGATGCCGAAAATGGTTTCCTGCCGGTGACCTACAGTGGATCGAGCGGCTACGCCTCGGCCAGCTTCCTCACCGCCGGATCCGGATCGGATACCGGGAGCGGAACCACCGCCGGTCCGACCGGTACCCGCTATGTCCTGAACGGCCGGCTCAACCTGCGAAGCGGACCTGGCACGACCTACAGTGTCGTGCTGGTCCTCCAGGATGGTTCCTCCGTCCAGTTGACCGGCGAGGTCTCCGGCAGCTTCTCGAAGGTGACCTACAACGGAACGACTGGCTGGGTTGCCACCCAGTACCTCAGTGAATCCAGCGGCTCCACCACGCCCACCCCGACTGCCACCGCCACCAGCGATGGCGGCAGTGTTGGCGTCGGCGACGTCATGATGGGGACCGCCATCACAACCGCGCGGCTCAATCTCCGCGGCGGCCCAGGCACCGGGTACGCATCCATCCTGACGATGCCTTCAGGAGCGACGGTCGATGTCATGGGTGCCAGCCAGTCGGGATTCCTGCCGGTTCGGTACAACGGCACCAAGGGCTGGGCGTCCGCCCAGTACCTTTCGACCGGCAGCGTTTCAACACCGACCGCCACCGCGACGACGACCCCGGGTGACGGCGGAAGCGTCGCCATCGGTGATACCGTGACCGGCTCGGCGACGACCACCGCGCGACTCAACCTGCGGCGCGGTCCAGGGACCGGCTACGCGGTGGTCCTCACCATGTCTTCCGGGGCAACGGTCGACGTGATGGGCACGGCCCAGAACGGGTTTACCCCGGTTCGCTACAACGGCACCAAGGGGTGGGCGTCTTCCCAGTACCTCACCACCGGCGGCGCCACCGATCCGGATGACGATGACAACGGCAATGGCGCCTACGAGAACATGGTCACCACCCGCTCCGTCAATCTTCGTAGTGCGCCGACAACCAGCTCCAGCGTCGTCTGGGTGTTGCCGCCGGGCACGCTCATCGAGGTGACCGGGGCGCCGCAGAATGGGTTTTACCCGGCCAACTGGGCTCACGTCTCTGGCTTCGTCAGTGGGGATTACCTGGTTGCCGAGAGCCAGTGGACCGATCCGGGGGGAGGAAGCACCCGCGACCAGCAGATGATCGCCATCATCTACCAGGCGGCTGACAAATGGGGTCAGTCGCGAGTCGACATGCTCCGCGTGGCTCGCTGCGAATCTGCGCTCGATCCCAACGCGGTCAATCCATCCAGTGGCACCAGCGGCTTGTTCCAGTTCCGGCCATCCACCTTTGCCATCACGCCGAACGGCAAGCGTGGCGAGAATATCTTCGACCCGTGGTCGAACGCCGACGCTGCCGGCTGGATGTGGGCCAACGGCATGCGCAACCACTGGGCCTGCCAGTGACATAACCTGCGCCTGCTGCCCCGAAGGGATTGGAGGTGAGGGTGCCCGGCGAATACCGGCGGCGGAACAGCCTGCGCTCGCCAGGGTAGCTGGAAACTCCGTACGGGCGGAC
>CAZSUN010000156.1:0-7231 GCA_964610045.1 uncultured Sphaerobacteraceae bacterium
AGGCCGGCCGGATCGCGTCGGAGGCGGTTCGCGGCCTGGCGTCGATCGCGCAGGAGATCGCCCAGGGTCAGGAACGAGTCGACCAGCTTGTCTCCGGCGATATGGATGCCAGCGGCATGCTGGCCGCCGCGCTGCGGGAGAGTGCGGCAAGCACCGAAAACAGCACCCGGTCACTGAACGACATTGGCGCGGGATTCAATCGCATTCGCGCGGAATTCGAACGCCTCAGCGCCCAAACAGGGCAGCATGCCGGAACCCTCGCCTCGCTCCTGGCCCAGCAATCCGACATCGCGCGCGACGTTTCAAGCGTCGCCAAGGAACTCGGTTCGGCGGGCCTGACAACGGCCCAGCGGCAACGAGAAGTAAACCAGGACCTGCAACACCTCGTGCAACGGCTTGATGGTCTCGCCACCACGCTGAACCGCATGATCCAGACGGCGCCCAGCACCGAGAACCTGCAACAGGCCTTCGCCAACGCCATTCGCTCTGAACTCGGCCGCGACACCTCCACCGAGAGCCCCAGCGTCTCGTCGTCACCAGGACGATGGTCCCGCTAGCCGGCTCTCGCCCACGATCTCGCCTTCCCTGTTGAACGAAGGGAGCCGGTACCCCGGCCATGCAACCGTACAAGCGCAAGAAGCGAACTCGACGCGACATGTTCGTCCTCGGAGGATGGCTCTTCGCCGACCTCCTCCTCGGACTCGCCATGCTCTTCGCTGTCGCGAACACCGTCGGCCAGGCCCCACCCACCCCAACGCCGACCGCCACCCCCAACCTCCTGGCAACGTCCGAGGCCAACCTCGCGATGGTCCAGGCGTCGAATGAGCAAACTGTCGAGGCACTCCAGACCCAGGCCGACGAGTCCGCCCTCAGTGCCCAGCAGACGCAGGAAGCCGCCAACCAGCTCTTCGCCCAGGCCACCCAGGCCGCGGCCGATGAAGCGACTCGCGCCGCGATGAGCGCGGATGAACGCGCCACCGCCGATGCACTGGCCACCCAGGAAGCGGCGGTTGCCCAGGGCACGATCGACGCCCTCGCGACCCAGCAGGCAAGCTCGGAGCAGGACACCCAGGACCTGAACAATCAGTTGGCGACCAACGTCGCCCAGGCAACCCAGGCGGCGGAAGACCTCAACGCCATGTCCACGCGGCAGGCCGAGGTGGCCCAGGTCGCCACCGAGAACGCCGCGTCGGGGGCCGACGCCCAGGCAACCTCGGCGGCGGCCCAGAACGCCCTCGCGACCAGTGAAGCCAACGCCGCGAACGCCCAGTCCACCGCCGACGCATCAAGCCAGCAAGTCGCCGACGCCCAGGCGACGGCGGATGCATCGAGCCAGGAGCTGGCCAACGCACAGGCTACCGCCGCCGCCGCGGAGGAGCAGGTACAACTGAACTCCCTGAACCCGAACTCGGTTCAGGAAACCATCCAGGTCGATCTCAATGGCATGCTTGCCGGTGACCAGGGAGCGATTGAAGACGCGAATGCGGAACTTGACCGGGTGCTCGGCAAATACGAGCAGGGAGACTCCTGCCGGATCGGGTTCGTGAACATCTCCTCGCGATCGGCGGAACTCGGCCAGGGCGTTCAGCTTTCGGATGCCATCGGCGCGCTGATCGTAGAGCGCTATCCGGACCTCCTTCCCGAGCCGGCTGACGGTTCGGCGCCTCAACTCGCCAGTGAGTCGATCGCGCTGCCCGGCACCCAGCCAGTTGGCGAGGTCCAGCTCCAGCTCTTCCTCAGTTCCGGCTGCCAACCCGCTGGGTAGTTCAGGCCGCGCCCTGGCGCGAACCGGCGGCGAAGTCGCGCTGATTTCGCCGTCCATAATCCGCCACTCTTGGTCATCAAGGCGAGAAGGCGTTGCGGGCATCCCACGACGTCCATGCTATCCTGAACTGCATTGCCAGCCAGTACACCCGCTGTATTGGCGGCCACACCGTCCCAATAGACGCGTGAGCGTTAATGCTTATGCTATACTTTGGGAAGTAACTAGGTTAGACAGTTCGAATGGAGGTCCTGATGGCCAAGCCAGTTGAAGTGAGCGATAGCACATACCAGTCCGAAGTCATCGAATCCAGCCTGCCAGTTCTGGTTGACTTTTGGGCGCCATGGTGTGGTCCCTGCCGTCTCGTCGGCCCGATCCTCGAAGAGATCGCCAGCGAGCAAGAATCCCGGCTCAAGATCGCCAAGGTGAATGTCGACGAGCATCAGCAGCACGCGGGGCAACTCGGGGTGTTCAACATCCCCACCATGATCCTGTACAAGGACGGCCAGCCCGTCGAGAAGATCGTTGGCGCCCTGCCGAAGAACCAATTGCTTGACCGCCTCTCCCCGTATCTGACCCAGGAAGCCGGCGAGGCGGACCCGGTCATCGCCCTGTAGGCTCACACCCGCCGCCCCGGAAAAACGACACACCCTGATCGCCAATGCGATCAGGGTGTTGTGGTTTCTTGACGGGCATTCCGGACGCATCCTACGCCAGGGTATCGACCTCTCGCCGAAGCTCCTCAATGTCCGCGAACTGCCGGTAAACCGAGGCAAACCGGATGTACGCCACCTGGTCGAGCACCTTCAGGCGGCGCAGCACCGCCTCCCCAACCTGCTCGGACGACACTTCCTTGACATTGAGCGCTAGCACCTCGCCTTCGATGGCGCCGATCATCTCATCGATCTGATCCTCGCTCACCGGCCGCTTGGTCAGGGCTACGCGCAGCTTCTGGCGCAGCTTGTCCTGGTTGAACTCCTCGCGGCGCCCATCCTTCTTCACAACAACGATTGATGCGGGCTCGAATCGCTCGTAGGTCGTGAACCGATGGTGACAGGACACGCATTCGCGCCGCCGCCGTATCGAGTCCCCGCCGCTCAATTCGCGTGAATCCACTACACGAGTGTCATCGGTACGACAATACGGACAACGCACGGTGTCATCTCCTGTCCAGGGTACCGGCCCCAGCTTCCCCACGAACGTCCGATGCCACCCTGGTGGGTGGCATCGGAGCCAGCGCTTTGCTCGTACCGATCACCGTTCCCGCAGGAACCGGACGATGGACGACTCGGTTTCCCAATCGTCGTCCGGATACACCGGCGGCTCGGCGGCCCGGCGGCCACTGTCCCGGCTGGCGGCCCGCGGCGCGTCCCGTTGCGGTTCGCGGCCGAAACTCTGGACCGAAAACGCGTCGGTCCCCACCCGCTCGTCGAACCCGGTCGCGATCAGGGTGATCATTACCCCGTCTCCAAGGGTCTCGTCAATCGAGGTTCCGTAGATAATCTCGGCGTCCTCGTCGGCCGCCGCGCGAATGACATCGGCGGCTTCGCTCGTCTCGAACAGGGTGAGGTTGCCCCCACCGCTGATGTTGTACAGCACGCCCTTGGCGCCCTGGATGTTCATCTCCAGGAGGGGACTCTCGATAGCCTCGCGCGCGGCGTTCACACAGCGATCCGAGCCTTCTCCATAGCCGATGGCCATCAGGGCCGAACCCGCGTCCTGCATGATCGTCTTCACGTCCGCGAAGTCGAGGTTGATGACGCCTGGCTTGGTGATCAGGTCGGAAATACCCGCGATACCTTGCCGCAGGACATCGTCGGCGATCTGGAACGCCTCGGTGACCGTGGTCTTCGGATCGACCATGTGCAGCAACCGCTCGTTGGGGATCGTGATCAGCGCGTCCACGGTCTCCTTGAGCAGTTCGATGCCTTCCTCCGCCGCCCGCCGGCGTCGCCCGCCCTCGAAATCGAACGGTTTGGTTACCACCGCCACGGTCAGCGCGCCCGCCGCCTTCGCCAACCGGGCGATGGTCGGCGAGGCGCCAGTGCCTGTGCCTCCGCCCATGCCCGCGGCGATGAAGATCATGTCGCAATCCTTCATCACCTCGGCGAGGCTCTCGGCGCTCTCTTCCGCCGCCCGCTCGCCAATCTCGGGACGGCCGCCAGCGCCAAGGCCCTTGGTCAGCTTGTCGCCAATCCGGACCGCGATGGTGGCTTCGCTGGTCATAAGCGCCTGGGCGTCGGTATTGACGGCGACGAACTCGATCCCATCCACGCCGGACCGGACCATCCGGTTGATCGCGTTTCCGCCCGCGCCCCCGACTCCGATCACCTTGATCCGGGCGAATGCCTGCGCGTATGAGTCGTAACTGGTCCAGCGGCTTCCCGTCGACGGTTCCGCCCCCGCTGGCGCCTGTGGAGCCTGCCCGGCATCGCCCTGGGCAGCTTGTGGCGCCCCATGAACGCGAACCTGTTGTTGGCCCCTTGCCGGGTTCTGTCCTCGGGATTGCATCGTCCCATCACCATCCATGTTCAAGCAAAGCTCGGCACATCGGGCGCCGAATCCATTCGAAGCCGATTCCGCTCGCCCGCGAGGCCAAACGTCAACACGCTCAATCTCTCCGCCAGCCAGACCGACGCCAACCCAACCACCTGTGGTCGAACTCCGGCGGCCACCCGGAAATGCATCGAGAAGCGCTCCGGCTCAACCGCTTCCGGCGTTCCAGATGCGCTCCTGTTTCATACGTGCGAATTATAGCACGGTGTCCATACGCTCTTGACGTACGCGACAACACGCGATCGTCGCGACGGATTCCCGCGAACGAACGCACTTTATCCAAGCTCGCCGTGGCGTTCAAGCGCCAGTTGCACCAATCGTTCCACCAATTCCGCCAACGGCACCCCCGTCGCTTCCCATAGCATCGGGTACATGCTGATCGAGGTAAACCCCGGAAGCGAATTTACTTCGTTGATGTACACCCGGTCCGTGTCCCGCTCCACGAAGAAGTCGACCCGGGCAAGACCAGCAAGGTCGAGCGCCTTGAATGCATCCACCGCCGCCGCCTGGAGGTAGCCAAGAAGCGGCGCGTCGACATCCGCCGGGATTATCAGCTCCGCGGTGTCTTCCAGGTACTTGGCGCTGTAGTCGTAGAATTCGCCAGCGGGCCTGACTTCGCCCGCTACCGAAGCCATTGGCTCGTCGTTTCCGAGCACCGCCAGCTCGAGTTCCCTGGCGTGTACGCCCTGTTCCACCACGATCCGGCGATCGAACGAAAAGGCCATATCCATCGCCACCTTGAACCCGGACTCGTCGTGAACCTTGGAAATCCCCACGCTGGAACCCATGTTCGCTGGTTTCACGAAACACGGATAGCCAATCGCATCCCCAATCCAGTCCGTGATTTCGGCTGGCTTGTCACGCCAGTCCCGTCGATTCACCAACCGCCACGGCAATTGCGGAAGCCCCACCTGATCGAGAATCGTCTTGGTAATTGCCTTGTCCATGCTCACGGCCGACCCAAGCACCCCGGACCCGACGTAGGGAATGCTGGCGAGTTCCAGCAAGCCCTGCACCGTTCCGTCCTCGCCCATCGGTCCGTGGAGCGCCGGGAACACCACGTCGATTCCGTCAGTCAACCCACCGGGCACACCGGCCGATGTCGACGAGCCGGCTTCCGACACCAGTTCCCGTGTGGCCCCCTCATCGAGCGTCTCGCCTGACGACTCCTCGCCCTCACCCAGGTGAAACATGGGCGACGCGCCGGTCAGAGCCTCCAGCGGATCGCCACCGGTAAGCCACTGGCCGTGGCGCGTGATGCCAATCGGAACGACCTCGAACTTCTCCGGGTCCAGCGCTCCAATGATGGTCTGGGCGGATCTCAGCGATACATCATGTTCAGCCGAGCGGCCACCGAAGAGAACGCCAATCCTGATCCTGCGTGTGTCGCTATCGCCAGTCGCCATGTTTTGGATGCGTCCTTCCAGTCTGTGTCCAGGGTGAGCCAACGCGACCCAACTACCATTCGCCCACGCGTTCGATTTCGGGACGCAGGGTTACGCCAAATCGTTCTCTAACGATTGCCTGCGCGTGTTTGATCAGTTCCCACGCCTCGCTGGCTGTTCCGCCACCGGCGTTGACAACCCAGTTCGCGTGCTTGGGGGAAAACCCCATGGCCCCAATCGAGAAGCCCTTGAGCCCGGCGGCTTCGAGCAGGCGTCCCGCGAAGTCGCCCTCCGGGTTCGCGAAGGTCGAGCCCGAACATGCTCCCGTCGGCTGCGTCCGCTTCCTGAATGCCGCGTGCTCGTCGGCCAATGCCACCAACCGCGCAGGATCGCCTTTCGGCAGCTCGAATATCGACCGCAAGACGATCCATTCTCGCGGCCGGTCGGACTCCTTGATCCTCGTCATCCGGTACCGGGCATCCAGCCAGTCACTGCTCACTCGCCGCACCTCGCCCGATGCGAGCAGCAGATCGAGTCCGGTCAGGTGATCCTTCAGTTCCGTCCCGTGGGCGCCGGCGTTGTTCACCGTGGCGCCGCCAATCTGCCCGGGGAGCCCCACTCCCCAATCCATGCCAGCCCATCCCTGTTCCGCGCAGTACCGGCCCACCCATGACAGTGGCGCCTGGGCTCCGACCGTTGCCTCGACCCGGTCGCCGAGATCCACCGTCGTGAGCAAGGACTCCGCCCGTTCACCCGGCGTGCGGACCACGATCACCAGTCCCCGGATTCCGGCGTCGGCCACCAGCAGGTTGCTGCCTCCACCGATCACAGTCGTGGGCATGCCTTCCGCCGCCGCCCATCGCATCGCCGACACAATGTCGTCCTCCGAAGGGGTTCGAACCACGAAGTCCGCGGCGCCACCGGTCCGCATTGTCGTGAACATCGACATCAATGCGTCGCGCATGACCTTGAGGTGAGGCGCTTCCGGAATCGACACGGTCGCGATTGAGGTCCGCTTCCGCCGCGCCGCCGCCGGCGCCGTTGCCGGAACATCGGCGACCCTGGCGGTCAGTTCTCTCAGGATGACGGCGCCCGTCCTGGTGATGTCTCCCGCGCCAAGCGTGAGGATCACGTCGGTCGGTCTCGCCAGCGAGGCCGCGAGCGTCCCCGCGTCGTCTGGTCCTCTTGCCGCATGCGACGACACGGTCACCAGGTCCAGCACGCTCTGGTTCGACATCCCAAGCGTATCGGTTTCCCCCGAAGGGTAGATCTCGAGCAGCACGACTTCGTCCGCGGTGTTCAACGACTTGGCGAACTCGGAAAGCAGCGACTTCGTTCTGCTGTAGGTGTGCGGCTGATGCACCACCATGACTCGCCGGCCAGGATAGTGAAGCCGCGCGGCGGCGATGGCGGCCGTGATCTCTTCGGGGTGATGGGCGTAGTCGTCAACAACATCAATCCCGTCAACACACCCCTTGTGCTCGAACCGGCGACCTACGCCCGTGAACGGCTCGATCGCGTCGATCGC
>CAZSUN010000157.1:0-7184 GCA_964610045.1 uncultured Sphaerobacteraceae bacterium
GTCACCTGCTCGATCGCGCGGGGGTCGTCGGGCGCCCAACGCACCGCCAGCGACCCCGGATCGACCGCGGCGATCCGGGGCGCGGCCGACCGCTGATCCCAGGTCACCTTGACCGCGGCATCGCCGAGCACGGAGGCATCGACCGCGAGGGCGAGATCGAGACGGTCCAGGTCGAGACGGTTGGCAAGCGAGGCCAGCAGGCGCTCCGCCCGGTTTCCCGCCGCGCGCGATGATTCGTCATCGGCGGTGAGGGCGGCGAAGGAGACCGGACCGGGGAAGACGTAGCTCGCGGATTTTCGGATGAGGGCGCGGGCGTAGTTGAGGACCAGGCGCGATTCGCCCCGGCGTGACCGCTCCTGCCACTGGTCTCCCTGGTGGAAGGCGAGCGCGGCGGCATAGGCCGCCACCCGGGCATCGTCATCGGCGGTGCGGGCGCCGGACGGCCACCACGAGGGGTCGGCGCCGGTTTGGTGCATGGGAGTAGGCCAGGGGCCGGCGACGAGCATGGGGGACCTCCTCGGATACGGCGCATACCGTGTACACACATAAAATAGAACATGTGTTCTATTTTATGCCATAGCGTACGCACCGATGGTAAGGAATTGCGCCACGCCGGTCGTACCGGCTCCGGTAGGGACGGCCTTTCCGGCGCACCTGCAAGGACCCAGGTCCCATCGACGCTGCGCCGGGTAATGGCCGTCCTGGTCACGCGCTCCTCCCATCCTGGTCCAGGAAACCCATGCCCTTCCGTTGAGCACCGGATTGGTGAGCGCGCGCGGCGACGGGAGTGGCATGCGGGGATCGCCGGGCAGGGGCGTCACCTGTATGCTTTGCAGCGAATCAGCAGAGGGAGTACATCACGCCGGATGGACCGCAGGACACGGGAAGGAAACCAGCCAGTCACGACGGTTTCGCCCGTGCGGTCGCCTCGCGCGGCACAGACACGTGTCCCGATACCGGTCTGGGGCGAACGGCAGGTGTCGCCGGTCACCCAACCACGACAGCAATCCGTGTCCGCTTCCAGGCGTCGCCGGCGGAAACCTCCAGCCCGCCTCACCGTGCAGCCGGTGGAGGCACGGATCGCGGCCGTCATCGCCGTGGCGCTTCTCGTGATGGCGGCGATCTGGCTCGACCGCGGCGCGTTCGCCCCGGCGCCGGCCTCCGGTCTCGTGCCACAGCCGGGTGAAACCACGCTGGTGGTGCCGGGCGGTCCCATCGCGGTGGGTGACCTGGCTCCCAACTTCGTGCTACGTACCCCGGACAACGAGCCGATCGAGCTCGCCAGCCAGCGGGGCGAGGTCGTGGTCCTCCACTTCTGGGCGACCTGGTGCCTCGAGTGCCGAGCCGAGGTTCCGGCCCTGAACGGGATCGACGGTCAGGACGGCGTGACCGTGTTTGGGATCGCGGTTGGTGACGACCCACCCCGCGTCGCGACGGCCGCGGACGATCTCGACGCCACCTACGGGATGCTGGTCGATCCGGATGGCGAGGTGGCCGCCGCCTACGGTGCGACTGCCTACCCGTTCACGATCGTGATCGATCCCGATGGCACCGTGACTTCGATCGTGAACGGTCCGTTCGACCCGGCCAGCCTGCAGGAAGCGGTCGACGCGGCAGGCAGGTGACGCCCCGGGCCAGGCATTCGTGGGATGAGGACCGGCCGCGACCAGATTCCGGCAAGGCCGGGTGACGTTCCCGGTCGCGCACGCCAATCGGCCCTGTGTCGCGTGCGATCGGTGGCAGGGTATCCGTACCAACAACCTCCGCCTGAACCGCACCCTTCCCCCTGTCATGCCGAGCGCCAGCGAAGCATCCTGGCCCATTCCGTCATGTCCAGATTCCTCGGCTTCGCCTCGGAATGACCACCCGGAACCCAGGCAACGCGAACATGCGTCCGGGATTGGTGGACCAAACGCGCTACGGGCCTGCGCCGACGGGGGAAATCCGGACCGGGTATCCTGTCGCGATCGTGACGCTGTCTGCTCATCGCCGATAGGAGCATCGCCATGACCGACTACGGGCACGAGATCGAGTTCGGGTTTTTCCTCGACCCCACCGAGAGCGAGCGCGTGGCGGCCCGGCGAGCGGGACAATGACGGGGGCAGGTTCGTCGCTGCCCCCGAAATGACAAGCCAGATGCCCGGAATCCGGGTTACTCGGCGCCAGGGATGTATCCGGCGAGGTTGGCGAGGGTAAGCAGGCGCTCGTAGTCGGGTTGCCAGAAGAGGTGGCTCAACTCGACACCAATCACCACTTCGTAGACGAGGACCACCTTGACGGTATCGCCGGGGGCAACCCCGACCTCACTCTCGGCCGGAATCAGCGTCGCGTTTTCCGCGGCATCGGCCCAGGACCGGGTGTAGAAAAACCCGTCGACATCCTGGAGGCGGAAGTCGTCGGCCCGGATGACGGTCGATCCGCGTGATCCGAAGCCGGTGATGTCGACCACGATCGCAACGTACTGATACCCGGGCGAAGGGACGTAGTACTCGCTGTATTCGGTCCAGTCGAGCACCACATCGGTCACCGTCAGGCGGGCGATTTCGCTGCCACTCTCCGAGATATAGCTGACCGTATCTCCCACCTCGGGGTTGGCGGTATTGGTCATCGGCGCACCGGGGTCGGCATCCTGCGCGAATGCGCGGGACGAGCCACCGCCCAGGGTGACGAGCATCATGATCGCCAGGCAGAGCCGGGTGAGCGATCTCGGCATCGAACCAGCCTCCAGAAAACGGCAACGCACGGTTGCCGGAACACACAGATCAGAGGCACCGGAACCTGGCCGGCACGCAGCCCGCGAGGGGCCGGTCCTGTGCCACCCAGAGTATCAACGCTGCGTCAATGTTTGTGGTTCCCGCTTCCGGGTGGTGATGCCGGAAACGACCCCGCCCCACCGGCAGCGTGCCGGTGGGGCGGGGTGTCAAGCCTGGAGAAACGGGGCTACTCGTCCTCGAGCTGGGCGGCCGTGAGCAGCACACCCGAGTCCGGGCTCCAGAACAGGTGGGCCAGGGTCTCACCCTCGTACACCTGGTAGACGAGCGTGAAGGTCTCGGAGTCGCCGTTGGCGAGGCTGATGTCGTCCTCGAGCAGGGGTGGATCGGCGGTTTCGCTGGAGGCGAACGCCGTGCCCCAGTAGCCGCCGCTGGCGGTCTGCAGGCTGAAGTCGTACGACTCGACATCAATGCCACCGCGCTCGATCGTGCTTTCGACGGTGACGACGAAAGCAACGTACTCGGTGCCTTCTTCCGGTTCGTAGAACTCGTCGTACTCTTCCCAGCCGCGCTCGACCGACTCGACGGTGATCGTGCCGGCGGCCTCGCCATCCTCGGTGAAGTAGGTGACGGTGTCGCCAACCTCAGGATCGACCGGGTTCGATTCAGACGCCTTGTCGCTGCCGGTTTCGGGGGTAGCCTCACCCGCAGTGGCGACCATCGTCGCCGAACCGCTCATGAGGAAGAGCGTTGCGAACAACGCTACCAGGATTTTGCGCATCGTTGGGACCCTCCGTGTGTGATGTGACCCGTGTCCAGCCAGGCGAACTGAACGGCGGGTAGCCTACCGCATCCGTCAACCACGCGTCAGTCATTGAACGATTGGTAACCGGAATTGCTGCCATCCTGGGCGATGTCAGGGTGGCTGCGGAGCAATTCGACCGACCCGTTGCGACGGCGAATCGCGCCCAAACGAAGGTCCGCACGAGAGGTTGGCCGCATCCGGATCGTTCGTTGCGTTCTCTATGGGTAGCCGAATAAGAACATGCGTTCTATTCGGCCGGCAGGGAGGTCCAGATGCCAGATCACGCCACCATTCCCGAACCCGCCGGATCGGCTGACCCGGCGATCGACGATCTCTACCACGACATCGTGCAGCATCACGCGCGGGATGTCCTCGGCAGCGCCGCCAGCACCATCGCCGACGGCGGCAGCATCGATGAGTCCGGAATGCTCCGGATCGTGCTGGCTCGCCTGCTGCTGCACGAGCCCAATGTCAGCCAGTTGGCGGCGCGCGCCGCCACCCTCGCCAACGCCGTTTCCCGGCTCGAGGCGGCGCAACGGAAGGATGACGCCAATGACGATCTCCAACAGGAACTCGACGCCTTGATCGACGCCAACGATGCCGTCCGCGCCGCCGCGCTCGTCATCCGGGAAGGAGCCGCCGAATGACCGTTCACGCCACGCCAATCGCCGATCCCGATTTCGCCATCGATCCTCCCCCACCCGAACCAATCGACCTGCGTCCCGCCACCGCCTACGAAGTCGTGACCCGGCAAATGGTCGAATCGCTCGCCGACGACCTGCACGAGATCAAGGCCCGGCTCAACGGCCTGCTGTTCATGATGGCGGGGGCGATCGTGCTCGATATCCTCGGGCGCACGTTCGGCCCATGACCGCCCGGCGACCGCGACCAGCCCTGCAGAACGTGTTGACCGACCTGGAGTCGTTTTCCGCCCGGATGTTGCCCCGGTTCGCCCTGCGGCGGTACCAGCTGGCTCCGGCCCGGGCAATCCTCGCCAGCGTCGACCAGGGCCGGGGCGACCAGTTCGCAATTGTCTTCAGCCGCCAGGCCGGAAAGGACGAGATGCTGGTGCACCTTCTCGCGTTCCTCCTGTTGCAGCGGTCGCACCAGGGCGGGTCGGTGGTCGTGGCCGCGCCCACGCTGGTGCCGCAGGCAATGATTACCCGCAACCGCCTGCGCGACCGGCTGCTGGCCAACCCGCTCACCCGCACCCGGACCCGCATGTCCGGCAATACGGTGCGCCTGGGAAGGGCGCAGGTACATTTCGCCTCCGCCTCCCCAGCGGCAAACGCGCGCGGCCTGACCGCCGACCTGCTGCTGGTCGCCAACGAGGCACAGGGGATCGACATGAGAACGTGGGATGCCGTGTTCGACCCGATGACCGCCAGCACCAACGCGACGATCGTCTACATGGGCACGGTCTGGAGCGACACCACCCTGCTGGCCCGCCAGATGCGCCACCTCGCCGGCCTGGAGGCACGGGACGGACGGCAGCGAGTCTGGCTGGTGCCGTGGGAGATGGTGGCGCGGGATGTCCCGGCTTACGGCGACAAGGTTCGGGCCCGGATCGCGCAACTGGGGAACGACCACCCGTACGTGCGGACCGAGTTTCGCCTGCAGGAGCTGGACGGCGATGGCGGTCTCTTTCCGCAGCATCGGATCGCGGGGATGCAGGGCGACCACCCGCGCCTGGAACGCGCCCGTCCCGGTGGCCGCTACGCGCTGCTGATCGATGTCGGTGGCGAGGAAGAGTCCGCCATCGGGATCGACATCACCCCCGACGGCCGCCGCGACAGCACCGCCCTGACCGTGGTGGAGGTCGATACCGGCGAACGGATTGACGGGATGCCGGTCTACCGGGTCGTCGACCGGCGCCTCTGGACCGGAGTACGCCACGCCGCGCTCCACGCGGACCTGGTGCGATTGGCGCGGGAGGTGTGGCGGGCGGAGTGGGTGGTGGTCGATGGGACAGGGGTCGGGGCCGGGTTGGCCTCGTTCCTGACAGCAAGTCTCACCCAGGGACGCCCCCGGATCGCGGTCGAATCGTTCGTCTTCTCGGCGGCCAGCAAGAGCCGCCTCGGCTGGGATTTCCTCGCCCTGGTCGATGGCGGGCGGTTTCGCGAATACCGGGTCGATGGTGAGCCCGACGACGTGACCGCCGAGTACCTGCGCCAGTTGCGCGCCACGGAGTATGAGGTACGGGGTGGACCCGGCAACCTGCTGCGATGGTCGGTACCGGCGCGGGCCGGCCACGACGATCTCGTGATCAGCGCCGCCCTCTGCTCCGTGCTCGACCAGATCGACTACCGGCCCCGGATCGCCCGCGGCCACTCTCCCCCGCGCCGGTAGGGCCGCCGACCTCCGTCCATCGACCCCCGAACCCGTCGTCCTGAGCGAAGCCGAAGGATCCCCGCGCGAAGCGCAATCGATCGAAGATCGATGCCTGGGGGCGTCCACCTCCGGTGGACCGGCTTCGCCGGGTGACCCTTCGCTCCGCTCAGGGTGACGGGTTGGTGGAGTGGAACGCGACGCGCATATCCGTTTCCCCGAAAGGAGCTTTCCCATGCCAACCCGGCTCGAACTCCGCGTCATCCTGCGCCGCCGTCTTTCCGATACCGGCGCCAGCCCCCTCTGGGAAGAGGATTTCCTCAACGACGCGATCACCGAAGCGATCCGCCGCTACAGCACCCCGGTGCCCCGCCAGGCCGTCGCCGCGATCCCGGTAATGCAGGGGGAAACGAACCTGGAGATGCCGGAAACGGTGAACGCGCTGCGGGTCGTCCACGTCTTCGACGATCGCGGCCTGCCATGGCGCCGCTGGGAGGGGGGCGCCGCCCCATTCGCTCCGTCCGGCTACGCCGCGAACGACGCGATCTGGCGCGCCTGGGGCACGGCGATCATCCTCGGCATCCCCGCCCCCCGCGACGGGCTATGGCGGATCGAGCACGAGGCCAACCGATCCGACCCACTCGACGACATTACGGATCTCGATATTTCCCCGGGCGACAGCGACATCGTGCTCGCGCTGGCGTTCGCGGTGGCGCTGCACCGGCGGGCGGTGGCCGAGGGCAAGCGGTACAACGGCCGCTCGGGCGTGCATCCGCTGGCGGCGGCGGCCCGGACCGCGCAGGCGGATGCGGACAGGTTGCTCTGGAACCGGTTCCGCCACGTACGCAGCGGGACCCTGTCCAACACGATGAGCCACGCGTGAGAGGGGGATAGCGATGATCGGTCGACTCGTCACGGATGGCCGCGCCCCCGCCACCTTGCGTCCGAAGAACGTCCGGAATCCGCGGCAACCGGAACGAGCGCGGTTCGCCACACCATCGCCCGCGCCGGACCCCTCCTGGGAGAAACACCTGCGGCTGGACCGCGTCCCGATCCGGGTCCGGGAGATCGCGACGGAGGTGTACCCAGTGCGCTGGTACCGCTGGCTGACCGCCACAGATGAGCGCACCTGCCCGGAATGCGGCGCGCTGGCGGGACGCACCTGGAGCGAGCAGCAACCAATGCCGGAGCCACCGCTCCACGTCAATTGCCGCTGCCGGGTCGTGCTGCATCGCATCGAATGGCGAGTGCGTGAGGTGGCGGTCTGGCGAACGCGGTACGTCGCACAACCCATCTGGACGTGGCGACGCACCGGCTGGCAATGACGGTCAGCCCAACCG
>CAZSUN010000158.1:0-7078 GCA_964610045.1 uncultured Sphaerobacteraceae bacterium
GTGCCAGGCGCCGATGCGGCGGAACTTGTCGTACCGGTTTGCCAGCAGGCGGTTGACAGAAGCGGCATCGTCCGGATCCCAGCCGGCCAGCAACACGTCGAGGTGGGTCGCAATCCTGTCCCCGACCGCCGCCACGGTCTCCCGGGGCGCTTCGTGAGCGGGAACAGCTTCGGCGATCAACTCGTCGATCATCCCGAACCGTTCCAGGTCGGCCGCAGTGACGCGCATGGTTTCGGCGGCGTCGCCGGCGAAGCTGGCGTCCTTCCAGAGGATCGCGGCACAGGCCTCGGGCGAGGCCACCGCGTAGACCGCGTTCTCCAGCATCAGCAGGCGATCGCCCAGGCTGATCGCGAGCGCGCCGCCGCTGCCGCCTTCCCCGATCACCGTGGTCACGATCGGGACGCGCACCCCGATCATCTCCATCAGGCTCTCCGCAATCGCGGTTCCCTGGCCACGCTCCTCGGACCCGACGCCAGGGTCGGCCCCGGACGTGTCGATGAAGGTCAGGATCGGCAGGTGAAACTTCTCGGCGTGCCGCATCAGGCGACGGGCCTTGCGAAACCCTTCCGGCTTCGGCATCCCGAAGTTGCGGACAAGGTTTTCACGCGTGTTCGTACCGCCCTGGTGCCCGAGCACCAGCACACTCCGGCCGCGGAATGCGCCAACCCCGCCGATCAGGGCCTGATCGTCACCGTACACCCGGTCGCCGTGGAGTTCGACAAAGTTGGAGACGAGATCGGTGATGTAGTCGAGGGTGCCGGGCCGCTCCTGCTCGCGCGCGAGCTTCACCCGGTCGATCGCGCGAAGTGGCGCCGGTGCGTCCGCAATCTCGATCGTCTCGCTGCTCATGCGCCGTCACCCCCCAGTTGATTCGCCGGGAGCGGTGCCGGCACGTCGATCACGGTCAGATCCACCTCGATCTCCACGGCCTCCGGAGCACGCCCCATGTGGTGGTCGATCAGGGTGGCAAGCGTGGCCGGCAGCGATCCCCGGTCGACGATCAGGTCGATCATGCCGTGCTCCAGCATGAACTCGGCCGTCTGGAATCCCTCGGGCAGTTTCTGCTTCGTCACCTGCTCGATCACCCGCTGCCCGGCAAACCCGATCAACGCTCCTGGTTCCGCCAGCACGATATCGGCCACAGTTGCGTAACTCGCGGTCACGCCGCCGTAGCAGGGATCGACCAGCAGCGAAAAGTGCGGCAGCCGGTTGCGGCCCAGGCGGTCGAACGCCGCCACGGTCTTCGCCATCTGCATCAGCGAGAACAGCCCCTCGTGCATGCGGGCTCCCCCGGACGCATTGACGGTCAGCACCGGCAAATGCAATTCGCAGGCGCGCTCCACGGTGCGGGCCAGCTTTTCGCCCCACACCGAGCCCATGCTGCCGCCCATGAAGGGGTACTCGGCCACCGCCATCGCCGCGGCCCGGCCCTCGATGCGGGCGAGGCCGGTAATCAGCGATTCGGTCTCCCCGGTTTTCGCCTGGGTTTGCACCAGCTTGTCGGCGTACGAACCCTTGGGTTCCACGAACGCCAGCGGGTCTTCAGGTGCGATGTCCTGGTCCCACTCGTCAAAGCTGCCGGCATCGGTGAGGGTGGCGATCCGCTGCCGCGCGGTCAGCCGGAAATGGTGCGCACACTTCGGACAGACCTGGGCGTTCTGGTCGAGCTCGCGCGAATACAGCAGTTCCCCGCAGTTTGGGCATTTGACCCAGAGATCTTCGGGGATGGCAGGATTCTCACTCGCCTCGGCAGACGACCGTGGCCGGAACTTGCCTTGTCGATGGAAGAAACTGCGCATGCCCCTGCCCTGTGTGGCCCGTTGCGGCCCACGCACCCGCCCGTCGTCGTGTGGAGTGCGATCGCGATGACGCTGGCCCAGCCGCCGGCGACCACCTGGAATCCCTGGCTTGCGACGGCATGATACCGCCTGACGGGCAGGAATGGTTGCGTCAGCATACGGCAGGCCGCATCGCCCATTCAAGCGAGTCACCGTCCGGTGTGCGCGCGTCCTGGCCAGGATGCGCGCACATCCCCGACGGAGTTGGGCGACCCCGCCCTGAGGGTACTGGACACATATTCTCCTGTATCCGTCGCTACCTCAACCTGCGACCCGACATGACTCAAAGGGACCGGGGCCGGTTTGACATCCCCAACCGGCCTCCCTAGGCTGCGTTCACGACCGTGACACCACGGTCAACACAGTGGCTGACGCCGCGAGGCATCGTCCCGGATCGAACGGATACGCGCGGCTGGGCGCTCATCCGTTTGGGAGGCGAAATCCACGCCTGTAGTTGGTCCTGCGGTGACTTCACCGGGAAGGGGACATTGTGAAGGAGAGCGTACGACCCCAAAGGCTGACGTGACTGTCCGACACCGCCGAGGCGGTGAGAGGAGATATGAGATGCGACGCCACACCCACCCATTTCGCGTGCTGCTGGCCGTGTTGATGATGTTCGGGTTCCTGTCGTTCACGGGAACCTATGCCCTGGCCGGGGAAGAGGCGCCGGATGGCACGCCGGGTGCGGGCGATGCCACGGCGGTCGCCGAACCGGACGACACGGACGAATCGTCAGTCAGCGCCCTGCCGGAGACCGGCAATGGGCCGGAATCGGACAACAGTGGTTCGATCCTGATGATCGCGGCCATTGCCGCCGTCTTCCTGGTGCTGGTTGCGGTCATCCTTCGGCGCCTGCGCCTGAACTGACAACTCCTAGCCACTGATCGCACCAACGGACCCTCGCGGGATGCCTGCGAGGGTCCGTGGTTGATTGCCGGGTTCAGGCAGGTGAGAGCCGGATGGTCGGGATGGTGGACGTGTCGAAGTGGCCGATCGCGTCGGGGCCTGCCGCCACGATCCGGTCGAGGCACTGGCGGGATTCCACGACCAGTTCCCCTGTTTCGATGCCCAGGGCCCGGGGCATGAATTCCGAGGTCTTGGCAATCCCGTCGGTCAGCAGCGCCACCGCGCCCCGGTAATTGCCGTTGCAGGCGTGATGGAACCCCACGCCGATCTGCAGGATGCCCTGGTACAACCGCCGCACCGGGCCGTGCTCGGCGTGCCACTCAGCCTCGATCTCTTCGTGCTGCTCGTAGAACGCCCGCTCGTTGAACAGCGCGATCCCGCGGAGCACCCCTGGCGGCGGGCTCGTCAGGGCCGTCACCGGCTGATCCGCGCGGCCATCCGGATTGAACGGAATCACCGCCCGGATCAGGGGCTCAAGGTTGCTGCGGACCCGGTCCATCCCGTCGTGACCGCGCCCGAGCGGCCCCTCGATCATCAGCGGGCCACGATAGCCGCTCCCCGCGACCGCCCGGATCAGGGCCGACCATGGCAGGTCGCCATCACCCGGCAGCAGGTGCCGCGCCGAGGCATCGCCCTCGCGGTAATCGCTGATGTGGACGTTCGCCACCCGGTTTCCCATCGCCGCCAGGACCATGAACGGATTGGCCCCGGCCTCCGCCGCCTGAAACGGATCGAACACGAACCCGACCTGCTCGCGCGTGCCGATCTCCCCGAGCCGGGTCGCGAACCTGGCGATGTCGCGCACATTGGCCAGCGCCCCGTACGAGACATTCTCGATCCCGAGGGTGACACCGGCCTCACCGCAAACCCCCGCCAGGTCGCGGGTGAGGGCGATGAATGCCTCCCAGGTTTCATCGGTCGCCACCTCTCGGGCATTCGGCCCGTGCCAGACCACGACCTGCGCGCCCAGCGTTACCGCCGCCTCGACCCCATGCCGGAACAAGGCCCGCCCTTCCTCGACCCGGCGGGCGTAGGCATCGAAGAACGGATGCAACCGGCTCATGAGGTGAACGGAGGCGATCGAGACGCCGTGGGCATCGGCATTGCGGCGAACTTCCGCAATGAACCGCGGGCTGTACTCGCCGGCCGTCTGGAGCATGATCTCCATCGTGCCGATGCCGAGCCGGCTGGCCGCGATCGGCGTCAACTCGGTCGGAATGTGCGGGTAAAATGCGCCGCTGGATGCCCCCAGGCTCACCGCGCGCAGGTGGTGGATGCCGTCCTGCTCTCCAGGCAGCGGATCGCCGAGGGAGATGATGTCAAGGAGACGGTCGCCAGCCTCATCCGGACGTGACGCATCATCGTCCACGCGTTGCTGGCGCAGCCGGAACGGCAGGATACGGGTGGCAGTTGGCTCCTGCGGGGTGGACACGGGTCTGGCAGTCTCCCTGTTCCCGGCTGGTGGGGCGGGGTGCGGCATCGGTGGGCATGGCGCTGGACGAGGACAGACAAAGGTTGCCCCATGCCGTACCGAAGTACCAGCCTCTCCCAACCTCGCCGGATCCGGGCGCAACCGGCACCACAGCGTAGCCTGATGCTACCACCATCGTCCGGTGGTTTGGAGATGTTCCCGAAGGTCACATCGCCGCATCGAGCCGGCGCCACGTCGGTGCGCGACCCTGCATGTGACGACAATGCCCTGCCGGACAATCCGGAATCGCCCAATGCACGTACACTTCAAGGGAAACCAGAATGGTTTCACACGCGTGTGTATCAGCGAACCGTGCTCCGGGATCGCACGTTGTGGTGCGATGCATGCTGATCGTGAAATGAGGTTGCCGTCCATGTCTCACCCGTCGTTTCAACGTCCTCTGACACGCCGCCTCAGCCGACGGCGAGCGCTTGCCATGGGTGGCGCGGCGGCGATGCTCCCCTACGGCTTTCACACGCTGGGCGCCTCTGCCCAGGATGGCAGCGGAGCGAGCCTCGGCGGCGTCCTGCCGGACAACCGTATCCTGCTCTACTACGGCTTCCCCACCAACGAGAACATGGGCATCCTCGGTGAATACGAGCCGGAACAGGTGCTCGAACTGCTGCAGGAAGAGGCGGCGAACTACGAGGCTGCCGATCCCAACCGCCCGGTGAAGCTCGGGTTCGAGATGATCGCCTCGGTCGCCCAGGGCAGCCCCGGCCCCGACAACATGTACGTGGCCGATGCCAGCCGCGCAATGCTGGACACCTACACGCAGTTCACGGCCGATAACGACATGCTGCTCTTCCTTGATGTCCAGATGGGCTTCAAGGAACCGATCGACGACTACTCCGGCCTCGAGGAGTGGATCGCGCAGCCGCACGTCCACCTCGGCATCGATCCCGAGTTCCACATGCGCGAAGGCGAGCTTCCCGGCCAGGACATCGGCCAGGTGACCGCCGCCGAAGTGACCGAGGCGCAGAACTGGCTGGTCGGCATCGCCGAGCAGTACCAGGTGCCGCGCAAGGTCCTGATCGTCCACCAGTTCCACCACTCGATGATCGAGGACAAGGACCAGATCCAGATCGTGAACGGGGTCGACCTGGTGATCGACATGGACGGCTGGGGTGCTCCGCACTTGAAGGAAGAGACCTACACCCTCGTCATCACCCAGGAACCGATCGAGTACAACGGCATCAAGCTCTTCTACCAGCTCGACGACCCGCTGATGACCGCCGAGGAAGTCCTCGCCTTCGACCCCGCGCCCGACCTCATCATCTACCAGTAGGCAGGTTCCCAGCAGACGGCGCGAACGCCCGGTATGGAGCAAACCGGGTCGCCATGGAGGCGACCCCTACACACGACCGAACGCCGGCCTGGCCTCTTCCGGACAGATGGTGGCTCCCCAGGGCCTGTCGGCCCGCACCACACCTCCACCGGTTCTCGTAGCCGAGGGCCAAGGCAACGGCACGGGGTCGGTCCGCGGCCATGCCTCCGCGGCGAGGACGTGCGGGCCGACACAGCCGTCTGCATGGCGGGTGGCCAGATGCCGTCTGCGGCGGGGGAGTGAGAAAACAGAAAAGAGAGATCGAGCGGCTCCGGGGGATATCTCCCAGGGGCCGTTCGCTTGTTGGGTCGATCCAGACGATGTCCGGTGCGCGCGTGAACCGTTGCTTTTTTTGCAGTTTCTTCCGAATCGCCCGGATTCATGGGGATGTTTGACGGTTCGGTGGCCATCACGTTCTTCACTCCGCGAACCGACGCGTGAACCGAGGCAGGCGATCCGGTCAGCGTTTCTGCGATCCACCCCTGACCTTGTGAACGCGACGTTGGCGAGAATGTGCGCCAGGTTCGAGGCGTGAGGATGGAGATGTGAGGGCGGTGTGGGTGTCTGTCCTGAATGCAATGAGAATGCAGGAACGACATGGAGCCGTCCCCTACGAACGAACAACCCGATCCATGCCACGCCAATGTAGGGGCCGTCCCCGCCGCCGTCACATGGGACACCTGGCCAACCGGCATGCAGGCGGCTGTGTCGGCCCGTGTAGGGTCACCGCAAACGCCCGGCCAGGGACGACATGGGAACGGACCGACACGCGGTCGGTCCCTACGAACGACCGGACGGTCACCGAGGAGTCACCGAAAAACAGGACGGCATGGGATGGTGAAAGGGACGACATGGAGTCGTCCCCTACAAACGATCGGGTGTGGTGCACAGTTCGCGAGGTATGCGACACTCCGCGCATTGGACCTGACCAATTCGGACCCGAGGTGATTCCGTGGCGCAGCCGCCGTTGTTCCGGACGCAAACCCTCTCCGCGAAGGAGAAAGCCGAACTCTGGCGCGCCGCCGACACCCTGCGCGGCCACATGGATGCCGCCGAGTACAAGCACGTCGTCCTCGGCCTGATCTTCCTCAAGTACCTCTCCGACGCCTTCGACGAGTACCACGCCGAACTCGAAGCCCAGGTCGACGAGGGGGCAGATCCCGAGGACAAGGACGAGTACAAGGCGGTCGGTCTCTACTGGGTGCCGCCCGACGCCCGCTGGTCCGGATTGAAGGCCAGGGCGACCGATCCCGCCATCGGCAAGCTGGTCGACGACGCGATGCTGGCGCTCGAACGCGAGAATCCGACCCTGGCCGGAGTGCTGCCGAAGGAGTACGGTCGGCCCTCGCTGGACAAGGTGCGGCTCGGGCAACTGATCACCGATCTCTCGAACCTCCAGGTGGGAGGAAAGACCGCCGAAGGCCGCGACGTGCTCGGGCAGGTCTACGAGTACTTCCTGGAGCGGTTCGCCAGCGCCGAAGGCAAGCTCGGCGGCGAGTTCTACACCCCGGCCAGCGTGGTGAAGGTGCTGGTCGG
>CAZSUN010000159.1:0-7063 GCA_964610045.1 uncultured Sphaerobacteraceae bacterium
TCGCGCTGGCGGCCGATCAGGGGGCGACGCTGGAGTGGCAGCAACGCCGTCGCATTGCTGGATGGTTCCGCGTTACGAACCACTCCATTCCCCGCCATGACAACGGAGGAGGCATGGTCAACCGGCTCGACAGCGTCCGGCGTACGACGCGCGGTGTCGAGTTCGTCGCGCGTGGCAGGATCGGTCTCCGGTTCAACCATGACCCACCTCACTCTCCCGGTGCGGTGTGACTTCTTCAATCAGGGCCCAACTGCTTCCACTCACTATAGCGAAGCCGTGGCGGCCCGGGCGAAGCGAGAGGCTGTCAGCCCGCATCCCGAACCCATCGAAGCGGTCCGACAGACCTTCCGGCCGGGGGCCAGGCACCTCTCTTGACCTCACCTCGGCACGAGGGGCGGAACCGTAGGCCGATCGCCCCTTACCGGAGGATGGCAGGCGGGCCGCCGTGAGCCTGGTTACCGGTATCCTTTCCGCGGCACGATTGGCGCTTCCGGGAGGTTCATCAACATGCGGGTGATATCGGGTTCGGCACGCGGGCGCACGCTGAAGGGGCCGCCATCGGCGGCGACCCGGCCAATGGCGGACAAGATCAAGGGCGCCCTGTACAACGCGCTCGAATCCCTCGGCGTGGAACCCGAGATCGTGCTCGATCTGTATGCCGGCACGGGCAGTGTCGGCATCGAAGCGCTTTCACGCGGCGCAACCCACGCCGATTTCGTCGACCAGGGGCGTGACCAGGTGGCCGTCATCCGCGCCAATCTCACCGGCACCGGGTTCGAACGGGTGGGAGCCGTCCACCAGATGCCGGTCCGAACCTACATCGCAGGCCGGCACGGTCCCTACGATTTCGTGATCGTGGACCCCCCGTATGCCGCGCCCGACATCGTCGAAACCCTCACCCTGCTGGCCGGATCGGAGTTGGTACAATCCGGCACAATCGTGGTTCTCGGACACTGGCCCCGGCTCGAACTCCCCGATCGGATCGGGCGGCTGACCTGCCTGCGTCACCGTTGCCACGGCGACAGTTGCTTTTCCATATACGAGATTGAGGACGACACCGCACCGGAAGGGACCCCACCGGCATGACGCTCGCCATCTATCCCGGCAGCTTCGACCCCATCACCAACGGTCACCTCGATGTCGCCCTGCGGGCTGCCCGGCTCTTCGATCGCCTCATCCTCGCCGTCTACGCGGGAGGCGAGAAACCGAACCAGCTCTTCCCGATCGCCGAGCGGATCGAGATGGCGCGCCAGGCCATCGCCGAATCGGGCGATCCGAACGCCTCACGGATCGAGATCGACACCTTCACCGGCCTGACCGTCAACTACGCCCGGGCAAAGGGCGCGGAGACGATCGTCCGCGGCCTGCGTGCCGTCTCCGATTTCGAGTACGAGTTCAAGTACGCGCACATGAACGAGCACCTCGCGCCGGAGATCGAGGTCGTCTGCCTGATGACATCGTCCCGCCTCTCATTCATCAGCAGCAGCTTCATTCGCGAGGTGGCAAACCTCGGCGGCGACGTGCACGGCCTCGTCCCGCCGAATGTCGAAGCCGCCATCCTGCGCCGCACTGCCGCCATCGTCCCATAGGGCTGCCGGCCGTCAGTCGCGTATCCCGATGTCGTTCCGGGCATGCAACGAATCCCTCGCATGCGTCAGATGGCCCGCCACATCGGGCACATTCCGACGTTTGGTATATCCTTGCGCGATTGGGGAAGGCTGGCAGTCACGATTGCCACAGGGGATGGAACGGATGAATCAGCGAGGTACGCCACAGCAGCCGCCAGAGGGGGCAGCAGACATCCTGTACCTGCTCGACCGGCTCGAAGAACTGGTCGGGATCGGGAAGCGGGTGCCGTTCAGCGGCCGCGTCATGGTTGAGGAGGAGGAATTCCTCGGTCTCGTGGACCAGCTCCGGGTGGCGGTTCCCAACGAGATCCGGCAGGCCCAGCGCGTCATCCGCGAGCGCGAACGCATCGTCAGCGAAGCCCAGGACGAAGGCGCGCGCATCATCCAGATCGCGCAGGACCGGGCAGAGGCGATGGTCTCCCAGCACAACATCGTCGGCGAGGCACGGCTTCGCAGTGAGGACATCCTCCGCGCCACGGAAGAAGAGCAACAGCGCGCCCGCGGCGAGTTCGATGTCTTCGTCCTGGAACAACTGCAACTGGTTGAGGATGCCGTCCGCCGCGGCATGGCCGTGATGGAAGATTCCGTCGAACGCACGATCGACCAGGTCGCTGCCGCCCGCGATGCCGTCGGCCGGTAACGGGCACACCTTTGTCATTCCGAATATGTGAGGAATCTCTCGCGCGAACGACTGGTTGGCGCGTTTCTTTGACATGATGGAGTTCTCAGGTGCTCAAGGGAATCGATCCGCTGCTCTCGCCCGATCTGCTGCACGTCCTGGCCTCGATGGGGCACGGCGACGACATCGCCTTGGTCGACGCGCTCTTCCCGGCGGTGACCAACGCCCAGCGGCTGATCCGGCTCGACGGGATCGACCTGGCCCGGGCGTCGCAGGCGGTGCTCTCCGTGCTGCACCTGGACACCTTCGTGGAGATGCCGGTGGCGACGATGGCCATGGTCGATACGCCGGAGATCGTGCCCGAGGTGCAGCGGGAGGTGTTCGCGCACGCCAATGAGGCGGAAGGGCGCGATGTTCCTGTCGAGCACCTCGAGCGATTCGCCTTTTACGAACGCTCGCGGCAGGCGTTTGCAATCGTGATCACCGGCGAGTTGCGCCCGTACGGCAATGTCATTTTCCGCAAGGGCGTCGGGTTCTAGCCTCACGGTCGGGACGAGGAACCGGCGCGGGTTTTCGCCTGTCAGCGATCCGGGTGCGCTTCGCAGCGACCCGGCCGGACTTGACGTGAGGCTGACCAGGGATACCATCAGTCTTGACTGGTGGACACTGTGTCATCGCTTTCGTGCAGGCGCGCATCGCCATGGCCGACCACACGCCCGTTTCTTCCGGGGTACCCCAGGTGTCCGGCGCGCCGGACACCTGGCCGCTCTCCGCCCGCGAGGCGGCCGAGGCGATTGGCGTCAACGAGCGAACGATCCGCCGCGCCATCGCCCGTGGCGACCTGGCAGCAACCAAACACGCCGGCGTCTACCGGATCGCACGAGCGGACCTGGCCTCCTGGCGGCCTGGTATCTCACCGGCATCGACGCGCGCCGGGACGCTTCCCCATCCTCCAAACCGGCTGATCGGCCGAACGGGAGAAATCGCGGCGGTTCGTGAGTTACTACTCCGCGACGGCACGCAGCTCGTCACGCTGACCGGTCCGGGCGGTGTCGGGAAAACGCACCTGGCGCTGCACATCGCCCACAACACGATCGAGGTCTTCGCCGATGGGGCCCATTTCGTTGACCTCTCGCCGGTGCGTGACCCCCAGCATGTCCTGCCCGCCATCGCCCGGGTGATCGGGATCCGGGACAGCGGCCGGCAGGTGCTCGCGGAATCGATCGCCGTTTTTCTCCGATCGCGCGATCTCCTGCTGATCCTCGACAACTGCGAGCAGGTCATCAATGCGGCGGGCCAGATTGCCGCGTTGCTTGCATCGTGTCCAGACGTCCGCATCCTCACCACGAGCCGGGTGCCATTCCGGATCCGGGGTGAACACCGCTTCCCGGTCGAACCGCTACCCCTCCCGGCGTCGCCGCGCGACCCAGCCAGTCTCCCCGCCGAGGTCGACTCGGTCCAGCTCTTCCTGGAGCGCGCACGAGCGGTGCATCCCGCAATGACCGTCAGCGAGCAGGATCTGCGAGCGATCGGCGAGATCTGCCGTCGCCTCGATGGCCTGCCCCTCGCGATCGAACTCGCCGCCGTCTGGTCGGCGCTGCTCCCCCCGGCTGACCTGCTGGCGCACCTCGCAGATATCCTGCGCACGCCCGGACGCGAACCGCGCGATGCGCCGGACCGCCAGCGAACCGTGCGCGACACGATTGCCTGGAGCTACCGCCTGCTCGATCCGGAGGTGCAAATCCTGTTCCGGCAGCTTGGGGTGTTCGCCGGCGGTTTCGACATCCAAGCGGCGGCAGCGGTCGCCGGGTTGCCCGCTGCCGTGGCGACCGGGCACGTGGCTGCCCTCCACGAACAGAGCCTGTTGCGCCGGGTCGATCATCCCGGCGTCAGTGCCCGGTACGCGATGCTGGACACGGTGCGCGCGGTCGCCTGGGAGACAGCAAGTGCGTGTGGGGAGGCATCTGCTGTCCGGGACCGCCACGCGGCCCACTATCTCGCTCTTGTGGAACACGTCGAAACGCTGGCCGGGAGTCCGGCCATGCGCCACTACCTGGATCGCCTGGAGATGGAGCATGCCAATTGCCTCGCCGCGCTCCAGTTTCTGGCTGAGACCGGAGATATCGCGCGCGAGATCCGGTTCGTGGGCTTGATGAATGAGTACTGGCTCTACCGGGGCCAGTTTTCTGAAGGAATGGTGGCCCTCCAGTCGGCGATCGATCGTGGCCAATCGTCATCACCCGGGCCGCTGGCGAAGGCGATGCTCGAACTCGCCGTCCTCCACCTGGCCGCCGGATCGACCGGCAAGGCCCACGAGTTGAGTGAGCTGAGTGTGCAGACCGCGCGCCGGGACGACAGCCGCTCCCGGCTGAACCAGGCGCTGTGGGTCCATGCCAACGTGATCGGCAGCGATCCCAGCCGCTCCGCCGAAGCCCTCGACGTCCTCCAGGAATCCGTGGATGTGGCTCGCGATCAGCAGGTTCCCGATGAGGAGATCCAGTCGGTGTTTGCGGCCATGGGGGTCCTCTGGCTCCGATTGGGCCAACGCGAACGCGGGGTGCGCCTCATCGAGCATGCGGCTGCCACGTTCAGGCGCGCGGGAAGCCACATGGAACTGGCTGAAGCTCTCCTGCGACTCGGTCGCCTGGACCGGCAGGATGGGAACGTCGCGCTGGCCGCCGCGCGGTACGGTGAAGCGCTGCGCGCGTTCCGGGAATCCGGTGTCGTGGCGCATGCGGGCTTCGCGATTGCCGAACTGGCGGGACTGGCGACGGCGGCCGGCTTCCCGGAAGCGGCGGCCCGGCTCGCCGGCATGCTCCAGGCTCTCGGCGAGCGAACGGGTGCGGCGTACGCTGGTGACGCGGCATACATCATCGTCCACCTCGCTACCGAAACACTGCCGTCGCTGGGCCACGGCCATCCCGAGTTGGTGGCTGCCGGTTACGCCCTGCCGTTTGATGACGCGGTCACTGAAGCAATCGCCATCGCCGATGCCATGGCCGCCGGCACACCGCCTCCGGGAACCACGAGTCCCCTGGCGCTGCCACCTCCCACCCGCCTCAGCGCCAGGGAGCACCACGTCCTCACGCTCCTCGCCCAACGCTACACCGCCGCTGAAATCGCCGACCAACTCTCCCTTTCGGTTCGCACCGTCGAGCGGCACGTCTCCAACGTGTACAACAAGTTCGGCGTCAACTCACGACGAGCCGCCGTGGCGGCAGCAACCCAGTACAACCTGATCTGACACGAGGCAATACGATCACACCGATTGGGTACAAGGTACGGATGCGGGCACCCACCGCACCCGGCAACCTGCATGTGGACGCGGCGCTGCCGCCCGCCCCGGCACCCAACGGGGCGTCGCCTTTCGTGCAGGGAGTTCTCGCCATGCGTGTCGTTCGCCTGACGTCGCTCATCGCCATCCTCGTGATAGCCGGGATCGCCACCCCGGCATCGGCCCAGGACGCCACGCCAGTCGTGGCGGGTGTCACGACCATCGCCAGCGGGCTGACCAACCCACGCGGATTCACCTGGGGTCCGGACGGTACCCTGTACCTCGCGCTGGCTGGCACCGGCGGCGACGTGCCTGGCACGATCGAAGGCGCGGAAGACGGCATCTACGGTGGCCCGACCTCGTCGGTCGTGAAGATCGAGGACGGCGCTGCCGTCCCAGTGGTCGAAGGGCTGCCATCCGGTAACTGGACCGACGCCGGCTGGATCTGGGGCGCACACGACGTCGGATTCCTCGATGGCGAACTCTACATCCTCTCCGCCGGTGGCGGGCTCGACTTCGGCAACCCCGACCAACCAACGGCCCTGCTCCGGGTTGAGGCCGACGGTTCGACGACGCTGGTCGCCGACATCGGGACCTGGTCGGCCGAGAACCTGCCCGAATTCGTCCCGCCGGACTTCAACCCCAGCGGCTCGTACTTCGACATGGAAGTTGGCGCCGATCGGATCTGGCTGAGCGAGGCCGTCGGCGGCCGGGTCATCACTGTGACGCCAGATGGCACGATCACCCTCGTCGCCGATATCTCGGATGGGCACATGGTCCCGACCGGGATGGCCCTGGCGCCGGACGGCGGCGTCTACGTCGGGTTCCTGACCGCAATCCCATACGCTGATGGCAGCTCGAAGGTCATCCACATAGCGCCGGACGGCACCGTCACCGACTTCTGGACCGGTCTTACCGCCGTCAACGACCTCGAACTAGGCCCCGACGGCACGCTCTACGCGGTCGAACTTGCCACTGGCAACACCCTGGAGCCGCCGTTCCTGACCCCTGACAGCGGCAGGGTCGTCCGCATGACCGGTCCGGACACCCTGGAAGCGGTGGTAACCGGTCTCGATGCACCCGCCTACATCGGCTTCGGCCCCGATGGCGCGCTCTACCTGTCCACACCATCGTATGCCCCGGATGCTGGCGTTGGGTACGGCGAGATCCTCCGGATCGACGTGTCGTCGGGCCTGCCGGTCTCGCTGGCAGCGGTCACCTACGCCCCCGCGTGCGCCTACAGCGGCAACGGGTGCTGAACGCTGTGCTCCTGCCATCCCCGGATCATCACCCGGGGGTGGCAGGGCCTGTCGTTGTTCATTGCACCTCCACGGGCGGACACACGGTCCGCCCCTACCGGGAACCTCCAGACTCGGTATCACACGGCAGGAGACCAGTCATGCGCATTCACACCATCGTCCTCGCCCTGATGGCGGCACTGCACATCCTGCCGGGCAGCAGCGCCCAGACGCCCGTTTCCATGCCGGCGTCTGGCGCCCTGCTCCAGGCCACGCTCGACCAGGTCGCCCCGGACAACCTCGC
>CAZSUN010000160.1:0-6989 GCA_964610045.1 uncultured Sphaerobacteraceae bacterium
TGATCGCGGCGCTGATCGAGTACACGAATGAGTTGATGAAGCTCAAGGACACCCCTGTCGTCTCGACTCCGGCCTGGCGGGAGGCGATGGAGACGCTGACGTTGCTGATGGCGCCTTCGACGCCCTATGTGGCCGAGGAGATGTGGAGCAGGCTGGGTCAGCCCTTCTCCGTACACCAGCAGCCGTGGCCGGTGTTCGACGAAGCATTGGCGACGGTGGCGACGGTGGAAGTGCCGGTTCAGGTCAACGGCAAGGTGCGCGACAAGATCGTGGTGGGCACGGGCACGTCGAAGGACGAGATGCTTGCGGCCGCGTGGTCGTGCGACAAGGTGAAGGAGCACACCGCCGGCAAGTCGGTGGTACGTGAGGTGGTCGTTCCCGGCCGCTTGGTCAACATCGTCGTGAAGTAGGCCGCGTCACCCGGGCGCGTGTAAACAGAGCAGCCGTCCTGGAGATCTCCCGGGACGGTTGCTCTGTTCACTGATTTGAATGGGGCTCAGGCGAATTCGGCGAGGAGGTCGTCCATCTGGCCGGCGGATGCGGTCAGGCCCTCGATCATGCCCATGCCCACGAGCTCGTCCATCTGCTCGCGAGAACTGAGTTGCGAGCGCATGACCATGCGTGTGCCATCGCTCGTCGTCGTCAGTTCGACCGAGGCCTCCTGTGTTGGCAGGGAGTCGACGGGGTTGCCGTCAGGATCGGCGAATCCGTCGACGAATTCGAGCGAGGAGGGTGGATTGACGGCGGTTACCTTCCACCAGCCGCCGGCCTTCTCGCCTTCCGGACCGGTCATGTAGTAGGTCACGCCGCCGCCGGGAGCGAGATCGTGCTCCACGAAAGTGGCTGGCCAGGTGGGCGGTCCCCACCAGCGCTCGAGCTTCCGGGGATCGGCCCACAACTCCCACACCTTCTCGATGGGAGCGGCAAAGTCCGCGGTGACGATGATTTGCAACGTTTCGTAGTCCTTTTCGACGCTGGTTACAGTCATCGGCGTTCTTCCTCTTTCTCGCTGGATTCGATCGTCAGGTCGTCGAGCACATGCGTCATCCGGTCGATCCGCCCACGCCAGTCGGACTCCAGTTTGTCGAGCGCCTGGCGGGCCTGCTGCAACGCGGCGATCTCCGAACTCACCAGTTGTTCTCGCCCGCGCCGGGTGCGAGAGACCAGACCGGCCCGCTCCAGCACCATGATGTGTTTCTGCACGGCGGTGAAGCTCATCGGGTAGCGAGCGGCGACCTGCGACATCGACTGTGTTTCCTGGAGGCAGCGTTTGAGGATGTCCCGGCGCGTGCTGTCGGCGAGAGCATGGAACATGTCGTCCAGTTCCTCGTCCACCACGCCAGCAAACTGGCTTGTCCCTGATGTCCGCCGGCCGGATTCCCCCACCATCACCGAATCCTGTTCTACGAACTCCTGGGCCGCAGGTGAAGGGCGAGCATCCCGCCCGGGAATGGCGTTACCCGGGCGATCTCGAACTGGCCGTATAGAGCGGGATGCCCGAACACCGGCCTTCCGGCTCCGATGGCGGTTGGGTTGACGATCCGGTGTAGGTCATCGACGAGACCAGGCTCGCCGCCAATGTGGCGCCACCGTAGGTGATGAGGTCGCCGCCGTCGTTGGCCTTCAACCGGCTGACGATGTCGACGAGTTCCCCGCTGGCGATGGTGGCGTTTGTCCAGGGTGAAGACGTGAGCGAGTTGGAGACAATCACCTTCGGCGTGTTGTTCATCCAGTCGATCGCTTCCTCTGGTTCGCCTTCGGGACGGGATTCCCAGGCAGGGATGAACCCTTCGGCGAGCTTCCGGCCCATCAGGATGGTGTCGACCGATTCCATGATCGACTTGATGTATTCACCGACGTCTTCCGACCAGGATGTGGAGATCCAGTCCATCTCGCCGTTGGGTCCAGCCATGTACCCATCGAGCGTGGTTTGCACCTGCAGCTTAAGTCTCCGCACGGTCACATCCTTTGCATGCCTGATACGGAATCCGGATGAGGGCCATGCGCCGAAGGGGCTGACGCTGGCTGCTCATCGCAGGGGATGATTCGTGATCCAACGCCAGAGCCGTAGCCCCGTACATGGTGAACCCGGCACGCCAGGACCGCTCGCTCGTATCACGGGGCTGCCCTGTCTCTGTCAGGATTCCATATGAAGAGATCGTCAGCGGCCAATGTACAACCACTTGATTGCATGTTAGGGGTACGGCTGGTGGGAGTCAATGGTTGAACGAAGACACCGTGACGGAATGCACCCCGTCACGGTGTTTTGCCTTTGAATGACTGGCTAGAGCCAGGGAGGTCAGTCCGCGGCGGCGAGCGCGGGCTCGGTGGCGGGCGTCCATCGGATGTTGAGCGAGCGGTTGGCTCCGACTTCATCCAGGCGCTTGTACTCGGTGTTGTATGGAGCGCCGGTGACCTTCTCCGGTGTTTCCTCGGCTTCATCGGCGATCTGGAGCATCGCATCGATGAAATGGTCGAGCGTTTCCTTCGACTCGGTCTCGGTCGGTTCGATCATGAGCGCTTCGGCCACGATCAGCGGGAAATAGGTTGTGGGCGGGTGGATGCCGAAGTCGAGCAGTCGCTTCGCGATGTCGAGCGTCTTCACGCCCTGTTTCTTCTGGCGGGAGCCGGAGAGCACGAATTCGTGCATGCAGGTGCGCTTGAAGGCCAGGTCGTACCGGTCCTGGAGCTTGACTCGGAGGTAGTTCGCGGCGAGGACAGCGTCCTCGGAGATCATCCGGAGACCCTCCGCGCCATGCATGCGGATATAGCAGTACGCGCGGACGTGCATGCCAAAGTTGCCGTGGAACGAGTGGAGTTGCCCGATGCTACTGGCGGGCTCGAACCATTCGTAGCGATCTTCGCCGTCGACCTTGCGGATACGCGGTCCGGGAAGGAACTCCGCGAGTTCCTCCGTGACGCCGACTGGACCCGAGCCTGGGCCACCGCCCCCGTGCGGTGTGGAGAACGTCTTGTGGAGGTTGTAATGCATGATGTCGATGTCGAGGTCCCCCGGCCGGGCGATGCCGAGGATGGCGTTGAAATTGGCGCCGTCGTTGTAGACCAGGCCACCGGCTTCGTGGACGACATCGACGATTTCGTGGATGTGCTCGTCCCAAAGCCCCAGCGTGTTGGGATTCGTGATCATGAGGCCGGCCGTTTCAGGACCGACCATTTCGCGGAGCTTGTCAAAGTCAGTGTTGCCTCTGGAATCGGAGGGAACGGTGACGACCTCGAACCCCGCCATGCGCGCGGTGGCGGGATTCGTGCCGTGCGCCGAGTCAGGAATAAGCATCTGAGTGCGCTGCGTTTCACCGCGGCTTTGATGGTAGGCCTTGATGATGAGGCAGCCGGTGAGTTCACCGTGGGCGCCGGCCGCTGGTTGCAGGGTGACGGAGTGAAAGCCGGAGATCTCGGCCAGCATGTCCTGGAGTTCGTGCATCAACTCCAGCGCGCCCTGGGCGGTGCTTTCCGGCTGATACGGATGCAGGCGGGCAAAGCCAGGATAGCGGGCGACCGCTTCGTTGATCTTCGGGTTGTACTTCATGGTGCACGACCCAAGCGGGTAGAAGTTGATGTCGATGGCGTGGTTCTTCTGGCTTAGGCGAGTGAAGTGACGGATGACGTCGATCTCGCTGACTTCGGGCCAGTTCAGGCTCTCGCGGGCGAGCCCCGCGGGAAGGGGTGATTCGGGAACATCGGACGCGGGGAACCGGACGGCCCGGCGTCCAGGCTTGCTCAACTCGAAGATCAGTGGCTCGACAGCCATGGAACGCGCTCTCCATCGATGGATTCAGGATGATTCCGGGGAGATCGGGGGAAGGATTCCGCCACGATCCACCCTGGATGGTAGCACGATCACGGGTCCCCGGCGATGGTGACGATGTCTGGCGCCGGCGGATCGGCCGGGCGTGACTCGCGGCGAAGGATGACCAGCAGTACCGCGACCATCATGGCGGCCAGGGTGGCCGAAACGATCAAGGGCGATGTGGGATCGATTCGCCAGAGTTGCGCGGCGATGACAGGACCAAGCGACATCGCGCTACCGCCGACAATCTCCATGATGGAGAACCCGCGTGACCGCAGATGGACAGGCGCCACCTTCCCCATCGCGGCGAGGAACAGGGCCCAGGCCGAGAACACGCCGCCGCGGAGGAAGTACGCGAACGAGAGCATTGGCAAGGCGCTCTGGGTGGCGAAGATGAGCAGTCCCACCGAGACCAGGGATGTCGCGATGGCGGCGGCGAGGATGGGGGAGTTCCTGAGAGGCCCGGCGCGTGAACTGATGATGCCGAACGTGACCGTGCCAACGGCGGCGCCCGCGCTCAGGATGGAGATAAGCGACGGCGAAAGGCCATGGACCTCCTCCAGAAAGTTTGGGACGAGGGCGACGCCGATTCCGAGCGCGCCGATCGTGCAGCCGTGCAGGATGATCGCCGAGCGGATGCCGGCATCGCGGAGGGTGGATTTATAGGTGATGTCTTCGGTGGAATGGGCGGCCTTGCGAGCGCCAAAGTCCATCCGGGAGAGAAACCCGATCGCGCACAAGGTGAGCAATGCGGAAAGGACAAAGGCCCCTTGCATGCCGGCAATGGCGATGACGAGACCAGAGACGAACGGCGTGACGATGAGCCCGGCGGCCGGTCCAATGGTGATGGTCATGTTGAATGCATGCACGGGATCGTCGCCCGCGTGATCGGCGACATAGGCGTGGATGGTGGGAAAGACCAACTCGCCGATGGCATTCAGGAAGACGGTCAGGAACAGAACCTCCCAGGTACCGGCGAAGGCGGCGACGATGAGGCCCGACAGGCTCAGGAGGCGGCTGGCGATCAGCACCTTCCGGGTATCCAGCCGATCGACGAGCGGACCGCCGAAGCCGAGGACGATGGGGCGGAAGATGCCGGCCGAGGCGAGGACGATGCCGACCAGACTGATTGGGGCCCCGAGACTTTCGATCCAGATCGGCCATATCGGGGCGTAGGCTCCGAGGACGGCTTCGCAGAAGGTAAGCGCCCAAAAGGCATAGCCGAGTTCACGACCGAGTCCGAAGTGCCATTGCCAGCGCATACGTAACCCCAGCGGGCCGCCGGGGCTGATGGACGCCCGGCGGATGACGACGAGTGGGAATGCCTCGGACGTTTCCGGAGGTTCCCAGAACCAATCGCCAATGCACGTTTGGAGTTCCGGTTGGCGCGAGGAGATTGTAGCGGTCCGCAGGGTTCTCGAAAACCTTAGCGCCTAACCTTGAGCGCCGGGACACGGTTTCGGTGGATACTTGCGGGTAAAAGGCGCGGCGATCGCCATTCGGCGAGTCGCGCAAACGACGCAGTGCCTGGTTTCGGAGTGGGACTTTCGTGAATCCGTATGCAGCGATAACACTGGTGATGTGCGTGGTGATCTTCATCGCGCTGATGGCGACCGGGTACATGGCGATGTACTTCACCCGCAAGGCGAAGGCCGATCTCCAGGAGGCGCTGACGCCTCTGGCGGAGGTGCTGGACGGCGAGTTCAGCGTCGAGGAGGCCGAAGTGACGGGACGCTTCAACGGCAAGCTGGCGTTTGGGCGAATGGCGAATGCCGAGGGCGGTCCCGTGCGAGTGTTCCAGACCGAGCTGATCGACGCGGCGGGCGGCGAGAAGTGGCTGTACGTTTCCTATCCGAAGAAGGGCGAAGTCGAGTTCCGGCCGGAAGGATCGCCGGTACGGTCTGCACTGACGCTGCTCCAGCGCGAAGGGCTTGCCGAGCAGTTGGGTGTACGGGCCGCCTGGCTTCAGCTCGAGTACGCTCCCGACGGGGGATACGTGCGCCTTACCGTGCCGATGGAAACCCGGAAGGACATTCCGGCGGAGGCGGTGTTCAGGCGGCAACTGGACGTTTTGGATGAGCTCTCGGACCAGAACCGAGCGCTTCAGGAAGGGATGAACGCGGATGCCCGAGGCTGACTTTCCGATCCGGGTGGAGAGCGCGGAAGAACAGTATGCCTACATGCTGGCGCGATTCGGCGATCCCGCCCGGTGGGAGGTGGTTTCGCAATCGTTCGACAGCGATGCCGATGGCCGGGAAGTCGAACTGGTGGATGTTCGCGAGGATTCGGACAAGAACGAGCGCATCCGGTTCGTCGCCGTGCGTGAGGCCGGAATCTTTGGCGATGAAGCTCCAGAGGGCGATGGGACGACGGGGTTCCTGGATGAGGTGATGGAGAAAGCGTTCACCTTCTCGGAAGCGAACCCGCCGCACCATCCCGGAACGCTCGCGCGGTTTCCGGTTCCGTCGGCGAACTATGCCAACTCGCTGTCGGTGGCGATGCCGGTGATCGCGCTGGAAGGCGGGCGGAGAGGATTGTTCGCGCCGCCCCGGGTGGTCGTGCTCGATCATGCGACCGCCGAAGCGAAAGGTGTTGGCGAGTTCCCCGGTTTCGATCCCGCCAACTGGCCGCCAGCCCGGTTGGGCGACTGGCCCCCCGCTCACGTACAGGGGATGCACCGGCTGAAGATGCAGGGCACGATCATGCGGTTCAGCGCCGTGTGGAAGCGCATTCTCGATGCATGGTTTTCGAAAGACATCATGGAGTCGCCAGCGCTATCGCGGGAAATCGCGGAGGCCGTTGAGACCCGGATGCTGCTCGACCTGCCGGAGCTCATCCCGTACTACGACCGGCTCAACCCGGTGTTCGCCAAATGGCTGGAGCGTCACTCGACCGCGGGTTGACCTTGCCGGGCTCTGGCTGGCCATTCCTCGACCTGCTCCACCGCGGTTCCTCGCCGCCAGGCGGGGAGGATGCCGCGGCCACTCCTGATCCACCACCCCGCGACGAGCCAACCGATGGAAGTGACCAACGCGCCGGCGAGGATATCGATAACGTAGTGTTCGCCCATGTAGATGAGCGCCAGACCCATCGAGACGGCGTAGACCGCCGCCGCGATCGTCCATGCCCGGCCGAACTCGAGCGCGACCCAGAAGAGCAGGAACGTGACCGCGAAGTGGAT
>CAZSUN010000161.1:0-6922 GCA_964610045.1 uncultured Sphaerobacteraceae bacterium
CGTCCAATGCCTTGCTGGCGCGGGTGAAGCCGGCTCGGTCGCGCCCGATAGCGGGACGTGAATCCTGATCCCAACGCGGTCTTTCCCCTCTTGACTCGCCAGTTCTGCTGGTAGACGATGGGTGGGACCGGGGCCTCACCACGTTCGACCATACACAGGAGCGCTCCATGCCAGGCTTCCTCGTGCCCCGCTCTCGTCCATTCAGCCGTCGTGCTCTCGTTGCCTCGGGGGCAGCGACCGTCGCTGGGCTGGGATTCGTCCCGGCAATCCTCGCGCGGCAGCAGGCCACCCCGGCTGCACCCAATCCCGACGACCTCGTGGCCATCGCCAGGCAAGCGATGGATGCGTACGCGCTGCGGTCGACGCTGCTCCAGGTCACCATCGACGGCGACATCGTTGCCAGGACCGCCCTTGGCGAGTCGATGACCGGGCAACCCGCGACCATCGACATGCGCTTTCGCAATGGCGCGGTTGCCATCTCGCTCCTGTCCACCCTCCTGCTGCTCCTTGTCGAAGATGGCATCGTTGGCCTCGACGACATGATCGATGGATGGCTCCCTGACCTGCCGGCATCGGACACGGCGACGTTGCGGATGCTGGCAAACATGACCGCCGGGTACCGCGACCACGTCCAGAATCCGCGGTTCCTCGACGACACACAGGCGGATCCGTTCCGCGACTTCTCGCCGGACGACCTGATCGCCTACAGCCTCGAACAGCCACGCCTGTTCGAACCGGGGACCAACTGGGAGTACTCCCACAGCGGGTACATCATCATGGGCCTGGCTTTGGAAGCAGCCACGGGTCGATCGATCGAGCAGTTGATGCAGGAACGCGTGCTCGACCCGCTCGGCCTCACGGAAACGGTCGCCGACCAGACAGCCGCGATTCCGGATCCTGTCCTGCACGCTTTCAGTGCGGAACGACGGGGATTCCTCGGAATCGCTCCGGATGCTCCGTTCTACGAGGAATCGACGTTCTGGAATCCATCGTGGACCGTGACCCGAGGCGCGGTGCAGACCATGAGCATTCGCGACTTCGCTGCCGCGATGGTCGCGGTTGGGGAGGGCACTTTGCTCAGCGAGGAGTCCTCGGCGGCGCAACTCGACCGTGGGCTCCTCGGGTTTGGCACGCCGGTCGATGGGTGTTTCAGTTGCCATACGCTGGATGAGCATTACGTGTACGGCCTGGGCGTGGTCTGGCGCGGTCCGTGGCTCCTGCAGAATCCACTCTTCTCCGGCTGCAGCGGGGTCTCCGCCTACCTGCCGGAGCGAAAAATCTCGGTCGCCCTGGTCAACACCTATGCCGAGGACAGTTACGATGAGACCGGGGCGCTCATCCATGGCAACGCCAGCGTGCCGCTGTTCGCGGCCATCGCCGACTATCTTGCGCCCGATCTGGCGACCCCGATGGCGTGACGCCCGCGTGGTTTTAGCCCGCCAGGCACTCCGGAGCATCGATGCTGGACGAAATCGCCGCCTGCTGGCGGGAAGACGGGAACACCATCACGTTTCAACTGAAGCGCGTGCCCCGGGACGCCGCGGCAGCCATGGAAGCCGCTGGCTGGACGGAGGTTGGTGACGCCTGCTGGGAAAAGACATTCCCGGTTGACGGTCTCGGAATCGCGGCGGTGCAGCGCAACCTGCCCCGGCTGGCCACAGTGATGGTGAACCAGATGCTGGCCCCCACACAGCCATGGGTGGTGGCACTGGAGTCGTTCGCCACGCATGCGGAGGAGTCCGGACTGCGCTGGTGGTTGACCGGCAGTGGGGCAGCCGCCCTGCGCGTGCCGGGCATCGAACCTCATGACCTCGACATCATGCTCGATGAATCGCAGCTGGCGCAGGTGGCCGAGGTCTTTGCGAATGCCCTCGTTGAACCGATCGTCCAGACCGGCGGCTGGGTGACCAGGTCGTTCGGCGTGCTGTTCCTCGGCATGCGGATCGACCTGGCAGCCGGACCCGAGGCGTTCGTGGACCAGCCGGAGCCAGCTGACTTCGGCCCCTGGGCGCAGGATCACCTGGAGACGGTAGCGTGGCGAGGTCATCTGGTCCGGGTGCCGCCGCTCGCGGTCCAGGCGGCGGTCAATCGCCGCCGAGGGAGGGTCGAACGAGCGGACATGATCGAGGCCGCGATCGCCACCTTATCCTGACCGCAAGCGCACGTCCGCCAACCCGTCGCGCAATGCGTTTCCGTAAATCCAGAGATCGCCACCGTAGGCTACCGCGCGGAATCCCCGCGCGATCGCGGCCCGGGCGGTGGCAGGATCGGCAGCCATGATGCCAGGCGCCTTTCCATGACGCGCACAAGCGGCGAGGACGATTTCGACAGCCGCCAGGTAATCCGGGTGGTCGAACTGGCCGGGTATGCCGAGCGAGTTGGTCAGGTCGAAGTGACCGATCCAGAGCACATCGATGCCCGGCATCGAGGCGATCGCATCCGCCGATTCGACGCCGGCCTCCGTCTCGATCTGGGCGATCAGCAATACCTCGTTATTGGCGCTCGACATCGTCGCGACGATGTCACCGGATGCGAAATCATCGTGGGCGATGCCGAACGCGGCGCCCCGACGCCCGTGCGGCGGGTATTTCGCCGATTGCACGATCCGGTACGCCTGGTCCTCAGTCTCGACCATCGGCACCATGATCCCCATCGCCCCGGCATCGAGCGGGCGGGCGATCAGGTGATACCCGGTCGCCGGAACGCGAACGAGGGGGACCGTGTCGGCCGCCCGCGTCGACGCGATCAACGCGCGAATGGTGTCGACGCTCCAGCCGGTGTGTTCCTGGTCGAAGATCACGAATTCCGCGCCGGCGTTCGCGGCGATCCGGCCGATCCCCGGCGTGCAGAACTCGAAGACCATTGTTCCAAGCGACATGCCGCCTTCGGCCAATGATCGCTTGACGGTATTGGGGCGCATGATGTGCTCCTGGTGAAGTCGGAGTTCTTCGCGGGGATTTGACGTGCTTCGCACCGGGACTCGCTTCGCTGCCTTCGCCGGCGCTCAGGATGACGAGGCGGCGTATCGGGCGAGCTTGTCGCGGAATGCCGGGACATTCAGGACCTCACGGTTGACGATGTGCGCCGGGATTTCGCCGCGCGCAAGGTCGAGGACGCCGCCGAGGGCGCTTTCGCCCGTCTTCCGGATCCACTCGTCCGTCCAGCCGAGTGCATGCGGGGTGACGATCGCGTTCTCCAGCGTCAGGATCGGGTCATCCGGGTCGATGGGCTCCTGCTCGAACACATCGATCCCGGCACCCGCAATCTGGCCCCGTTGCAGCGCATCCGTCAGGGCTGCCTGGTCGACGATCGGGCCGCGCGCGGTATTGATGAGGTAGGCCGTTGGTTTCATGGTCGCCAATCTCGCGGCGTTGACGAGATGCCGGGTCTCGCCGGTGAGGGCACAGGCGATCACCACGAAATCCGCGGTGCGGAAGACGGTATCGAGATCCACGAGGTCGACACCCGGGGCCGAACCCGGCAGGGCCCACGGATCGTGGGCGATGGTTCGCATCTCCCAGGGGGCCGCAAGGCGCACGACCTCCCGCCCGATGTTCCCCAATCCCACCAGGCCAAGCACCCGGTCGGTCAGGCCGATCCCCATGACGTCGATCTTGTGCGCCCAGCCGCCGGAGCGAGTGAGGCGGTCCTGGCGCATGAGGTTGGTGGAGAGCGCGAGGATGAACGTCATGATCGCGGTTGCCATCGGGCGGCGCACACCGTCCGGGGTGATCGTGACCGCGATTCCCGCCTTGGTACAGGCGTCGATGTCAATGGTGTCGTACCCCACCCCATAGCGGGCGAGGACTGTGGTCCGGGGGTCGGGTCCGATCGATTCCGGGGTGATCCGGCCTCCGAGTACGGCAATGGCGTCGTATGCGGAAAGGTGCGCGGGGGTGAATGTCTGCACCCGCTCCGGCAGGTACTCCCACTCGAGTCCGGTAACGCCTTCGAGCAGGCCAACACCGGTATCGCCAAGCCCCTTTGTGCCTTCCGCCAGGAGATCGCGGGTCAACGCGACCCGGAATTTCCCCGTCATCGTGCATATCCTCTCGCTGCGGGTCCAAGCGTGCTTGGAAGATGGTGCAGGCAGATTGCCCGCGACGCAACTCCTGCCATCCCGGACCGGGTCGCCAGCGTCAAAGGGTGAGGCAGGAAATCCCCGGTAAACCGGGAGAAATCGGCAATCCTGCCTACAGACGACAGCAGGATCTGTCCCTATTCTGGGATTAACCAGGGACGAGCATCCGTGTCCGGTCATTACAAGGAGTCCAGCCATGGAGCGGGAGAAAGTCAGCTTCGAGGTCACCGGCGTCAACGGCAGGAAATATATGGATACGGAACCTGCCACCAACATCCACGTGTCCGATGGCGTGGTGGTGCGCAAGAAGAAAATGGGCGTGCTGATCGTGTGCGACAACTGCATGGAATACAAGTGGGAGTGCCAGACCTACCCGAATGGCGACACCTGGTGCACCAAGGTCTGCGTGCGTTGGGGGTGCCACGAGGTGCCGGCGGGATCTGGAAGCGGACCGGCGACCAACTGACATACGGTGCATCAACGTGCGCAGGCGATCGGCTCTACCTCGCAGCTCCCCTGCGCTGATACCCGCTCGCCGGGCGCCGGACCACGGGTCAAATGCCCGGCGAGCGACCTGCTCCGCGCTACAGCTTGCCGAAGGAGACCCCCTTGTACGTCCAGCCGGCGGCGTTGACGGCCTCCTGGATCGGCTCCTTCATCTCGCCGGTGCTGAACCGGTAGTTGTAGACCTGACCCGGCATGAACTCCTCGGTGAACGCATAGGCGGTCCCGAACTGGATCGATTGCTTCTGGCCCCGGAACTTGCTGGCCGAGAGTTGCATGGTGGGGACCCCGGCCCGCCAGGAGACCTCGAATTCTTCGTCGACGGCTCGTACCTTGTGCTCCGCCGCATCGAGCTTCATCTTGATCCGGAAGACCTTCTCCAATCCGGCCTTCGCGAAAATCTCGTACCACTGGGCATCGACGATCTTCCACTCGGCGATCAGGTCCACGCCTTCGTCCGAACCGTCGATGATCTGGAACGGGGAGGTGGGACGGTTGATGGCAAGGATGCGCTCGCGAACCTGATCGGCGGACTGCACCGCGATGCCGGACTCCGGGCGTTTTGTCGAGGTCAGCCAGTCGAACAATCCCATGGTGAAGGCGCCTTTCATTGGGAAGGAAGGCAGCGGCGCCGTTGCCATTGCCGGCCCGGCGTGACCGGGCTGAAGTGGTAACGTCGCAGGCAGGGGATTGGTTCACCGGAATTCCCGCCCGATTGGACCGCGCGAACCCGCGATGGCGATACTTGGCGAGATCGAGTGTTTCGCCCTCGCCCCGGAAAGACGATTCATGCCGCCGAGAGTCGACACATGCCCGCACTGTGGCCGCCAGGTGGAGACCGACGAAGAGTTCTGCACCGCCTGTGGGGCATGGCTCTACGGTGGCCCGCAGTGGCCAGCGCCGCCGCAGGCGGTCCCGGTCCCCGAACGCAGGGTTACCGACCCTGATGCCGAACCTGTCCCGCTGCAACTTGGTCAATCGGGGACGCCCGGCTCGGGCCGGGCTGTCCGCGTGGCAATCGTGCTCCTCGCGGTGGCCGCGGGGGTCGCCTGGGCCTACGCCGAGCGTATGATCGTGGCTCGCGACGACCGCCTCAACTGGGACATCGCCTGGATCGTCGCAGCAACGATCACGGTGCTGCTGGGGGTCTGGCTGCTCGTCGATGCGGTCCGGCGCGGGCGTACCTGTGGCTGGGCACACGGATGGCGTGTGTGGGAACCGCCTGTCTGATTCGATGCTGGGGGAACCATGATCGAGTACCTTGCGGTCGGCGAATCCCGTACCTTTTCGGTGGATTCCAGGCACAAGACGAACCGCGCCGGCTTCGTTGTCGCGGCTGGTCAGAGCTTCCGATTCCGCGCCATCGGCGGGTGGAAGGATTGGTTCATCCCATCTGATGCAGATGGGTACCTGCGTTGGCTGTTCTGGCCGGTAACCCGACGGCGACGGCTGCCGGCGGAGCGATGGTTCGCCCTCTGCGGGGAGGTCATTGGAAACAACCAACCGTTCCTTATCGGGCGCGCGGCAGATGTCTCGATGCCAGCCGACGGCGAACTCTCCTGCTTTGCCAACGATCTCCCCTCAATGTATGGCAACAATCGCGGCACGATCAGCGTGACCGCGACGAGGCTGTCATAGCGCCTCACACGGGAAGCCACTCCAGCACTTGAGCGCGGCATCGTCGTTCTGGAAAAGCCGCTGTGCCAGACGCCGTCGCGCGCGTCGATTACGCTGCCGTGGCAGGGATAGGTGACGCATCCATTCGCCTCCTCCCCCTCGTCGAGCAGAGCGCCGGCGTGGGTGCAGGAGGCGGACACCGCCAGCGTGGATTCGCCTTCCCGGAAGAACAGCAACGGCCCGAAGGATGACACCACCCGGGTCAGCACGCCCAGCTGGAGACCGGCGTCATCGAGAACTTGCTTCCACTTGCCGGGCGGCTCCTCGAAGGCGCCCCGGTTCACCCCAATGCCGAGCCGGAAGGCAAGATCGCCGCCGATCAGGCCAGCCACCGGCGCGAGGGAGAGCCCAGCGGTCGAGGTCAGGATGCCGGCCACCGGTCATTCCTGCGCAGGACCCAGGTGATGGCGTAGGCGCCGGTGGCGGTGTTCAGCGCCGCGTGGGGGCGCCCAACCGTCGAGGCGCTTCCATCTCCTGCAGATCGTGCCTTTGGGCGTACCCGGCTGCGGCCGCACCAATGGCTGCACCGTGCCGAGCCCGAGCATGAGATCGGATGCCGTTGCCTGCCCGGCAAGATCGAGCACCGCACTCGACGTCCAGAACCCGATCGGGAAATTGGTCAATGGCGGATGCAGCGAGTGCCCGATCCAGGTTCCATAC
>CAZSUN010000162.1:0-6758 GCA_964610045.1 uncultured Sphaerobacteraceae bacterium
TCGCGGCGGTTGCGCGCCGCGATGGACGTGGCGCCAGCGTGTTTCCCGCGAAAGTGGTATCACCCCCTGCACCAATCGGCGAAGGCGATCACCAAAGCCATGGGCGAGGTTCGCGACTACGACGTCCTGCTCGATGCGCTGAACCGCGAGCGCGAGACCGCCAGCGCAGGCACGCGGCCGGGCATCGATCACCTGATCGCCAAAGCCCGGAAGGAGCGCAAACGCGCCCGGAAGACGGCACTCCGGTTCATCGAGGACATGGAATCCTCGAAGACCAGGAAAGAAACCAGACGTCGCTTCTCGGGCCCATCGACGACGCCGACGACACTGAAAAACCAAACGCCCGAGAAGGACGCATCCGGTGACAGCGAACGAGATGTCATCATGTCCCTGGATCCGGACGCGTCGCTCTCGACCAACGCCCGCCGCGTGCTGGCAGTCCGGACCGACGATCTGTTCGCCTACGCGCCGATCATTCCGGATGCCTCCGCGATCGAACAACACCACGACGCGCGCATCGCAACCAAGCGTCTGCGCTACACGCTCGAACTCTTTCCCGGCGTCTTCGGAGAGGACGGCGCCCAGTCCATCACCCAGTTGCAGGCCCTGCAGGAAGCACTGGGGGAACTCCACGATGCCGATGTCCGGATCGAGCGCATCGAGCACGAACTTGCCGGATTGGACGACGACGCGGCCGCCGGCGTGCGGAAGAGCCTCGAAACCCTCCTGGACCAGGAGCGTGGCAACCGGGCGAAGCACCATGACGCCGTTGTCGCGGACTGGCGGGCGATGGAAGACGCGGGACTACAGGACCGCCTGCTGGCGCTCGCCGCACCGGTTGGCTGAGCGAACCGCGCTCCCCGGCCATGGATACCCGTGGGGTACACTGGACTTCGCTTCCGAACGTCCGCTGCCTGTTCCCGCTCCCGTCGATCGCGATGCACCCGCTTCCCCGCCGTGAAGGGGTTTCATGACCTCACCCTCCCTCGACCAGACCTTCGGCCGCCTCCTGGACGCGCTGCGCCGGCTCTGGATCGGTGGTCCCGGCGACCGCCAGGATCTCGACATGGCGGTCGCCATGCTGCAACGGCTGGGTGAGTCCGACGCCGCCAGCCACGACTCGGTGGAGCGGATTCGATGGTGCATCGCCACCCTGCTGCGGCTCCCACGGCCACAGGCCGAACGCCGCAAGTCAATCGAGCAGGTGGCCAACGGCATCAAGGCGCTGCAACCGCTGTTCGGCATCGCCCCTGGCCACGAAATGGGATCGATGAACAGCATGCAGGGGGAGAAACGGGCCGGACGGCCGAAACCCGCCCGCAAGCCAGCGACGACGGCGCCGCTCCGCCCACTGCCGCCAGATGCCCCGGCAGAATCACTGCCCAAGGTCGGCGAGGCGGTCGAAAAGCTGCTCCACCAGGTCATCTACGGTCAGGTCGACAGCTGGCACGGGGTCACTATCGAGGATGTGCTCCGGATCGCGCCGCGCCGCTACGTCGACTACTCGAACCTGACGAAAATCGGCACGCCGTTCGGCCTCGAAGGTGAGGTCACGGTCGGCGGCGAGATCATCGATATCCAGGAGATTCACTCCGGTGGCCGCCCTCGCGTCCAGGCTCGCCTCTCGGACGGAACCGGCTCGCTCGGCCTCACCTGGTTCAACACCTGGATCGCGAAGCAGCTCACCACCGGCGATCTGATCTACGCCAGTGGCACCATCCGCCGCGCCTACAGTGGCGGCCTTGAAATCGTGACCCCGGAATGGGAGCGACAGGGATCGCGCACCCTGACCACCGGCCGGATCGCGCCGGTCTATCCGCTCACCAAGGGGCTCGGCCAGAAGCAGATGCGGTCGATCACCCGCAACGCGCTCGACACCACCAGGACCCAGCTGGTCGACTGGATCGCCGACGCCCGTCCGTTCATCCACGGCGAGATTGACCTGCCGCCGCTCGACCAGACCTACGAGCGCCTGCATTATCCCGACGACATGGACCAGGTGTTCGCGGCACGCCGCCGGCTTCACTTCGAGAACCAGCTGCTGCTCCAGATCGGCATGGTCAAGCGCAAGCGTGAGGCTCACGCCGGTATCGCCCATCCGCTAACCATCCCGGACGATCGTCTCGATCGGTTCGTCACCTCGCTGCCGTTCACGCTCACCGCCGCCCAGCGCAACGCCATCGCCACACTCCGCCGCGACCTCGGCAAGGACACGCCGATGGTCCGGCTCCTCCAGGGGGATGTCGGTTCCGGCAAGACGGCGGTGGCCGCCGCCGCCAGCCTCGTTGCCCGCGCGTCCGGCCGGCAGACCGCCTTCATGGCCCCTACCGAACTCCTCGCGGAGCAACACGCCGCCAGCCTCGACCGGCTCTTCGGCGGCTTGCCAGGCGACGAACGGCCACGGATCGCCCTGCTCACCGGATCGACAAAAGCGAAGAACCGGCGGGAGATCGCCGCCGGGCTGGCATCCGGAGAGATCGACCTGCTGGTCGGCACGCACGCCCTCGTCCAGGACGCGGTCGCCTTTCACGACCTGGCCCTCGCGATCGTCGACGAGCAGCACCGGTTTGGGGTCCGCCAGCGGGCGCTGCTGACCGCCAAGGCGAACGGCGTGCAGCCGCACCTGCTGTCGATGACCGCCACCCCGATCCCACGCACGTTGAACATCGTGCTCAGCGGCGACCTCGATGTCAGCACCCTGAACGAGATGCCACCCGGACGCATCCCGATCGTGACCGAGCTGTTCGACCCGAAACGCCGGCAGGACGCCTACCGTAAGGTCCGCGAGGAAGTCGCGAAGGGTCACCAGGCGTTCGTGGTCTGCCCGCTCGTCGAGGAATCGGAGGCGATCGACGCCAGAGCCGCCGTCGAGGAGGCGAAGCACCTGCAGGAGGTCGTGTTCCCCAACCTGAAGATCGATGTCGTCCACGGCAGGATGTCGTCGAAGAAGAAGGACGCGGTGATGACCGCCTTCCGCGATCGACAGTTCGACATCCTCGTCTCGACCTCGGTGATCGAGGTTGGCATCGACATCCCGAACGCGACGGTGATGATGATCGAGGGTGCCGACCGCTTCGGTCTGGCCCAGTTGCACCAGTTCCGGGGCCGGGTCGGGCGCGGCCAGACCCAGAGTTGGTGCCTGCTGCTTGCGGACGAGATTTCCGCCGATGGCCGGGCTCGTCTTGAAACCATGGTCGCCACGAACGACGGGTTCGTGCTGGCCGAGAAAGACCTGGAACTCCGGGGCCCAGGGGATTTCATCGGCACCCGCCAGAGCGGCCTGCCCGAACTCGGCTGGATGAACCAGGGGTTCGATCTGCGCCTGATCGAAATCGCGCACGCGGTCGCCGAGCGCATCGTGGATGCCGACCCCACGATCGACATCGGCCGGTTCCCACGACTGAAGCCACGGTTGCAGCAGTTCTGGGCAACGGCGACGCCGCTGGATGCCACCCCGGCGTAGGCACCAGCAAGGAGGGATGAGATAGCAGAAAGGAGGAGATAGAAAATATACAGTCGTCGCGGGCAGACCTGCGTGCCGCCGGGAAACCGGTGGTCATCGCATCCGTACGCAAAGCGGCAGCGCCCCGCCGTGACACAGGGGCGCTGACCGACGACGTGGCAACCATTGCGAGACTCGCTGGAATCGTTTGCTCCAGAACTTCCCGGAGTGCCACGAAGCCCCCGCTATGTGCTGAAAATCCGGTCAGAAAATGTCCTGTTCCTGGCCCTTGTCGCTGAATCCGGCGACTGCTACATTTCGCTCGTTGGGTCCAACAAAAGAGTGTCGTATGGTTCGGGCGTATCTCGTGGAGGGGAGCGAACGCACCCAGGGCAGTGGGCTGCGGATACAAGCCGACCGGAATATTGTGCACAATGTGCAAATCTGCGCGAGCAGCGGGGAGTTCTCTGCACCCGTGAGGGCGGGCTGCCTCATGTGGCGTATCGATACCTTGTGATTTCCCCCATTCCTGCACTGGCAGGAAGGAGTCCCGCGTGAAGACTGAACTGATGAAGAGGTGGCGTGTGCTTGACGGGCGACCGGCCCGGCAGCGTGGAGCAGTGCGCCTGGCGACCGCACTGCTGGTCGCCGTGATGCTGGCCAGCGGATCTGGATCGTGGACGATCGTTGCCGCGCAGGATGCTGCCCCCTTCTGGGGATACGTCCATGCCAACGAGCCAACCACCAAGACGTACACCCCCGGCTCGAACCTCCAGCACACCTCTACCGGAGACCCCATCAGCATCGAACGAAGCTACGCCGGCGAGTACGCTGTGTACTTCCCAGTCGACCACAAGGCAATCAGCAACATCCAGATATCCGCAGTCGGCACGGTAGCGGCAGTCTGCGCCAGCGCCGGGTGGGATTACCAGGATCCCTCGAAACCCCGCCTGTGGGTGTATTGCTGGGATTCCACTGGAGAAGTCGTCGACACCGGCTTCACGGTATTCGTCTCCGGGAATGTCAGCGTTGCGCCAAGCGCATACCTGTCCTGGCAGCAATCCAACCCTGAATTGGGTCAGACATACACTCCCGACCCGTTCTTCCAGTTCAACAGCACCAATGGAGAGAACACGGTCGCCAAAACCGATGTCGGTAGATACACGGTCATCCTTCCCGGACTGGGCTCCAATCCCGATGGCATTGTCCATATCACTCCAGGTTCGACCTGGGCAACCTGCGTCATCGAGCAATGGGGAGCAGCGGTTGCATCGCCGGAAAACCTGGAGGTTCTCGTGCGCTGCACGGATGGCGACGGCACACCCAGCGACATCTCCTTCGGTCTGGTCTACTTCACCAGTGAGGCCGCCACAACGGGCACAACCGGCGCTTCCTACTGGTCGGAACCCAGCCACGGCACGACGTACCAGTACAACACTGCTGGCGAGGCCATCGTCCTGACGAAAAGTGCCGTCGGGAAATACTCCATCCGCATTCCTGGCGTCGGCATCGTCGACACTCAGTACGGCAATGCCCAGGTCACCGCCATCGCCGACAACGGTCCGATTTGGTGCCTCGCGAGCGGCACGTACGACACCCCGGCGGACGTGGTTCTGACGGTGTACTGTGTCGATGCGACTGCCACCTACGTCGATGCCGACTTCATCGTCATGTGGACCAGGGGATAGCCAATCGCGCAATCACGAGCACCGGGTGCGGGCTATCCGCATCCGGCGCTCTCGCGTCTGGTGTGAACGTCGACGACGGAGCCGATGAGACAGCCGTCGGTGAAAAGAACGGCACGCTCGATAGCGATTTTGACGCGAATCATCGACATCGGCACGGCGCCACTTCCCTCGCTTCAAACCCCGCCTCCAGCAATTCAGAACCACCGCCGCCGCCGTGGACATGATCCCGGCGTGACGGAGGTCTGATCCTGAATCCGGAGGGACATCCTGATCGAAAGGATCGGTCTATCGAACGCGTCCACCATCACCGTCACGTGACCAGTTGTTCGCATCATTGAGCCGTGGCCCTCGGCCACTGGCCCGAATATCACACTCAGGAGCAACACCAATGAAGACCAATCGACGCACGATTCTCGCGTTTGCCGGTATGTCCGCCATGGGAGCGAGTGGCCTTCGCAGCCTGTCCGTCCTGGCCCAATCGGATCCGGCGTCGCCCTACACCTTTGGGGATGGGACGGTATTTACCTGGACTGATCCCTGGGTATACGGAGGGCAGATCAATACCGATTCGCCGTATGCCGATTGCGTGTATCTGTGGAATGGTCAGGCCACACTCGCCGCAGCCTACTTCAGCGCTCCAACGGAGATCAATGATTGGGTCACCTGGCATCTGTCTACCTTCGGCCGGGACAACACCACCGCCCCGGAAGTGGCAGGTGGCAGTGAAGAAGTTGTTGGTGCCGATGGAGTCACGGAATCACAGGCGGAATTCCGCGTGCACATCTTCGAAGACGACGACAAGGTGCAGTGGGGAATCTACTACCAGACGGTCGATCAACTGAATGCCACCTTGCTGTTTGCCCCCATCACGGAGTTCGCTTCCTTCATGGAATCGGCCCAGGCCTCGGCGACAATCGATGACATTCCCGTATTCGCCGATGCTGATGGAGTCAAGGTTCAGGCAGACATGGAGAGCGGAATCGGGCGACTTCCGTCAAGTGACGCCGCCGACACATCGGCTGGTACCGGCGGTGAGTACACCGACGCCACCGGCAACCTCCATGTGACCTGGCCCGATGGCTGGACCGTGGTTTCCAGCGATGACATTGGAACAGAGCTCGCAAACCCGGAACAGACGGTGATCCTCAACCTGCAGGCGGTGGCGTTCGAAGGACGGACCTGGGACCAGGCCGCCCATGACGACATCGACTGGCTGGCTGGAGACCAGGGGGCGAGTGCCACGCTGACCGGCCCGATGGTGACCGAAACGGGGTACCTGTTCGCGACCGAAGGCGACCAGGGCCTCCGGCTGGTGCAGGGCATGGCGACCGATAACGACCTGGACTACTACGTTCGAGTCTTCGCCGGGAACATGGAAGCCAACGGTGCAGACGCCCTGGCAATCCTGGAACAGATCCAGGCAGACATCACTGTCAATGGCCAGGTTCCTCTCGAGGGCGCCGACACGTTGATCGACATGTCGGAGTCCTGACCCCCGATCACGCGCGTGACCGGCACGGCGATCGAAACCGTTGCCGTGCCGGTCATCCGTTCAACGATCGCGCCACGGTGATTGCCTGTGGCAACCGAACGCGCCGCCACCTGGCGAATGCACGAAACCCGGACGC
>CAZSUN010000163.1:0-6619 GCA_964610045.1 uncultured Sphaerobacteraceae bacterium
TTGCCGCCGTGCTCGAACCCCTCCGGCATCATCGTGTCCGCCAGCATCGTCAGGATCGCACCGGCCGCGAACGCCTGGATCATCGCGATCGTGTCCGGCGAGGCGTCGCCGAGCAGCCCGTAGCCGAGGGCGGATGCCAGCGCCGAAACCACCGCCACCGCCGTCCACAGGCCGTAGATGTAGGTATTGGAGCGCCCGGCCGCCTTCATTCCGGTTGCGGCCGAAAGCGATTCCGGGATGTTCGAGAGGAACACCGCGACCACCATCGCCACGCCGACCCCACCGCCGCCGATCAGGCTCACCCCGATCGCGATCGATTCCGGGATACCGTCCAGCAGCGCGCCGATCACCAGCGCGCCGGCGCTGCCGTCGTCTTCCTCCTGGGTCGTCTGGCCGGAGGGCGACTTGCGTTTGGCCGCGCCGCGGGCATCGACGACGTAATCGCCCGCGAAGAACGTGATCGCGCCGAGGGCGAGCCCGATCGCCACCGCGTTCGCGCCGCCGACCTCGAACGCCTCCTCGGTCAACTCGAATGCCACCGAACTGATCAGCACCCCGGCGCCGAAGCCCATGATCAGGCCGATCGTGCGCTTGGTCGTCGTGAACCGCAACCCGATGAAGGCGCCAACCAGCAGCGCGAATCCGCCGACGAATCCCCAGAACGCCGCTTCAAGCATCCGAACACCGTCCCCAATCCGCCAGATCCCCGCATCACTCCCGCCATTATCGGCGAGCATCCCGCGGCGGAGGTCGATCCCCTGTCCGTCTACGCCAGAATTGCGCCATCGGAATGAGGATGAGAGAAAAGAGGTGAGAGGGAATGACGGGCAGCGGCGTAGACGGGTTGGACAGATCGGGCAACGGACCGACGGGGATCAGTGCATCCAAACGAACGCGGGCTGGCACGGCTCCTCTTTTCCTGGTTTCTCATTCCTCTTTTCTTCGTCACCGTTTGCGCGTCACCGTCACCCCTGCGAGAATCCGGGAATCATTCGCACCAGCGACTCGTTGCCCGGACCCAGGGAGTGTCGATGTCCGATCCCGTCTTCACCGCCGCCCGGCCACCGCTCCGTCTCTCGCGTCGCGCCTTTGCGGGTACGGCTGCCAGTGTCGCGCTGGCCGGTATCCCCACCGTGGCGCAGGAGGCGTCTCCGGCCGCCGCGACGATCGATTTCGAGGCGTTCCGGCAAGTCAACCTGATCGTCACCGGCGCGGACGAACTTGACGACGAGGGGTTGCAGCAACTGCTCGACCTCTTCCTTGCCGACGAGGAGATGACCGCCGCCCTCGTCACCCTGATGGACGAAGCCGCCGCCGGCGCCGACCTCGACATGAGTTCGCTCGATTTCTCGCTGGTCGTCGTCACCACCAACATCCTGCAGTTCTGGTACCTCGGCAACTTCCGGAACGAGCCGCTTCCCAACCGCCCGGAACGGATCGCCCACCTCGTCACCTACGCCGCCCTGCCCTATTTCACCGCGCCAACCATCTGCAAGGGCTTCGGCTACTGGGCCACCGACCCCGGTATCCAGAAAACAGAAGAGAGGAAATAGAGAAGAGGAGGGAGAAAGGGTTGAGGCCGAAAGTGGCAAGACAGGTCGCTATCCCTATTTTCTCTTTTCTGTTTCCTGTTTTCTCCCCTGCTCACGGAGACCTGCCCCATGTCATCCACCCCCGAAGCCTCATCCGTCGCCGCTGAACACGATGTCGTCATCGTCGGGTCCGGGGTGGCAGGCGCCCTCGTGGCGGCGCGCCTGGCGTCGGCTGGCCTGAAGGTGCTCGTGCTGGAAGCCGGACCCCGTACCGATCGCGCGGCGTCGGTCACCCGCCTCCGCATGGGCCTGTACCCCTACGAGAGTCCGGAGTGGGCTCCCCAGCCCGCCGGCACCGACATCAACAGCTACTACATCCAGGGCGGCATGGTCTCGTGGACCAGCGACTACGAGAAGCGCGTCGGGGGCACCACCTGGCACTGGCTCGGCAACACCCCGCGCCTGCTGCCGTCCGATTTCGAGATGCAGACGCGGTTCGGGGTCGGGGTCGACTGGCCGATCTCCTACGACGATCTCGAACCGTGGTACGTCCAGGCAGAATACGAGATGGGCGTCTCGGGAGACAGCGAGAACGATCTCGGCTCACCCCGGAGCGCGCCCTACCCGATGCCGCCCCTCCCGTTTTCGACCGGCGACCTGATCTTCCGCGATGCCGCCGCCAGCCTCGGCTACGAGCTGACCGCCACCCCGCAGGCGCGGAACTCGGTCGATGGCTACGGCGGGCGTCCGGTCTGCTGCGGCAACGGCACCTGCATCCCGATCTGCCCCGTCCAGGCCAAGTACGACGCCACCACCCACATCGACATCGCCGAACGCCTTGGCGCCCAGGTGCTGGAGAACGCCACCGCCTTCAAGGTCGAGATCGGCGCGGATGGATTGGTGACCGGCATTCACTATCGCACGCCCGATCGCCAGGACCACGTGGCGGTGGCACGGAGGTACGTCCTTGCCGCGAATGGGATCGAAACGCCGAAGCTGCTGCTGATCTCGGCCGGCGAGTACGCGGAGAGCGGGGTGGCGAACTCATCCGACCAGGTTGGCCGCAACCTGTCCGACCACCCTGCCCAGCTGACCTTTGCCAATATCCCGCAGGCGTTCGCCGGGTCGCGCGGTCCGCTCCAGCTCGCCGGCATCGATAGCACCCGCGAGGGCGATTTCCGCAACGCCCGCTCCGGGTTTCGCTTCGAGGTCTTCGCCGATGCCGGCAACCCGATGAACCTCGCGCAGGATCTCATCCTGCAGGGACTCTCCGGCAAGGAGTTGTTCACCCGTATTCGTGAGGTCGCTCCCTACCAGGTCGGGGTCGCCTGCCTCACCGAGCAGCTGCCCAACCCGGAGAACCGGATCGTGCCCGATCCCGACCAGGTCGATGCCCTCGGTATCCCGCGCCCGCGCTTCGAGTACGGCTACGATGGCTACACGCTCGACGGGCTCGACGAGGCGGTCGCCTTCCAGCACCAGATGCTGGAAGCGCTCGACGGCCGCGATCTCTGGACATCCGGTATCTACGGGGTCGGTCACCTGATGGGAACCTGCCGCATGGGCAGCGATCCCGCCACCTCGGTGGCGGATGGCACGGGCCGCACGCACGACCACCCGAACCTCTATCTGGCCGGGTCGAGCCTCTTCCCAACCTCCGGCACCGCCAACCCGACCCTCACCCTCGCCGCTCTCGCCCTGATGACCGCCAGTGAGATCGCCGCGGAGTTCGGGGCCACCATCCCGTCGACACCGCTGGCCACCCCGATCGCCTCCCCCGCCGCGGACTGACCGGGCAGAGAACAGACTCCTCGCAAGCTCGGAATGACAACGGGTGGGTACAGGCCCGAGGCATGGCGGTTCGGTGACATCGGCTGTTGTGGACTGACCGGGTGACGCCCGCTGGTCCCGGCGAACTGGTCCGGCGCCGGAACTGCCCGAAAGGGTGTCGTTCGTCCCGGTGCTGGCGATGGATCATGGCTGAGTGACCGCCGATCTCCTTCGGGAGGGCCGGTCACGTGTGCCGTTGCCGGTCTCCGCCGATGCCGTCCGGTGTCGGGAGGCTGGCGAACCATCGGGTGATGGTCCACCGCGACTGTCGCCGGGGAGTTTCATCGCATGGTGGGTCCAGCATCGCATTCGTCGCACTCGACCTCCGGGTTGGCGACAATGACCGTTCGTGAACTGATCGAGATCGAGCCCCGCGCGCTCGAAATCCTCGCTCCCTACGGCATCGATCTCTGCTGTGGCGGGGCCCATCCGCTTGGCGAAGCCCTCGACCTCCACGGCGTCGACCGGGAAGATGTGCTCGCCCGGCTGGAGGACCTGATGGCCGGGACACGGGTATGACGCCCGGGAGCCAGCGACTCGTCCCCCTGACCATGATCGCCGCCGCGATCGCATTCGCTATTGCCGCCGTCACTGCCGGGTTGATCGTCGAGCGCCCCGCCTGGTGGCAGGCGGTCGTCCCGCTGGCGGTTCTCGGCGGCATCGCCCCAATGATCTATGCGGTCAACATCCGCGTTGTGCCGGCGTTTTCGCGCCGCCAGTGGCGCAGCATGAAGCTGGTCCGCGCGCAGGTGGTCACGATGTTGGCCGGTGCGTGGCTCGTGTTCATCGGCCGGATCGATGGGAGCAATCCGCTGATCACCGCGGGAAGCGTCCTCGCCCTCACCAGCGGCATCCTCTTCATGGCCAATATCGCCACGTTGTTCCGGCAGCCGGCGGGCAACCGTCCTGGTCCGCCAGCGGCCGATACCAACCAGAAGCAGGTCGACCGGCTGGCGATCGTCTTCACCCGCACATCGTCGTTGTTCCTGCTGTTCGGGCTGGGGGTCGGTGTCGCGCTCCGCTTCTGGACGCCTGAACGCGGGCGCTGGGACCTCGTCTGGGCCCACGCGATGCTCGTCGGGTTCATGCTCTCGATGGCCTGCGGGATCTGCTACCACGTGCTGTCCCGCTGGACCGGCCGTGAATGGCAAGCGCTCTGGCCGATCCGGTTGCACCTGGCTGCGACGATGCTGGCCCTGCCGCTGATGCTGGCCGCGCTCGCCTTCGATCTCGACCGGCTCTTCCTGGTCGCCGGTCCGCTGCAGGCGCTGGCGATCTCGACCTTCCTGGTCACGATTGTGCCGTTCGTGCTCCAGTTGCCTGGCCCGACGCGGGCAGCCGTGCTGGCGGCGGCGCTCTTCCTGCTGGCCGGGATCGGCCTTGGCGCCTGGTTCGCCATCGATCCGGCCATCGGCGCCCGCCTGCGCCTGACGCACGCCGGGATCAACCTGTTCGGGTTCACCGGACTCCTGATCTCCGGGGTCGGCTACTATCTCGTGCCCCGGTTTGCCGGGCACCCGCTTCGCTGGCCCCGTCTCGCCTGGGTGCAGGTCGTGCTGCTCGGTGGGGGCGTGTTGGTTGGCACGGCGGCACTTGCGTTCCGGGCCTACGGGCACGTCAACCACACGGCGATCATCGCCGCGTTCGGCATGGTTGCCGCCGCGTTCGCGATCCTCGCCTTGATGATCGCCGGGGCATTCTTTGGCCATCCTGCGGGAGCAACGGTCTCCACCGTCCGGATCGGGTCGACGCCGGGGGCTCGCGGACGGCCGGTTGCGGGCTGACGGGCTCTCGCCGGGGCCGTCGTCACGCGCCATCCCACGGGAGGACATCCTTCGGCTGGCGCCTCAGGACAGGCTTCCTGGCGCTGCGCGCCTTGATCCTCCCCTACGTTATCGTGGCACTTGTGGGTCCGCCCTACGACATTGAACCTCAATGGTCTACACGGATTCGGTATCAGGTGTTCTGCAACCCGTGTTCGTAGGCGTAGATTACCGCCTGCACTCGGTCGCGCAGCCCAAGTTTGGCCAGGATCCGGGTGACATGTGCCTTGACGGTTGCTTCGGACATAAACAGGTCTCCGGCGATCTCCGCATTCGTCTGGCCGGCAAACATCCCGAAGAACACTTCCCGCTCCCGCGGCGTCAGCGATGCCAGCGGATCGACGCTCGACGCTGGCTCCTCGCTCGTCTCGAACGTCGCCCGGTGCCGGTTCAGCAGTTCGCGGGTGATGCGCGGCGAGATCACGGCATCCCCGGCCGCCACCGCCCGGATCGCATCGCAGAGCTCCTCCGGACGCACATCCTTCAGCAGGAACCCGCTCGCCCCGGCTCGCAGCGCCGCAAACGCATACTCGTCCAGGTCGAACGTCGTCAGCACCAGCACCCGGGCCGGCGTGCCCGACTCGCAGATGAGGCGGGTCGCCTCCACCCCGTCCATCACCGGCATCCGCACATCCATCAGGACGAGATCCGGCCCGAGCGACTCCGCCAGGCGCACCGCCGCCGCCCCGTCACTCGCTTCACCAACCACCTGGATGTCATCCGTTGCCCCGAGCACCAGGCTGAACCCCATTCGGATCAGCGCCTGGTCGTCGACAAGCAGCACCCTGATGCTCATGGAGCCTCCTGGCGAAACGACAACGTGGCACGGACACGCCATCCGTGCGGAGGGACCGGACCGCTTTGCACGCTCCCATCGTAGAGCGCGACCCGCTCCCGGATCCCGCGCAGCCCGTACCCGCCGTCGCCGGGATCGAAACCGGAATCCGGTACCACCGCCCCGTCGTCCACCACCTCCAGCGTCACGCCGTCGTCTTCCCAGGCGAGCGAGACTACTACCCGTGTCGGGGCAATCGCGTGCTTGATCACGTTCGTGAGGCTCTCCTGAATGATGCGGTAGATTGTGGATTCCGCGGTCTGCGCCAGCGCGAGTGGAACACCCGAAATGCGCAGGATCACCTCGAGACCCGTGGCCCGGACGTCATCGAGCATCGGTTCCAGGCGGCTCAGGTCAGGCTGGGGCGAGCGCTCCGCCAGCTGGTCGTCACGAAGGACATTCAGCAAGCGTCGCATCTCCGCGAGGGCCTGGCGTCCCGTCGCGGCCACCTGCTCCATCGCGGCGGTGGCTGCCTGGGCATCGCGCTTCCCGACGGCCACCGCCCCATCCGAGAGCGTGACCATGACCGAGAGGCTGTGCGCCACCACGTCGTGCATCTCCCGCGCGATGCGCGTCCGCTCCGCCGCCACCGCCAACTG
>CAZSUN010000164.1:0-2722 GCA_964610045.1 uncultured Sphaerobacteraceae bacterium
GTTGGCTCTTCAGTCGGGAATTCCGGCGGGATCTCGGTGGGTTCCCCGGTCGGGGACGCGGCCGGTTCCTCGGTTGGCTGCTGCGGGAATTCGTCTGAGGTGAACTGCCAGGTGCGGTCACCGAGCACCACGAAGCGGTCGCCGTCGGTAGCGGCGCTGCTGGTGAACGCCGGGAACGCTCCAGCGCATCCAACGCCATTCAGGCTCGACGGGTCGAGGCTGTCGGTGACATCGCCGATGACCAGGTAGGCCACGCCATCGAGGACCAAGGACTCCGCGAGCGTTGACGGCAGGCCATCGGTGAGGAGGACGAACCGCTGCAGGCCGTTGCCATTGTCGAAGAAGAGTTCCGGGAATGGCTGCGATGTACCGGAGTCGGCGTAGATCGGGCTGCCGTCGCTGGACCCGACTTCGGCAAGGGCATCGGTGGTGAGATCCGGCTCGACCCCGGCGAAGATGTAGGTGGTGTCGCCGACGTTCAGGCTCGAGAATTCGCCGGTTTCCGAAGGGCAGGCGGTGGTGGGGTCGTCGAGGTGTTCCGGCAGGTAGCGGACGAGGGTGCTTCCATCCGAGACGAATATCCGATCGTATGGGGCATCCTGCTCCGGCGCCAGCACCTGGAAGCCATTGAGATCGGCGAGCAGGACAAAGGCGGATGTGTCGATCGCCAGGGTGCGGTCGAACTGGTACCGTGCGCCGTCGACATCGAGTTCCCGGGGGAAGCCATCGGGTTGACCGCCATGGCCGAGGTCGCCGCCGAACTCGACGACGACCGTCCCGGTTTCCGGCTCGATCTGGACATCGTCGGGGGTGCCGTCGCCCCGGAGCGTGGCAGCCTGGGCAGGCAGGAGCGCGACCGGCGCCATCAGGGTGACGAGCAGCAACAGCACGCTGGCGGCAGAGACGGTGCGAGTGCGCATCGACGGGGCCTTTCTGCGGGACCGGTGAGGCGGCGAGAGCATTCACATGCCGATAGCAGCGCCAGCTGCGCGAGTGAACTGTCTATACTGACATCATACACATCACACAGTCACGCGGCGCTGGGTCTCACCATTGTTTGTCTCACTTTCGAGGAGTCGATCGATGTCCCGTTACGCTCCATCCCGCCTGCGTCTCCGCAGGGTGCTCTCGTTCTGGGCAGTGCTGGCGATGCTGTTCAGCGCCTATGCCGTGCAAGCCGCGCCTACAGCCGCCCAGCGCGAGCCGGGCACCCAGGTCAACGTCCAGTTGATCCTCGACTCGTCCGGGTCGATGGCCGACGAAACCGATACCGGCGAACCCCGGATCGATGCGGCGAAGCGCGTGCTCAACGAGGTGGTCGATGCGATTCCCGAGGACCGGGAAGAGATCAACGTCGGGTTCCGTGTCTTTGGCCACAAAGGCGACAACACCCAGTCTGGGCGCGCCGAAAGCTGCCAGTCATCGGAATTGACCGTCCCGATTGACGGCGTCGACAAGCCCGCGCTGCGCGAACAGATCGACATCTTCTCGCCGGTTGGGTGGACGCCGATCGGGTTGTCGCTGCAGCGTGCCGCCGAGGACTTCCCGGCGGCATCCGACGAGGTGGTGAACGCGGCTATCCTGGTGACGGACGGCCTGGAAACCTGTGATGTCGATCCCTGCGCCGCCGCGACCGCGCTCAAGGAGAGCGATGCCGCCGTGACGGTGTACGTCGTAGGACTTGGCCTGAATGAGGACGACCTGAACACCACGGCCTGCATTGCCGAGAACACGGGCGGACAGATCGTGGGCGCGCAGAACGCGGAAGAGTTATCCGCGGCCCTTTTCTCCTTCCTGGAGGAGTTGCAGGTCGTGTCTACCACTGGGTTCCTCGAAATCGAGTCGATCGGCGGGCTCTACCCGCTGGCGACGGTGACCTGCGGTGGCACAGGGCCAACCGACAGCGATCCCGACGGCGGGGAGCCTTTCACCTACACTTTCACAACCGAGACCAACATCGTCGAGACGCCGGCCGGGACCTGTGCCCTGACGTGGACCAATCCGAGCGGGCAGCCAACTGAGATCCAGGTCAATATCGAGACCGACAAGACAACCCAGATTCGCGGTTCGATCCTCCAGTTCCCCCATGGGGCCGGGGAGATCTACGTGCTGAGAGGGCAGGACGGCACCGTCATCTGGCAGGACCAGATCGAGCGCGGCGACTATGTGTGGGTGCTCCCAGGCATCTACACGCTCGAACTGCTGGAATTGGTTGGTGACCCAATCCTGATGTCGATGACGGTGCAGACGTTGCCGGGTTCGATCACGGCAATCGATGTCTGGACCGCGCCGTAGCAAACGCCGCACATATCCTGGAAGACACACAGCGCCCGGCAGCAATGCCGGGCGCTGTTCCGTTGGCGAGGTGCCTGCCGCCATCCAGCTGCCGATGATGGAGAGCCAGGAATCGCGAATCCGCCATCGGGAACGTCGATGAACTGGCCGATACTTTACATCTCGAAGTGACTTGACGAATGAAAGTATTGGTCATATCCTCGCAGCAACAACTGAAGAGACTCGGTTCATCGAGAGAGGTGGAGGGTACGGCCCTTGGAAGCCCGGCAACCAGCGCGTGATGCGCCAGGTGCCAATTCCGTCGGACAGCAGGTCCGAAAGATGAACGACCAACGAGCGCACGCCCTTCACCTCCAGGTGTTGGGCGTTTTGGTTTTTTCGCGAGGCGGTATGGCGCATGGCAGTTCGCATTCGACGATTGTGTACC
>CAZSUN010000164.1:2822-6482 GCA_964610045.1 uncultured Sphaerobacteraceae bacterium
CGGAGTGGCGTCCGCCGCATCCGGATTCGTGACTTCCAGATCCTGAGCGACAGCGGGCCGGACTTCGCCGGCTATAACTTCGGACCCGGCTCACCGGAGTTGCAGGTCGGCGTCCTTGGCAGTTGCCTGACGCACATCTTCGAGATCAAGGCCGCCGAGCAGGAAGTGCCGCTCGATGCGCTCAGCGTGAACGTGACGGCCGACCAGGACTTCCGGTCGGGCCAGCCGGGATTCGAGGATGTGCCTCGATTTCCGCACAACCTGACCTACGTGGTCCATATCGAATCCCCGGCATCGGCCGAGGAGATCGCGCGGTTGCACAAGGCGGTAGAAGACGTCTGCCCCATCCTGAACCTGCTGGCCAACCCGCAGGTCATCAACGGGACGGTCGAGCTGAACGGCTCAGTTGCATCAACACTGGTTACCCAGGCGCAACCAACGGCGGTAGCCGCCGACTAGGAGAAGGGAGCGCGATCGACGAAATCCCGTTTGACGAACCGAGGGGGCGTGGTGTTGTCCGGCACCACGCCCCCTTCGTCGTGGCCGGGAGGCTGCCATCTGGCGGCCGCAGGTGGCGCGATGGGGTGGACCTGCGCCAACCCACGAGCAACGGACCGGGCCTCGTTGCCCGGTCCGTTGCTCCCCCTTGAGATATGGATAGTGGTCTGGTTAGCTCGGAGCTTCGTTCCAGTTGGCGATGTTCCAGTACTGGTACTCGAACGGGGTCCACCCGAAGTTGTCCGGATTCAAGCGCTTCGAGTAGGCGACGTTCTGCCCGATTTGCACGAGCGGGATGATCGCCACATCGTTGACGATCAGGTCATTGAGGTCGATCAGTTCCTGGAGCAGCGTCTCTTCGTCGGGCTCGGTGCGGGCTGCTTCCAGCAGGGCATCGAACGCATCGTTGGCCCAGCGGGTGTAGTTGTTGCCCGACCAGTTGTTGGATTTCTGGGCGATGTTCTCGCCGTCGGGACCGGCGTACCAGGCGTTCAGGAACCGGACGGGCAGCGGGCTCAGGATCGCCCGCCCGTACTCCTGGAGATCCCACGGGAAATGGGTGATGTTCTGGGTATTGCCGGCTGAGCCATCGAAGAACTGGCCGGCGTCGATCTGGACCAGTTCAACCTTGATCCCGATTGCCTCCAGCTGCGACTTGATCAGCTGCTGGGTCTTCTGGCGGACCTGGTTGACCGAGCTGGCGAAGGAGATGCTGAACTCCACGCCATCCTTCGTGCGCACATCGCCCTCCAACACCCAGCCGGCCTCCTCCAGGAGCGCCGCGGCTTTGTCGGGGTTGTACTCCAGCACGGTGTTTGGAGACGTGATCCGATCGTTGCCGGTCAGCACGTTCGGGGTCGCTGGATTGCCTGGGAGGTAGAAGGACGATGAGATTTGCTCGCGATCGATGGCGTAGGTCAGGGCTTGCCGGACGCGCACATCGGAGAAGATCGGGTGGGGTGTGTCCTTTTGGGAAACCTCACCATCGACTTCGGTGCGCGGGTCAGACTGGTTGACGTCGATCTCTTCCAGCGTCGTGACGGGCGTGACTTCGAGCACCCCGGGGCCGTCTTCGGTGGCGATGTCGAGCAGGATTTCCGGTTCGACCTGCAGGTTCCAGGCGAAGTCGTAATCTCCCGTTTGCAGCACTGCGCGGGCGGCGGAGGCCGCATCGCCGCCGCCCTTGAGAATGACTTTCGCGAAGTATGGCTTGTTCGCCTCGCGGTAGTTTTCGTTGGCGGCGTAGACCACCTGATCATTCGGTGCGAACGATTCGACCACGTACGGGCCGGTGCCAACCGGGTTGAGCCCGAAGGCGTCGTTCGCATCGCCCCCTGCCTCGAGAATGTGCCTCGGCAGGATGACTGCACTGCCCGACCCGGTCAGGTTCTCGCTCCAGATCGGATTCGTGGCCTTGAAGGTGTACGTGGCGGTCAGGGCGTCGATGACATCGACCGCGGCAATCACATCGTAGGTATTGAAGCTGAACGACGCGTTGTCAGGATTGACGTTCCACTCCCAGGTGAACTTCAGGTCCTCCGCCGTGAAGGGTTCGCCATCGCTCCACACCACATCGGGCTTCAGCTTTACGGTCACCCAGGTGAGGTCGTCGGCCAGGGTGCCGGCCTCCTTCGACGGTGCCTCGGCGGCGAGGATCGGGATCAGTGAGCCATCGGCGGCGACCCGGAACAGCGGCTCCAGCACCAGTTGAGCGCCAAGCGTGTCCTTGATCCCGGTCGACTGATAGGGGAGCAGGGTGGTCACGGCCTGCCACTGGATGAGCCGGAGTTCGCCCCCCTGGCCACGAACCTGGTGTTCCGTCCCGGAGGCAGGCGCTTGCCTTCCGGCCGTGGTTGGCGTTGCTACCGGCGAGGCAGCGGGTGTGGCAGCTCCGGGCGTGGCCTGTTGCCCATTGGCAACACGCGGAATCTGTGACGACGCGGCCGCAACGGCAACCACCGCCGCGCTGGCGATGATGTTGCGGCGGCTGGACTGGAAGTCGAAGGCGGCAGAAGCGGCCTCGGTGATGGTTCGATCGGATGCATGCTGGTTACTCACGGGTATGACGTCTCCTCCGGACTCCGGTGGAATCCAGCGATCAGGCAACGGCGTCACAGTCCAGGCAATGGCGCTGCCGGGTTGACGCGGAAGGTTGGTTGGCGAAAGCGGGAAGGCGACCAGGCGATCGCGGCGACTCGGCGCGACGCTAGTCGCCGCCGGTACACCGGCCGGTGGATATGCCGGCGCCACGGACGGCAACGGGCTGGCCGTCCTGGCGAGGGGAAGGGATGCCGCGACGTGGGTTGTCTGGCATGAGGTTGACCAACGGGAGAATCCCTTGCGGAGACGGAAGAGCAGGGATGCCGGCCCACTGGACAAGGCTACCCTTCACTTGTGGAAGTGACTATAGAGAATGCACTATTGGGGTGTCAAGACCGACGCCCATGTGCCGGGGCCGGGATGCCCCGGTGAGTTGGTGACGCGCGATGGGGATGTTTGGGTGAAGTTTTCGCTCTTTTTCAACTTCGACCTGCTGCCGGGCACCGATGAACGCGAGCTGATCGCACAGGTCGAGCGCCAGGCGGTGCTGGCCGACGAACTCGGGTTTGCCCGGATCTGGTTTGCCGAGCACCACTTCCAGGAATACGGGCGGATGCCGTCGCCGCTCACCTTCCTCGCGCGGATCAGCGGGATGACCCGGCAGGTCCGTCTCGGCACGGCGGTGGTGGAAGCGCCGTACTATCACCCGATCCGGCTGGCGGAGGACACCGCGCTGCTCGACGTGCTATCGGGTGGGCGTGTTGACCTGGGGTTGGGATCGGGTGCCGGCAACAAGGTGACGGAGTTCGAGCACTTCGCGATCCCGAAGCAGGAGAAAGGCGCACGACTGCGCGAAATCGTCGATATCCTGTGGCAACTCTATGGTGACGCCCCGATCGATCACGTGGGCGAGCACTACACCCTGCAGGGGTTCGGCATCTCGCCGCGCCCGGTGCAGGACCGGCGCTCGCTGCTCTGGTTGGCCGCCAGCAGCAGTACGGTGGACCTGGCTGGCGCCCTGGGACTTCCCATCCTGTTGCCACGGGCAACGAGTGACGAGCGCCTGGCCGAACTCCGGGCGGGCTACCGGGCGAGCCTGCCGGTAGGCAGCAGGGGGTACAT
>CAZSUN010000165.1:0-6444 GCA_964610045.1 uncultured Sphaerobacteraceae bacterium
TCGTCCCGACGGTCGCCCCCATGTGACGCCGCTGATCGCCGTCTGGCTCGACGGTGCGCTCCATTTCTGTACCGGGGCGGACGAAGCCAAGGCGAGGAATCTGGTTGCCAACGACGCCTGTGTCCTGACCACCGGCACCAACGACTACGAGTCCGGTCTGGATATCGTGGTTGAGGGACACGCTGTCCGCCTGACGGAGTCCAGCGTCCTCGAGCGCCTGGCGGCGGCCTACGAAAGCAAGTACGGATCGGACTGGGCGTTCACTGTCGATACCGATGCCTTCGAGTCGGGTGGGCACCGGGCGCTGGTCTACAGGGTTGCTCCGGATGTCGCCTTCGGCTTCCGGCGCGGTGCCACCCCCGGCCAGACTCGCTGGCGTTTCTGACTGGGTCAGGACACCAGGCGGGCTCTCGCACGGGCCGCTTCCGCGAGCACGATGTCGATGAGTGTGGCCAGGTCGTCCTCATTGGTGGCAGGATGGAGCACGTTCGCCCGCAGCCAGAAGCCACCATTGAGCGATGTCTGCGTCAAGAATGCCTTGCCGGACGCCTGGACCGCTTCCATCACCGCCTTGTTGAGGGCATCGCTGGCCTCCCCGGTTGCCGCACGCACACGGAAGCAGACGATGGAGAGAACAGGATCGGCGTACAGTTCGAGTTCCGGCGTGGCCGCGATCGTCGTGGCGAGATGCCGCGCCAGGTCGTTGTGGCGGCGGATCGTTGCGGTCAGTCCCTGCCGGCCGTTGGCGGCGAGGGTCATCCAGACCTTGAGGGCGCGGAACCCACGGGTTTGCTGGAAGCCGTACTCCGAGAACCACGGGAGTCCGCCGATCCCGCGGTTCTCCTCCGTCCGCAGGTAGGCCGGGATCAGCGAGAAGGTATCGCGGGCCATCGTGGCGTCACGGATCAGGACGCAGCCACACTCGACCGGGACCGACAGCCATTTGTGGGGGTCCAGCGCGATCGAGTCGGCCCGGTCCATTCCCGAGTACAGATGCGCCACCCGCGTATCAAGGACGCCGACCGCGCCGTACGCACCATCGAGGTGGAGCCAGAGTTCCTCGGCTTCGCAGATGTCCGCCAGGTCGTCGAAGGGATCGATGGCGCCGGTGCCGACCGTCCCCGCGGACGCCGCTACCAGAAACGGACGGCAACCGTCCGCGCGGTCACGGGCGATCATCGCCCGCAAGGCGGTAATGTCGAGTTGCAGGCTGGAGTCAACCGGCAGACGGCGCACATAGTGATTGCCGATCCCCAGAAGTTCGGCCGCCTTCACCATGGTCGTGTGCGCCTCGGTCGAGAGGTACATCACCAGGGGTGTGGCCACACCCTGTAGCCCGACGTCGCGATCGTTCCAGCCGTCCGCGAGCGATGCGGCGTGACGGGCAACGGCGATCGCCGTCATCGAGGCGACGGACCCACCGCTGGTGAGGAGGCCGATCCCGTCGTCGAGCGGAAACCCGACCAGGTCGGCCAGCCAGGCAGTCACGCACCGTTCGAGATAGATCGCGGCGTGATCGCCACCGGCGCAACTGGGATCGAACCCGGCGGCAAGCAGTTCCGCGACGATTCCCGCGGGATCGGGAGGGGAGTTCACCCAGCCAAAGAACCGGGGATGCCCGTTTCCCATCGGGTAGGGAAGGATGTCCGCCGCAAACTGCTGGATCAATGCCGCCAGTGGCGTGCCGGTTTCCGGCATCGCCAACCCCATCAGGTGCTGACGGTGTTCGACGGGAACAGGCTGGTAGACCGGACGCTCGCGCATGGATTCCAGGTAATCGGCTATCAGGTCAACCGCCTGGTGAGCGGCGGTGCGAAACGACTCTGTCGTGGAAATCTCCTGAACCATGACTATCCCTCCACGAGTGCAAGGATGTATACGCAGTCGAGCGGACCTTCATTGACGAACTGGTGGTGGCAGTCCCCGGCGTAGCTGATCGCGTCACCAGCGTCGAGATCGTGGCGGGTGCCGTCGATGGTTAGCGCGAGACGTCCCTCGATCACCACGACGTGCTCGCGTGATCCTGCCGCATGGGGTGGGTACGTGCCGGCATCGACCCCGGCCGGGATGGTGGTGCGCATGAACTCGAAACCGAGCCCGGCGATGGCGGGCGCCAGGTTGCGCCGCTCCCAGCCACTGGGATCGTGCACTGCCGGTTGCTGGGCCTGGCGCAGCACGATCACTCGCTCCGGGTGAGGACCATCCATCAGGTCAGTCATCCTGATACCCAGGCCACTGGCTACCCGGTGAAGGACGACGATCGTTGGCGCCTTGCCACCGGTCTCGATGGCCGAAATCATCGAACGGCTGACCCCCGAACGGCGGGCCAGGTCATCGAGCGAGAGACCGCGTTCGAGCCGTTCTCGGCGCAGGCGGTCGCCGAGCGCCTGGAGATCGAATGAGCCTGCAATACCTTCGGTAGACACTCAATGCCTTTCCACTATAGTGGAATAGTACCACTATAGTGGGCCCATGTTTCCATCCGCACTGTACCTGCGCGCGATCGACATGGCCGATGCCGCGTTTACACCGAAATTACTCCCTTTGGGTCTGTTCATGCAGTTGTGCGAACCTGTAAACCTGTTCCGGGATCTGGATGGCTGTGGTGCCGGATGTTCTGTGGCATCGTCCGGTCAACCGTATTTGGATGCCACCCGGCTGTACATTGTGTATGCTGCCACTTGGCCGACCAGGTCGTCGCTGTTGAAGATGGCGACACCACGGGAAGTGGGCGGAATACGAGACCTGACCGCCGAACCGATCGCACTGGCGCCTCACGTCTGCGATTCGGTACCCTGATAGCCAACATCGAGGAGGTGAATGCAGGAGGGTATCGTTCGTCGCCGCCGGCATCGCAGACCGGCAATGCACTGTCGTCGCAGCACTCTGAAAGAGGTTCAATCGTGAACAACCCAGCAACGCATGCTCGTACGATCAGCCGCCGCACATTCGCCTCGGGCGTCGCCCTGACGGTCGCCGCCGGCGCCCTGTCGCTCAAGGCGTCGGGCGCCGGTGCGCAGGACATCCAGACCCGGGTGCAGGTGCTCCACGCCGGTACCGATGTCGGCAAGATCGAAGTCCACATCAACGGCAATGAAGTGCTCGACGAGTTCGAGTACGGCGACCTGAGCGACTGGATCGATCTCGATCCGGGCACGGTCCGCTTCACGATCACGGTCGATCGCGCCGGGTTCAACTACGTCATCTTCGACGCAGGCTACCCGGTCCCGGCCGGCCGCGACTACTACGTCGTCATTTCCGATGCCCTCATCCTGGCCGGATCGTTCGAAACCGCCGCGGTGCCGGGCGATGGCAGCTTCGTGCAGGTCACGCAGGCGTCGGTCGACACCCCGCCAGTGACGGTGGTGGCCACGGGAGCGGATGTCGAACTGGCTACCCAGCTCAACTACGCGGCGACCTCCGATGGCGGTGTCGTGCCGGCTGGCACCTACAGTATCGAGGTGACCCTGTCGGATTCCGGTGAGTCCGTGCTCGTTCAGGACGGCGTCGTGATCGAAGCCGGCAAGTCGTACCAGCTGGTCCTGATCGGCTCCCCCGGCAGTGAAGACAAGCCGCTCGAAATCGTGCTCCTGTCCACGGAGCTCGCTGCGGCGACCGCGGAGGCAAGCCCGGTTTCGTAGCCCAGGCAGCCAGCATGCGTTTGAAAAGAGGCGGCCACCTGCTGGGTGGCCGCCTCTTTCTTTCCATCCTGTAGCCTGGTCTCGCGCGCTGGTGCCGAGTCCGGGTGATCGCGTCGTCCTGAGTATGGTCGTGGCAGTTGGCGTGTCTCTGTCTGGACTGGGCGGAGAAGATTCCTTGCCGAAGCCTCGGAATGACATACCGCCGCGAGCGGGACGTTCTCCAACCATTCATCCGGACTCGGTAGAAGCCACTGGCTTTCCCGATCGGCTTCTTCGGAGTATTTGTGGAGTAGTAGCCCGTTGCTGCGTTCGTATATTGCAGATTCGAGTCTATGATCGACGTATTGGCGCCTGGAGCAAGGCGAAGGCCACGACTGACCACACGGCGACTGGTTTCGCCTGATTGGTGGCCTGGGCAGGCGAGGGTGGCGGTCGTGCCGGGAATGCGCGCTGTGGCACACAATCGCGAGGAGTCGTGAAGATGGCGAAGGAATTCGGCGGCAAGATCAGTCTCGATGTGCGGGATTCGATTCCGGACTGGGGGCCGTACGAACTGGCTCGGCCACCCGAAGGTGCGCCCAATGTACTGGTCGTGCTCTACGACGATACGGGCCAGGCAGCGTGGTCTCCGTACGGTGGCCGCATCAGCATGCCAACCATGGACCGGCTGGCCGCCAACGGCCTCACCTACACCCAGTGGCACACCACGGCACTGTGCTCGCCGACGCGATCGACGTTCCTGACCGGCCGCAACCACCATGTCAACGGCTTTGCCGCGCTGACGGAAACGACCAACGGCTTTCCCGGCGCGTCGGGGCGGATCCCCGCCGAATGCGCAACGGTTGGCCAGGTGCTGCAGGAGAGCGGCTACTCGACCTTCTGGATCGGCAAGAACCACAATGTGCCCGAAGAAGACATCGCCAGCGGTGGTAGCCGTCTGTCCTGGCCGCTCAACAAGGGCTTCGACCGGTTCTATGGCTACCTCGGTGGTGAGACCAACCAGTGGTACCCCGATCTGGTCGAGGACAACCGGTTCATCGATCCACCGGCCACTCCGGAGGAGGGGTACCACCTCTCGAAGGACCTCGCCGATCAGGCGATCCGGATGCTGCGCGACCAGAACTCTTCGAACCCGTCCAAACCCTGGTACCTCTGGTTCTGCCCGGGGGCCAACCATGCCCCGCACCACGCCCCGCAGGAGTACATCGACAAGTACAAGGGTGCATTCGACGATGGCTACGAAGCCTATCGCGAGTGGGTACTGGCCCGGATGATCGAGAAGGGCATCCTGCCCGAGGGCACGGCGCTGACCCCATTCAATCCGTTGCCGGAAGACATGGCAAATCCGAATGACTACGTCCGGCCATGGGCCGAACTCAACAGTGACGAGAAGCGGCTCTTCTGCCGGATGGCAGAGGTCTATGCTGGATTCTCGGAATACACCGACGCCCAGGTTGGCCGGATCGTCGACTATCTCGAGGAAACCGGCCAGCTGGAGAACACGGTCATCTTCTACTGCGCAGACAATGGCGCTTCCGGTGAAGGATCGCCCAACGGCTCGGTCAACGAGAACAAGTTCTTCAACGCCTTTCCCGATGATTTGCAGGAGAACCTGCAATATCTTGACGAGTTGGGAGGGCCGGAAGCGTACAACCACTATCCCACCGGCTGGGCGGCGGCCTTCTCGACGCCGTACCAGATGTTCAAGCGCTACTCCCAGTACGCGGGCGGTACCTGCGACGCATTGGTGATCCACTGGCCAGCCGGGATCACGGCGAAGGGTGAACTCCGTCACCAGTACCATCACTCCACCGATATCGTGGCGACGATCCTCGACGTGGCCGGTCTTGAGATGCCGGAGGTCTATCGCGGCGTCAGGCAATACCCGCTCAATGGCGTTTCGATGCGCTACAGTTTCGATGCCGCCGATGTACCGACCACGAAGAAGCGCCAGTACTACACGATGCTCGGCACGCGTGGAATTTGGCAGGACGGGTGGAAGGCCTCCGCCATCCACTCCCCACTGACCGACCACGGTCACTTCGACGATGATGTCTGGCAGCTCTACCATGTCGACGAGGACCGGTCCGAGGCCAACGACCTGGCTGATCAATACCCCGACAAGCTGAAGGAGCTGATCGATGCCTGGTTCGAGGAGGCTGAGGCGAACTTCGTATTGCCGCTCGACGACCGGGGACCAGTGGCTTTGACGACGATTGAACGGCCAGTGGGGGAGCCACCCCGCAACCGCTACATCTACTACCCGCATACATCGGCTGTGCCGGAAGGTGTGGCGGTCAACGTTCGCGGGCGCTCGTACAAGATCCTGGCCGATGTCGAAGTGACACCGGAGTCGGAGGGGGTCATCTTCGCCCACGGCTCGCGGTTCGGCGGTCACTCACTGTTCATCAAGGACCAGAAGCTCCACTACGTCTACAACTTCCTGGGTATCCAACCGGAGCAGACCTTCGTCTCGCCTCCGCTGGAGCCTGGCAAGCGCGTGCTTGGTGTGGAGTTTGTCCGTGAATCCGCCGGCGAGTTTGGCGAGTCGCACGGCACCGCGACGTTGTACGTGGACGATCAAGTGGTCGATGAGGGGCCGATGCGGACCCAAACGGGCAAGTTCACGCTCTGCGGCGATGGACTCTGCATTGGCTACGACAGCGCCGACCCTGTCAGCCGCCACTACCCGAACAATGTGGAGTTCACGGGTGGCCGCATCCTCGGCGTCGGGATCGATGTCGGCGAGGACCAGTACCTCAATCTCGAACTGGAGGCCATGGCGGCATTCGCCCGCGACTAG
>CAZSUN010000166.1:0-4494 GCA_964610045.1 uncultured Sphaerobacteraceae bacterium
GTTTTCGCAATCAACGTCCCTGCAACACGCTGTAGACATCCGGCTGGGTTTCTACAGCGACAGGGAATCGATAGCCCGCGAATGCGTCGAAGCGCCGGGGGTTGGATCCAACCCCCGGCGCTTCGACTTCCCCAGCCCCCGTCAGTGAGCGTGTTTGTCCTACCGGAATCCCGGCAACCGGGAAACCGGCAATGCCTCCGCCTCGAACCACATCGCGGGTCCCGAGACCGGGTAGATTTCCGGCCGCTGATAGACCCAGCGCGCCAGCCCGGCATCGATCTCGGTCAGCGTTTCCGCCATACCGTTCCACAAATGCCAGGACCCGGACTCATCCTTGAGAAGGAGACGATCGTGATGGTCCCGGTGATATGCCACCGGGCGCAAATACTCCGAGAACATGTTGCCACATCCCTTCCCGAACACTGCCCTATTCGGTTTGGGAGATGATTCTTGAGCGGAGCGGGCTCGCCAATCGTCCTGCGTACCCAGCCTGCAGTCTCCAAACCGGAGCAACACCGGATCGCGCATTCACTTCCGTTGCCGGAAAGGCGATCGTCCGGTTCTCGCTGCTTCAGTCCCTGATCCAGCCATGCGACGTGATGACCGCGAAAGTGTGGAGGTCGTCCGTTCGACGCTTACCCTCGTCGTGCGGCGATGATTCCCGGATCGATTCGTCCACCCCAGGGTCGAAACAATCCCACCTTCAGCAGTGCCCATCGCACGCTGTTCCATATACCCTACGTGGTCTCCAGCCAGAAATCAACGCTGGGTTGAGATTTTGCCCATGTGAATCGGTCGTTCATTCGGCGCTCATTCAAATCATTCGCCAGGCATCAGTTGCCGACACTGCGGACGAATCGCTCGATCGCGAGGTTGAGTTCGTCGAGGGTGGTTTCCCGCTCATCAGGACCGGCGTTCATCACGCAGCCACGGATGTGGTCTTCCAGCACAAGCATGCCGACGGACCGGGTTGAGGCGATGACTGCCGAAACCTGGGTGAGGATGTCGAGGCAGTACTTCTCCTCGTCGATCATTCGCTGGATACCCCGAACCTGACCCTCGATCCGGCGCAGGCGTGCCTGGATCTTCGCCCGGTCGCGATCGTACGAATGCCCGCGAGAATCCTCACCGGTGGCGGGAGCAACGCACCCACAGTGCTCGGCAGCAGGTTCGGCGATTGGCAGCGACTGGGTCATCAATGGGCTCCTGGGATGGGAATCGGCCGGCGGCGCGATCCGGGTGGGGCGTTGGTGTACGTACAGTATTGGACAGCGTACCCGTCAAGTATGACGGCCCGGATGGCGGTTGACCATTGCCCACCTGACCGGTATGGTCGTCTGTACCCTGGCCTCCACAAAGAGAAAAACCCCATGACGGCGCGGAAACATTCGTTCCGACAGCGAAAATGACAGTCGATATCCTGACTGTGACGGGTTGTCATCGAGTCATCATGTAGTGTGGATAACTCGTTGCGGCATGTGGAAAACGACTGTGGATTGTGGACAAGTGCCATGGTCGGTGCGGATATCGTCCGGCCAACAAACGCGGCCCTGATCGGCGGTCTGGTGCGTCAATCGTGGATTGGCACAGTTGCCGTTTGACTGGCCCAGCCGAACGTGGACAATCCGGCCCGTTCTCCACACTGCCCAGACCTGGATTTTGGCGCGTCCCGTCGCGGAATTCCGGGGTTATCCACCGTATCCACACCACGACGGTTAAGACGGTATTCTCTCCATCTCTTCAAAAGAGATATGACGACCAGGGCACAGGCAATGGCACAATCGTCGTTCCATGTCACAGGAGGGGATGCTATCGCGATCGACGTATGAACGCCGGGATGCCCAACAACTGGTCCCTCGATCCCGCTTTGGATCAGGCGGTACCTGAATGCCTTGCCGCGCTCCAGGCGAATGTCGTCTCAGGAACGTAGACCGGTCGCCACGGTCCAGCCGTCCCAGGCGATCTCGTAGCCGCGCTGTTCCGCCCAGGCTGCGATCTCGCTGTGGGCCGGGTGGCTGTGGTGGGCGAGGTGGGTGGCGATGATCCGGGTTCCTGTCCCGATCACGCCGGCGGTGCGCGCTGCCGTCACCTCTTCCAGGAATTGATCGGCGTTCAGGTGGCCGGTGCTGCGATCGCCGAACCCAAACGTGTGGTCGAGGACGAAGAGGTCGAAGATCCATCCCATGCCCGCCAGGCGAGTCCAGGTCTCCGGTGCGAGCGGTCCGGTGTCGGTGCCGTAGAAGATCCTGCCCCCGTCGCGCACGTCCTCCAGGGCGAACAGCATTGACTCGTGCCCTTCGTCGTGACTGGCGGCGACCGGCTGCACCCGGTACGAGCCGGCCTGGAATGCCTGCCAGGGTGCGATGGTCACGACCTCCAGTCCGAACGCGGCCGCGGTGGCCGGGTCGCGAATGGTTGTGTCGCGCTCACGAAGTTTGAGGATGCGGTCGATCCGGTCCTGCACGGGGTGCGAGCAGTGGAGGAGCAGCTGGCTCATGCCGTCCAGCATTGGGTGACCGGATCGGGGCTGGCGGTTCTCGAGCGTGAGGGCGTCGAGATGGTCTTCGTGCCGGTGGGTCTGCAGCCCGTACCGCACGCCGGCCAGGTCGATGCCGAGATTCATCGCCACGGCCCCAAGTGTTGGCCCCAGGTCGATCAGCAGGTCGTCGTTGATGAGGGCGGCGGAATTGAGGCGCAGGGAGCGTCCACCTTCGCGTCGCGCGGCGGCACACCCGTCGCACCGGCAAAACGGGTCGGGAAAGACCTCGGACGCGGCGGTACCCAGGAATGTGATCTGCATCGGATGTCAACTCCCCCAGGCTTGTCGAAATTGCGTCCTTGTACGCCTTGACCGTCGTCCCGGCAAGAGATTGCCGGTTCGCATCGCGTGGCCCAGGGACAACATGGGACAACCATCGCACGCCACCTATGATGCTGACAGATCCGCCTCCTGGAACATGCGGGTGATGATTCGCTTGTGGCCACCGGGCAAGGCATCTCGCACCAGGTCGAGCGCCTCGGCCGCCGGAAACAGATCGCGATCGGTCATCTCCCATTCCGGTCCCCACGGCAGGAGATCGACCTCGGCCAGCCAGAGGGAGCGAACCAGGACCAATCCTGCTTCGCGGCCACGAGTGCATTCCCCGCGCCCATAGCCGAGCAGGCGTCCCGAAGTCACCCGCGCACACGCTTCTTCAAGCACCTCACGATACAGGGTCTGCTCCCAGGATTCTCCCGGTTCGGGCCGTCCGCCCGGCAGGCTCCACAATCCACCGCTGGTCCGGACCAGGACAACGCTCCGATCCGGCGCCATACAGATGGCGGTGGCGCCGTGTGGCGTTCCCATGGGCACGAGAGATGGCGGATGCCAGGCAACCAGCCAGTCCTGCCCGGCATCGGGAGCCGGCAGGCGCTCGAAGTCGATTGCTGGCTCGGTTGAGGGTGTGGTCATCGGCAGGTTCACCACGTCTACCCGCGGCGGTTTCCCTTACGTACCGGGTGCGCGGCGGATTTCCAGGACGGTTCGCATCAGGTAGGTGATGCGGATGTGGTCGCCGATCTGGAGGCCTGGATCGACCTCGTGTTCGGCCAGTTGGCACTGATGGATGGTGTCGGGGTCGTCAGTGTGCGTGAAGAAGATGCGCCAGTACGGCTGCCCGTGCAGCAGGTACTGTTGCATGCCTTCGAGCCGTCCTTCGATCTCCACGGCTATTCTCCCGGCGCCTGGTCACGCTGCTGTTGCTCGTACATGGCTTCCTCGGCTTCCGCCTCGATCCGGTCGTCGCGGGTGCTGGCGTAGAGGTAGATGCCGATGGTCAGGATCAACAGGGGACCGAGACCGAAGCAGCCGAATATCAGCATCGTCCCCCGGTCGTAGGTGTTGGAACGGAGCATGACGGCAAAGAGCAGGATACCCAGGACGATGACCAGGGCAACCGCGCCGAGGGCGCCGGTTTGGGACACGCATCCGCGCGCGTGGGTGTTGATGTCGGGTGTCGGCAGGGCGCCGGTGGGGAGTGGGGAGCCGGCCATCGCATCCACTTCCTGAAGCCGGATGAAGCCGAGCTTCCCCGATTCCAGGCGTACGCGAAGGAAGTCCTCGTGCGGGTCCCGCTGCTCGACGATGTCGAGTTCGGTACCGGAAGGCACGATCTCGATCAACCGGGAGGCGGAGTCGGGCCGTTCGTAGACGCGCAGGCCCTCGGTGGCATGAAACGCATCGACAAGGGTCGTGCCGCAGGCCGCGCAGTAGTGATTGGTGGCGGGATTGAGGGCGCCGCACATGCCGCAGAAAATCAGCGGACGGCCGTCGCCACTGCGGACGGGGTCGCGGCTGCTCTCGGGTGATGGTGCGTCGTCCGGGGGTATTGTCACGGTGGTCGGGGTCTCCCTGCCGTCACCCGGCAGCCGTTCAGTGGGTAGGTTTCCGGTTGCCATCGCTGCACGAGTCGTTGGCGGCTGCCCCGTTGTATAGCACAGCAAGCGATATCTGCA
>CAZSUN010000166.1:4594-6214 GCA_964610045.1 uncultured Sphaerobacteraceae bacterium
GGTTCCGGCGGTCAACTATCATGTGGAGAGGATTCACCGGGGGTGAGCGAGGAGTGCCCGGAATCGACGGTTGTGCCGGAGGGAGCAGCGATGACCGAGACCAGTTCCCGCAGCGACACCGCGACGTGTGGCAACTGTGGCGCGGCGGTGGGTGCCACTGACGTCACGTGCCCGTCGTGCGGCGTCCTGCTCGCAGCCTACCAGGCGGCGGTTGGTTCGCTGGGCGGGGCTGTCGCGGATACTGAGTACACCCCGCCGGGTTCCGATCCCATCTTGTCGGTCCCGTTCACTCCGGCCACACCGGTCGTTGATCCGACGGTGCCGACCGGCACCATCCCTCCACCATCTTCCGCCCTGCCACCTCCAGTCGTGCACACGCCGGCCAGCCTGAGCCCGATCGACGACGCGATGCGGCGCGCGCGGGGGGAGGATGTCGAGGCGGCCACCCGTGAAACCAGCGCTGCCACTGCCGAAGAGTTGGCGCAGATGGCGACCAGCGATTCGGCCCTGGCCCAGGAAGTCGAGGCCGAACTGGCAGGCGCGAAAGTGACCTTCGAGGGCGCCAGCCCCGCCATCGTGACGGAACCGGCTGCCACCGCCCCGACGCTGGTGCGCCGGGCGCGGCCAGCCGAGGCGACGAACGTCGTTGACGAAGCGCCGGTCCCTCCCCCAATCACGCCAGCGCCCCGGCGGGTTCCGGTGCCGCCGACCGTACCGGGACAGGCACCGCAGGTAGGCCCGCAGTCGGGCCGTCCCATCCAGTGGATCCCGCTGATCGTGGTCGGGGTGTTGATCCTGGTTGTGCTCCGCGCCACGTCATCGATCGGAGGGCTGATCACGCTGTTGGTCGGGGTGTTGGTGGTGGTGTGGTTGCTGCGACTGGCGGGCGGCGCCGGCCGCAAGACCACCTGGATGCCGTGGGACGACAGCAACAACAAGACGCGCCGCAAGTAGCGCTACGGCAACGTGCATGTTGCTGATTGGAACACAATTCCAGGCACCTCCTGTCTCAAACTCTCCAGCCATCAGAATGATCATCTCTTGACCCGAACCTGGCTGGTATTTGCGCCGGATCGTCCTGGGATCATGGTTGACCTGTTGAAATCCTGGATTATGCGGTAGTATCTTCACCGACTTATTCGCCACTTATCCAGGCAGGGGATGAGGCATGAACATTCAGGTGATCAAGGAAGCAGAAGCACCGGCGGTGCCGAAAAAACGGTCGAAGGCGGCTGAGGAATTGTTGGCCGCGCTCGACCGGCTCAGGAAGGATGAAGTGCTGAAGCTCGATCCGGATTCCGGCAAGAGCCTGCGCGGACTCAAGACCGGGGTCGGCCGCATTACCAGGAGCGCGGGGGTCAAGGTCACGACGTGGGACGACGGCGTGTCGGTCTACGTCAAGAAGTAATCATCCAGGCACCCGATAACGGGCGACATGGGAGCGCGGGATTTCCCACCCGCGCTCCTTTTGTGTGCCAGGTAATACGTGTTTTGGGGGCACGTCGATGGCCACAATCCATTCATTGCAGCGGGCCACAAAGGGCCCGCCCTACGGGCGTGGAGGGGAGGCATGTCACCGTGTCGGCAGGTAGCCGAGGACCAGAGCGTGAAGTGCCGCGT
>CAZSUN010000167.1:0-6188 GCA_964610045.1 uncultured Sphaerobacteraceae bacterium
GCGGCGAAGACGATGGCGATGCTGTTGATGTTGTCGGTGGCCGACGTGTCGGGGTCGCGGCCAGTTGCGACGGCCTCCACGAACTCGCGGAGCAGGCCTTCCTGCCCCGACGCCGGCAGTGGGACCGGCTCGATCGTTTCCGGTTCGCTGCCATATGGCAGCCAGGTGATCGGCGACTCGCCGCTGGCATCAACCTGCCAGAGCAGCCGGCCGCGCTCGCAGACGATCTCCCAGTCACCGTTCCAGGTGGTTTCCGGCGCATCGGTGGCCCAATTGCCACGGTAGGTGACCGGCAGATTGCCGTCGAGGGTGATCTGGACGGTCACGGCGGCATCACCGGCAAAGTTGCCGTCTGGCACATGCCACGATTGGGCGTAGACCCGCCCGGCATTACGGCCGGTAATGGCCCGGAGCATGTCGAAGTGGTGGATCGACATATCGACAAGGAGCACATTTGGCATCGAGTATCGGAAGTCGCCCTCGCCGAACATGGTGCGGGAGTCCTTGTCGAACCGGATCGAAACGCTTCGTGGTTCGCCTGTCTTCCCCGACGCGACAAGGGCGCGGACGGCGGCGATCTGCCCGTTGTGGCGGTAGTTCTGGGCGACCATCAGCGTGCGGCCGGCGCTGGCGGCGACCGCGATCATGGCCTGTGCGTCATCCAGCGAGGTCGCCAGCGGTTTCTCGGTGAGGACGTGCTTGCCGGCGCGCAGCAGCTGTTCAGCGATCGGGCGGTGCGTGGCGGGCGGTGTGACGATCACTGCGGCGTCGAACTCGGTCGCCGCCATGGCGTCGTCGAGGGACGCGTGCGCTTTCCCTGGTGCGAGATTGACGCGATCGATCGCAGCTTCCCGCAGCGCGGGCACGGGTTCCACGATGCCGACCAACTCGATCTGGTCCGATTCAGCAAGCAGGCCGAGCCAGTGCTGCCCCATTTTGCCAACGCCGACCTGGATCATCTTCACGCGGGGGGCTCCTTCAGGAAGTCACGGACGACGGCTTCCGGAATCCGGACTGGCCTGCCACGGTCGAGATCGACGAACGCCCATTCGGTGCGAGCGCTGACCACGAGCAAGTGATGCGGACCTTCGGGCAGGTCGTCGCCATCGATGAGCGCAGTGTTCGGAGGATTGTACGGATCGCCCTCGATCCGCGAAACCCGGTAGTTGCGGAATGCGCGGGCGCCGCTCATGTCGTCGGGCCAGGTCACGACTTCGAGGATGTCGTTTTCGAAGGCTGGCCGGTGGTACGAAATTTCGTGCCGCCGCGCGACGAAGACCGCTCCCGCCTCCGCACGAAGCCGGTCGGCGGGCCACCCGGCAAGGGCAGCGTGGTCGATCGCTGCTTGCTCGAGGTAGTTGATGTAGACCGCGTTGTTCACATGACCCAGCGGGTCGCACTCCTGGAATCGGACCCGGACGTATGACCGGAGCGCCGAGATGGGCCGGCTCACGCGGAGTGCCCCATGCGCTCGGCCTCCTTGCGGAAGATGCGCTGGAGGATGGCAATGGTCGAGGCGTAGGTCGAATCCATCCCGTAGTACGACATGCCGCGGGCGCCGAGGGTGTGGGCACGGGTATACGGGGTGTCCGATGCGTAGTGAATCACGCCGAGGTCGAGGTGTTCGGCGAGCGGGGCCATGTTGATCGCGGTGTTGGTGGGGTGGCGCTCCAGGAAGACATCTTCGTAGAGGGCGCTGAGATACGGCCCGGCTTCCATCTCCACCACCGTGTAGTTCTCCCGGTAGTAGAAGTCGAGGTAGCCTTCGTTCTGGAGGAATGTGCCCTTGACCGTCACGGCCTTCTGGCTGTCGAGGGCAGCGCCGAAGACGAGGTAGTCGGCAATCATCTCGTAGTCGAAGCAGTTGTCGAACCAGTACGTATTTCCGGAGTGCTCGTCGTAGACAACGTCGGAGAGCATCACATCGCCGATGCGGCCGTTGAGGGTGGCCGCCTTGCCGAGTACGTAGACACCGCGCAACTGGTCGGTGGCGACGCCGGCCTGCGACATGATGTGGTAGGCGGCCATGCCGAGCGGATAGTTGATGTTGATGATGACCGCGTCGGAGCCGCGCGGATCGAATCCGGCGAGGCGAGAGTCGAACTGGGTCGGGTCGAGTTTCGCGAGGTCGATGATCTGGACACCGACATCGACCGGCCCTGACGCATTGACGTGGGTGATGCCGACGGACCGTTCCTCCTCCTCGCGGAGTTTTCGTTCGGTCGAGCGCTCCGGCCCATAGAACCAGGGGCGGGCGGCGAAGTAGAGGAGGTTTTCCATCGAGGAGAGTTGGTCGCCACGCTCGTACTTCACGAGTTCGGGCAGAAGCTCCGGGTGCTTCGTGTCGCGGATGAAGGTGGTGAGCTGGTCCTTGCGGCGGGTAGCGACACCGGAGAGGGTATTGACGATGCTGTGGGTGTTCGACGAGACGAAATAGATCGGCCGCTCGCGCAGCACTTTCTCGGTGGCCTTCTGGGCGATCGGGCGCCACCAGGAGCGAACCGAACGGCCATACCCGAGGTAGGTGCCACCCAGCATGTGGATGTCCATCCGCTTGCGGACGGTCGCGACCGCCGCCAGGTTCACCCAGAAGCGGTCGCCCCACACACCGATCAGGCGGGACCAGTCGCCCTCGTCGAACAGCAGCGTCTCCTTGATGATCGCGAGACCCTCCGGTGTTGGGGCCTGGCCAGCCGCCGCGGCGAGGATCAGTTCGCTGGCGCCGGTTTCCGCGCGCAGCAACCGGTGCATTTTCACCCACTCGATCTGGTACGCCACGATCGAGGGGATGAGATCGTCGAGATCGGAGGTGGAGGCGATGTAGGCAGCGAGGGTGTCTCCGCCGTTCCAGTGCCAGCGGCGGCGGCGGCCTGGAGCGGAAACCGAGGCCCATGACTCCATGTCCTCGTACCCGGCGCGCTCGAAGGCGCGCACGGTCTGTCCGAGGATGATGTGATTCACCTCGGCGATGCAGGCTGGTATCCGGTTGGCGGAATACAGGAAAGCGTTGAGGTCGGGCTTCGGTTCTTCGGCGCCGGCGTGGAGGGAGGAGTTGGCGGTGAGGTGGGCGGGCTCCAGTGAGGAAACGCCGATGGCGCCGGAACTCTGGAGCAGCGTCGTGTAGGTGCGGACGTAGAGTTCGACTTCACGCCGGCCGGTCGGGCGGTTCGGGCTGGTGTGCTGGCTGATGCCGGGCTGGCTCTGGAGGTGGCGGGATGTGGCCGCGCCGTTCGATGCGATGTCGGTCATGGTGTGGGGCAGTCCTCCCTGCGACGCTGCGCCGATGCACGTATGCCCCTGTGTACCACAGGAAGGCCGCAGTGAGAGACACGGCAGTACCATCATGCCCAGGGCCGGGATGACGCACCCGTTTCGTCAGATGTGTGAAGGTCTCACCGAGGTGTTTCGGGTACGTTGACGCGCGATGCGTCGACAGGGATGGGGTACGGCACTAGCGCTCGCAAGTGCGTATTGGGACGTTACCTGGCCCATAGCGTGACACTACGCAGTTTGTACAAATGCCACCACAACCGCTCCCGCATAGCTTCCCACACCGCGTCTGGTCGTCTATGCAGGTACCGACCGGACAATAGCTACTGCAGCAATCGGAACCCTGTGCACAGGTAGCGCCGTTCTGACGGCAGGAGCCAATGCCTGCCGCCGCCGGGGCGGTGATCGAGACGAGGGTGGGAAGAGAGATCCCGCCTGCGACCGCAGCCCGTTTCACCAGATCTCGCCGGGACTGGCGTTTCGACACTCCGGGCGATTGGTCATTCACCAATAGGCCAGCACGACCCAACTGTGCCAGGGCAAGGTTCACCACATCGAGCGGCAGGTCAGTGTTAAGCACCACCCCGGCTGCCTGCGCCAGGGCAGGCAGGGTTCGGGTGCCATCGCACATGGACCATATCGCGTGGCTGATCGTGTTGAGTCGATGGACGTGATGCGAGATCCGGTCGTACACCAACACCTCATCGCCAACCGGGCTTATCACCAGATGGTCCTGGCGTGCCATAGGCTGCCAGCCAGCAACCGAAGGATGGGAGACGCCAGCACCTTGAGAGATGTCACGCGCGCGCATGGGATTTTCTTTCACTCGGCTGGAACGCCTCTGGCTGGCGCTCGATATCCCTGCAAAGTGCCAGAATCACGTCCGAACTGGAAGGTGGGCCCCAACGCACTGTACGGGATTTCCTCCCGGATGTGAACATGTCTCAGGGACTGGAGATGAGGCAGAGCCATGCCCGTCTCCGATGTCAACGAACTGAAAGTCGAGCCACACATGAGTTTCGAGCAGCTTGTCTTGCACACTGGCGTCCCTGTGCCACGTCAGCTCATCGACACCGTCAGCAAGTGGGATCAACGGGCGATCACGCCAGGCTGGCTGGATTCGCTGCCAGTAACCGTAGAGCGGGTGTGCGCCAAATGGGGCGTCGAGCTGGACCCGGTCATTCCCGATACCGTCATCACCCTGGTGTTGTTCGGGCACTCGGCAGAGCTGGGCGAGGTGGTGATCAAGTCATCTCCGCTGGCAGGTGAGTTCCGCGCCGAGGCGACCGCCCTGAGGCTGGCGGCGAGTGGCAACCTCGCACGCCTCCACGATGTCGATTTCGACAGCAGCATCATGGTCGTTGAGCGGATCGTGCCAGGTACGCAGCTTCGAGATGTGACCATGACCGACGAGGACGCGACGCACCTGGCGGCGACGTTGATGCGGGACTTTTGGCGGCCCGTGGAGGATCCGACGGGTCTTCACCCATTGCGTCAGTGGATGCGCGCACTGTTCGACTGGGCGCCGCGGCCGGAACTCCTCGATACGGACCTGGTCGAGCACGCGCAGGAGTTGGCCACTGCACTCCTCGCCGGATCCACACGATCGTACCTGCTGCATGGTGACTTCCAGCACCACAATATCCTGCAGGGAAGGTCGGGCGCCTGGACGATTATCGATCCGAAGGGGCTCCATGGTGACCCGGGATTCGATATCGTCGCCTGGATGTACAACCCTTCGTGGGTGTCGGAGCGATCGGACTACATCGACCTGGCGTCGCGCCGGATAGCCATTTGCGCGAACGCGTGGGGCATGCCGGAAGACGATCTGGCCGCCTGGGCATTTGCCGGCGCGGTGCTGAACGCCTGCAACTGGGCTACGAGCGATGCGGCGCCGGAAGGTTTGATTCGGCACTGCGTCCACATCGCCCAGCAGCTCAGGATGCTGCTGCCTGGTTGATCGGTGCCTTCGTTCCCTGGTGTCACCACGGAGGGAGCGTCTGCAAGAGAGCCTGGTCGCGCGATCGGCAGCCCAACAGGCCACGCGTCAGCGTCGTGCTACGCCGGGGCCGAGACACGCCATCAGCAACCCGAACGGCCCCACGTTAGGCCGGTGCCGTTCCCTCGGGGACAGGAAAGATAACGGCGTCGGAAGCGATCAGGTTCGGGATCAGCGGATTGCCGAGTGACGGCAGCTTGTCCCAGAGACCGCCGGTCGATGTGCCACCTGCGATGAAGGTGCCGTCCCCCTCGCCAGCTGGCGTGTCGATCATGGATGTGACGAGTTGGGTCAGGATCGGTTCGGCCTCGGCGTCTATCGCGGTCATGATCACGAAATAGATGTACCGGTCCTGCCGGACGAGCGTGAGGATCGCGTTCGATTGCTGGCCGTCGATCTCCTGTGACTCAAGGTACGAGACGCTTTCCTCCCCGAGATCGAGCTGGAACTCCGAGACCGGCGCACCGGAGACGGTGATGCCGCCCGTGCTGTTGGCAGCCTCCGTCAGGGTTCCCATGGCAGCCTGGGCGTGCTCGGCGGTGTCGAACTCCAGCAGGTTGGCCCAGAGGAAGATGACGCCCTGCGGGTTGGCGATCTCCGATCCTGGCGTGGCCATGGCGTCGAAGATCGCCATGTAGTCGAGGCCGTAGGAGCGCATCACCGAGCGCTGGAGACCTTCGAGGGTGGTGACATCGAGGGCGGCATCCTGCGCGGCGGCGGGCCGGACCCCGGCGAGAATCGGCAGGAGGATGAGACCGAGGAGGATGGTTCGGAGGATTCGGCGGGGCATGGGTGCCTTTCGTGGAACGGAGTGCTGTGGAGGATCCTGCGGGAGGACACACGCTCGCCTGGCGGCTCGCTGATCCTCCCCTACGATGTTTGCCGGCCGGATGGGTCACGGTGGGTCGCCCCGAGACAC
>CAZSUN010000168.1:0-6114 GCA_964610045.1 uncultured Sphaerobacteraceae bacterium
GCGAGATGGGACCGGCGGTGGTGTTCATGGCCAGCGACGATTCCAGCTATGTCACGGGGCAGTCGCTGTACGTGGATGGCGGGATGCTGATCCTGTAGGGCGGTTCGTGCCGCGCTGGCGCTTCGAGGGGAGTTTCCACTTGCCTACCCGGTTGATCGATCTCAGCATGCCTGTTCACAACGAGATGGTGACGTTTCCCAAGATCATTTCGCCCACGCTGGAGATGTACCAGAGCTGGCCGGAGTATGCCGAGGCGATTGGCGCGACCGAATTCGGCGTCGACTGGCTGACCGCCACCTACCGGGTGGAGCTGAGCGACCATGTTGGCACCCACATGGATTCGCTGCGCCACATGCGCGACGACGCGCCCGGCCCGGAGGGGATACCGCTTGAGTACTGCTATGGCGATGGCGTGGTGCTCGATTTCCGGCACAAGCAGCCGGGCGACGGGATTCAGGCGGAGGAGGTTCAGCAGGCGCTGGCCGCCATCGACTACACCCTGAAGCCGCTGGACATCGTGCTGATCCACACCGGCGCCGGCGCCTACCAGGATGATCGGCGCTACCTGCGCGACCATCCCGGGATGACGGCGGGGGCCGTGCATTGGTTGCTGGACCAGGGCATCAAGATGATGGGGATCGACGCCATCACCTTCGATCCGCCGGTGTGGGCGATGTTCGAACGCAAGCAGTTCTGGGAAGCCCATCGCGTGATGATGGAGCGCGAGTGGTACCACATCGAAAACCTCACCAACCTGGACCTCATTCCTTCCCCGCATGGGTTCAGGCTTTCCGTATTTCCGGTTAAGTGGGTCAATACCACCGGCTCCCCGGTGCGGGCCGTGGCGATTGTCGACGAGTAGCGAGGGCTTCCTCGCCCGTGTGAACGCGCCACCGGCCGTGCCGCCGGTGGCGAACACGTATCAGGAGATGCCTGTACATGATCGTTTTGGCGGCGTACTACTTTGGCAAACCGGGTACCGGCGATGAGGTAGAGGAGCACCTCCGCGGGATGGCGGTGGAGGTGAAGAAGTTCGAGCCAGGCTGCGCGTTGTTCCAGGCCAGCCGGTCGCGGGAGAACCCCGACGACTTCCTGCTTTACGAGCACTACACCGACGAAGAGGCGCTGGCGGCCCACCGCGAAACGCCTCACTTCCAGTCGATCATCGAAGGCACAATCATTCCGCTGCTCGAGAAGCGCGAGCGCGCGCTCTACACCCTCGCCGTCGAATAGCCCTGGCCGGCGCCTGGCGTTCTGGACGTGGAGCAATCGCCCCCGATGGCGTTGTCAGCCTTGACCGAATCCGCGCCATGCCGTCGGTGACTCCAGGACCGGTCCTGAGCGTCAAAGAAGACCGCCACAGGGGCGGTCCCTACAAACGAACGGTCCTTTACCGGGATACGCCACGCGCAAATCGCCGCGTTTCTCGTCGTGAGCCAGGCCTCACTATCGCACCCAAGGAACGCATTATGAAACTTGTGCCCTTCGAGTGACCAGCAGGATCAACGGTGAGACTATCGCCCAGAAGCACTCCGGGTGGATCTACTGGAAGATCGAGGACATGATCGCCCACGCCTCAAGCGAGGAGCGGCTCGTGGTCGGCGTGGTGTTCGGGACCGGCATGAATGGCAATGGTTCGGGTGGCGAGCATGACCGGCTGCGGAACCGGGTGGTGTAGGTTCAGAGCGCGCCAAACCGTCGCTTCCCGTAGGAATGATGCGGAGTCGTTCCTACGGGAAGAGGACGGTCCTATTGTCAGAACGGTCTGTGACACCCTCCGACGCATTCAGCAAGTTGCGAACCATATTCAGTCAGACAAGCTTCCAATTCGGCTCCACTCTTGCCGCTACATTTTTGCTGTGCATTACCGTAGGCGCCTTGGCAGTCGCTGACACATGAGATCATTTCCTGGTCTGCGTATATTTCATCCCAGATCTCAGGGGTTTCGAAAAATGCAAAAATGGGATCTCTGTCAAGTCGGCGTTTTGCGAATTCGAGCATGAGGGTTCTGGTGGCTAGGAGCTGGAAGCCTTGACTTGCCAATTTTCTTTCCAGCAAACTGACTCTGTCTTCTAGTGGTGCAGGTTGGCTAGCCATCTCAAGCTCACCTTTCTGTGATAATGACACTTAGATTTGACGACCGAGCATCGCTGGTTCCAGTGACGGGTAAAATGAATTGATCGGAGAATAGTTAGGATAGACTATACCCAATGATCTGATTTGTCAAACATATTACATGTACGAAATGGACCATGTAATCCGTTGACTTATTCAGATATAATTGGTATTTATTGGCAATGAATTAATTGAATATATTCAATTCATTTTACAATTACATTGCGATAATTAATAAGTGTGGATATATGTGGCTGAATAGATGGGGAGGCAAGTATGTCATGACGAGAGAATACCCGCCACTTGCAAACGCGAACCCACCTGTTAGTTGACGGCTACCGCCAGTCGGATGTCGCAGTTGGGGCAGTGTCACATGGTCGCGCGGTGGGGGCGGGATTGCGCATGCCCGGTGATTGGCGATACTGACAGGCACCCGCCGTCAGGAGAATGGCGGGTCTGATCTCGCGCGGGGACCTTTTACCGCCCATGGGCACAACGCGTACATTCCTGTCCCGGCCACGGACGCGCCGCCTGGCCCAGTCTGGCCGATTCCTTGGCTGGTGGATGCTGGCGATCTGCGGACTCGCCGTGTTCGCCAGCTCCTCGGGCCTGACGTACACCGTCTCCGTGTACGTCGACCCGGTGATCGAGGACCTCGGCATCTCCCGCTCCCTGCTTTCCACCGCCTACGCGCTGGGAACCGGCATCGGCGGGCTGGTGCTGCTGTGGATGGGCAAGCCGCTGGAGCGCTGGGGTAATCGCAAGGTAATGGCGATTGGCGCGGTTGGGCTGGCGGCGGGCCTGATCGTGCTCAGCCTGGCGACCGGCCCATGGATGCTGTTCCTCGGATTCCCGATGATCCGCACATTCGGCCAGGGAACGATGCCGCTGGCGGCGAGGGTGCTGATCCCGAACTGGTTCTACCGGCAACGCGCCAGGGCATTCAGCCTGTTGGGTCTTTCCAGCGTGGCCGCCATCGCCCTCCTGCCGCTGGCCAACTCATGGCTGATCGACCAGTTCGGCTGGCGGATGGCCTGGCGTATCGCCGCGGTCGCCCTCGTCATCGTGATCGTGCCGGTGGTGCTGCGGTTCGTACGCGACCGGCCGGAAGACGTTGGGCAATACCCCGATGGCGCGCGACCTGACGCCGATGGCGTTGCGCCGGTGACCGATGCCGGGGTGGGCTTTTCGCTGGCCGAGGCGAAGCAGACACCCGCGTTCTGGGCGCTGGTCCTCGCCGGAGCGGTGCCTCCCCTGATCACGACCGGACAGCACCTGCACCAGTCGGCGATTTTCGTCGACCGTGGGACTCCCGAAACGATTGCCGCGGCCACCTTTACCATCGAGGCGGCGAGCATGCTGGCGGCCAACCTCGGCATGGGCTGGCTGGGAAACCGGCTGTCTCCCCGCCTCACCATCGGCGTCTGCCTGTTCATGATGTGCGTGACGCTGCTGGCGTTGCTGTTTTCGGGGTACGCCGTCGTGGCGGTGCTCTATGGCGTGCTGCGCGGCGCTACGAGTGGCGCGATGATGATCGCGATCGATGTCGCCTGGCCGACCTATTACGGGCGCAGGCACCTGGGGAGCATTCGCGGGTTTGGGATGGCGGTGAGCCTGCTTGGGTCGGCGATCGGGCCGTTGCCGTTCGGGATCGCGGCGGATTACTTCGGCGGGTACGTGCCGGCGATCATCGGCCTGATGCTCCTGCCGCTCTCGGCCGGTATCTTCATCTTCGCCACTCACCCGCCGAAGCTGCCCGTGGCGGAGGCAACACCGGTTCGCGCATAGGGCGGACGACAGTCACCTGAGTAGCGAAAGGATGAGCGCGGGCGACATCGGTGACCGGTCCGCCCGTACGCACACCCCGCGCCGAGCCGGTGTCAGCGAGGGAAGTGTTGCCAATGCCCCTCGGATATGATCTCGGGTTTGCCGTCCACCATCCGGATCGCGGTCTCGTCGTCGATGGCGTACGACTGGATCGGCATCTTCCCGGCCCAGCGAGTGGCGTTGGCGATGGTGTTTTCCGGCAAGCCGGGGTTATCGAGGTGCGGGAAGATCGCGAAGTCGACGAACCCGAACGTCTCGTCTCCGCCGGTGGGAGACTTCCAGCCGACGAAGTCCTGCCCAATGCGGGGCGTCATCACCATGCTGCCGGCGCTGAGGCCCACCCAGACGATGTCCAGCGAGGGCAGGAGATCGGTCAATCCGGATTCGCGCATCCAGTGGTGCAGGTACATCGGGTCACCGCCATTCACCAGCAGCACATCGGTTTCCCTGAGCCTGGGAACCCAGAGCGCTTCGTCCAGGCTGGGAAGGGCGGTGAGCTCCAGCACCCCCACGGACTTCCACCCCAGTTCGACCATGGGTGTTTCGGTTTCCTGACCACTGTAGAACCGCCAGGCCGCCTCGGGTCCCGCCATGGGATGCCCGTACGACGAGGTGGAAATGGCGAGGGCGCCGCATTCGGCGATCGGCTTGCCGAGCATGTCGAGCAGCGCGTTGTGAATGCTTGGGTTCCTGATACCGGCGGACGTGAGAAGTAGCTGCATGATTCCCATTCCTGTAGGTGATACGGATCGGTGTCGAAACGCCTATCGCATGAGCCGTTATCGTGCCTGAACGCAACCAAACGGGATCGTATCAGCGCCCCCTGGGCAATGAGAACGGGAGGCTCTCAGCCAGGACCCCCGCTCTCGTGTTTGCGTCGGTTGGCGGGCGCTCAGTGACAGCACTCGCTGGCGGACGTGCCATACCGGTCGTGCCGGTTCCACCAGTCGCCAGTTGATCCCTGTGGCCAGCCTTCGGGCGAATCCTGCCACGATTCCTGGCGGCCATGGGGAGTCATGTCGAGAAGGTCGAGCACGCCGATCATGGGTTCGACCCCTCGGCCGGAGGTGAACCAGGTGTGGAATACCTGATCGCCGTGGCGAATGAAGCTGCTGATTCCAGTCTCTTCGTTCTCGTCGATGGTGACATGGAAATCGTCGTTGAAGGTGGAGCCAGCGGAGGAGACCCAGGGCAGGTTCCAGCCCATGCGCTCCCGGTAGGCAAGCAGTTTGGCGAGCGGGGCGCGAGAGATGAGCACCAGCGAGGTGTCGCGAGCGTGAAGGTGCTGCAGGGGAGCGATGTGGTCGGCCATCATCGAGCAGCCCACACAGCCTTCCGTCCAGTTGGTGCCGAACATGAAGTGCTGGACGATGAGCTGGGTGCGGCCGTCGAAAAGATCGAGCAGGGAGACAGTGCCGCTTTCGCTCTCGAAGGTGTATGGGGTGGTGATTTCCACCATTGGCAGGCGACGCCGGGCGGCGCTGACCTTGTCCTTCTGGCGGGTGAGGGCCTTTTCCTGGAGCAGGAGTTCGGCGCGGGCGGCCTTCCATTCCTGGCGGGAGACGATGGGCGGCAAGGCGGGGATGCGGTCGGTGACGATCACGCAGGGATACCTCCGGTGCAAGGGTGCTTCGAATGTCGCCTGCCCAGTATCGAGCGCACGCACCGGGGGCGCTTCTCGCCAATTGCGGAGCGATATACACGAGGAGAGGGGCCACGCTCACGCCTGTGGCGGTGACTGAGGGTGGTCTTCACATGAGGTGTGCCGGGGATCGAAGGACCTCGAACGAGGCCGGTCGCGGGTTTCAGGCATGAGCCACCTGGTCGTAGAGCGCCCACGCCGTGTATTCGCTGACGACATGGCCATGGCCGCTGATTTTCTCCGGGCTCCCATCAAGCCCGACAACCCGAAGCTTCCCGCCAGTAAACAGTGGGGCATATGAGGCGCCGGGATCCTGAATCTCAACGAGATTGCTTTCCCCCGATTCCATATTTTGGGGACCATGTCCACCAAGTGCCCAAAACCGGTTGAAGGAGACTGAATCGTCCAAGAACAACCTGATCTCTCCCGGGTCGTTGCGCAACCAGAAAATGCCATGATAGATGCGATGAAGCTGGAAATCGCTGGAACTGAATGTCGACAGGATCGGCTGCTCTATCGCGGAAGAATCG